>DASYLL010000149.1:0-5562 GCA_036009605.1 Thermoanaerobaculia bacterium | reverse complement strand
AGGCGCGCAACGCCGTGCGCCGGTATGAGTTCGAGGACCTCACCACCACGCCGGCCGTGGCGCAGGTGGGAACGGTCTTCGACGACGCCGCCACGCGCGCCGCTTCCCGCCAGTACTTCATCCCCACCATCACCGCCACCGGACAGGGTCACGCGGTCGTCGGTTTCACCATGGCCGGCTCGGTTGGCGCAACGCCGGCGTACACGGGCAGACTGGCAGGCGATCCCGCCGGGACGATGGCTGGACCTCCGGCACTGCCGGCAACGACGTTCGGCACGACGACCGCGAACTACAACCCTCCCGTGGTTCCCGGATCGCCGCGGCCCTGGGGACGTCAATCGTTCACCGTCGTCGATCCCATCGACGACATGACGGTCTGGACGATCCAGGAATACAACCAGGCGTTGAACAGCTACGCCGTCCGCGTAGGACGCCTGAACGCGCCGCCGCCGGCGACGCCGACCTGTTCCGGCGCGGCGCTCGCGTTTCCCGGTCCCACCGGCAACGTGGTGATCGCCGGGACGTCGATGAACGGCTCGGGTTTCTACGATCCAGGCGCGAACCTTCCGGCTCCGGCGCTGCCGTTTGCGCATATCGGCGCAACGGTGACGAATGCGATCGTCAACAGCATCACCTACGACTCGCCGACGCAGGTCACGCTCAACATCACCACGCTCACCACCGGCCTGCATGACGTGACGATCACCAATCCGGACGGCCAGAGCGTGACCGGCAATGGATGCATCGATGCGGCCGCCGCGTCGTCAGCAGATCTCACGCTGACCAAGAGCGACAACGGCGCGACCGTCGCGGCAGGCGGCACCGTTGCGTACGCGCTCACGTATGGCAATGCCGGTGATCTCGACGCCACGAACGTCACCCTCAACGAAACGGTCCCGACGAATACGACGTTCAATGCTGGTGCGAGCACGCCGGGCTGGTCGTGCGTTCCGAATGACGATCCACCTTCGACCTGCACGCTCGCATTGGGAAGTGTTGCCGCAGGCGTCGCCAATCAGAATGCGACGTTCGCAGTCACCGTCGACGATCCATTGCCCGGCGGCGTCACGCAGATCAGTAACACCGCGACGATCTCGGATGACGGCACGCACGGCGCCGATCCCACTCCCGCCAACAACAGCGCCTCCGATATGACGACGATCTCCGGCCTGCCGTCCGTTTCCGGCACGAAGACCGTCGCGGGAACGTTCGCGGTTGGCAGCAACGTCACCTACACAATCGTTCTCACGAACAACGGCACCGGTACGCAGCAAGACAACGCGGGCAACGAATTCAGCGACATTCTCCCGCCGGAAGTGACGCTCGTTTCGGCGAATGCGACGAACGGCGCCGCCGTCGCCACGGTCCTCACGAATACTGTGACGTGGAACGGCGCGCTCACCGCCGGCGCGTCGGTCACGATCACCATCACCGCCGTGATCGAGCCGGTGGCCGTCGGTACGATCATCACGAATCAGGGCACCATCGCCTTCGACGCGAACGGCGACGCCACGAACGAATCAACCGCGCCAACCGATGATCCTTCGGTCGGCGGTGCTACGGACGCGACGTCGTTCACCGTCACAGCTGCGACCGTGCCCGGCATCCCTACGCTCTCCGTCCTCGGCATGGCGTTGCTGATCGGACTCTCTCTGATCGCGGGAGTGGTTCTGCTCAAACGATGACAGCGTTTCTACAGCGCCGCCCCGCAGTACTTGCAGTGCGTGGCATCGTCGTCGTGCCCTTCGCGTCCGCATGCAGGACACGACTGGCGCGAGTGGCCGCGTCCGCGGGCGGCGGTCAATTCCGAGGTCACGATACCGGTCGGTACGGCGATGATGGCGTAGCCCAGCACCATCACCAGCGAGGCGAGCAGCTTTCCGAGCGGCGTCTTTGGCGAGAGATCGCCGTAGCCGACCGTCGTCAGCGTCACGATGGCCCAGTACATCGAAGTCGGGATGTCGTGGAAGCCGTGCGTTGGTCCTTCGATCATGTACATCAGCGCGCCGATCAACACCACCAGCGTGATCACGGCGAAGAGAAACACAAAGATCTTGCGCCGGCTCGCCCGCAGCGCCGACGTGATCACGCCCGCCTCGGAGAGGTATTCGGTCAACTTCAGAATGCGGAAGATGCGCAGCAAACGCAGGACGCGAACGGTCAGGAAGAACTGGGCGCCCGGAACGAAGAGCGTGAGCCACGTGGGTGCGATGGCGACGAGGTCGATGATGCCGAGGGAACTGCGTGCGTAGGCGAGGGGTCTGCGGACGGCGACGAGACGCAGGCTGTATTCGGCCGTGAACAGCAGCGTGAACGTCACCTCGGCGATGAACAGCTCGTGCCGCCAGCGGTTGCCGATCGAGGGGATGCTCTCGAGGATCACGACAGCCACGCTGACGAGGATGCAGACGATGAGCGCGACGTCGAACGCTCGTCCGGCGGGCGTGTCGGCTTCGAAGATGACGGTGTGCAGCTTCTTCCGCCAGCCTGAGTTGTCGTAGGTCATGGCACAAGCGTAGCCGGATCGCGGCCGAGGATCTCGTTCCAGAGTTGCGCGACCTCGGGCTCGCGTTTGCGCGACCGATCCACCCACTCGATCGGCGGATTGGATTCGGGATGGATGCGGATGCCCCACACGGGATCGTAGCGATCGGTCCGCAGCGAGTAGCGAGCGTCACCGATGATCGTGTGGTCGTTAGAAGAGCGTGCGACCCAGCCGTTGGAAAACCAGGCGAAGCGTTCGAAGTCAGGCTGTCCCGCGTCGCTGGTCGCGAGCGGCACCGTGTCCGTGACTGTGTACGTCGCGTCGCCGAGCCACGGTACGCGGATGCGATCGATACGCAGCATGCCCTTGCTCTCGTAGATCGAACGCCAGACGATCGTGTTGCCGATGGTGGGGAACACTTCTCCGCGCTCGAGCCGATCGCCGCGCGCGGAAGCCAACCGCGCCTGCGCTGCGGAGGCGCGTTCGCGTTGCGCGAATCCGACGCCGAGCCATGCAACGCAAAGAGCCAGCGCGATGACAGCGATGCTGCGACGACCGAACCACGCCGCGATCACTCCCGCGAGGACAAAGATTGTGAACAGGGGATCGATGATCGAGATGATGTCGAGACCCACGCGATATCGCGAGAACGGCCAGAACCATTGCGTTCCGTACGTCGTGGCCGCGTCGAGCAACGTGTGAGAGGCGTAGGCGAGGATGCCCGCCAGAATGGCACCCTGTCGCCGCACTCCGAACGGCAGCGCCGCGAGAACGCCGCCGACGGGAATGAACAGCAGCGAGTGCGTGAAGCCGCGATGGTGCTCGATCGCCAGCAGCGGATCGGTGGAGCTCCGAATCAGAACGTCGACGTCCGGCAGGAGCGCGGCCGCCGCGCCGATGATCAGCGAACGGCGGCCGAGCTTACTGCCGGTTGCAGCCCATGCGAGTGTCGCGCCTGTGAGCGCGTGTGTGAGCGGATCCAAGGCGGGAGTGTAGTTCGAAGGTTACGGCGCTCGCGTATAGCTGAGGGTTGCACTGAGCGAGAGCTCGGTCACATCGACGGAGGACGGGTCCGTCTCCACGGTGGTCCGCACGCGGATGCCGACGCGATCGCCTGCGGACACCACCAGCACCCCTCCTGAATTGAGGTTTGTGGCGGTATAGGGGAGACCAGCGGTCATGATCGAGTTCGGGAAACCGAATCTCAACGAGCTCACCAGAGCAGTCGTCACGTATGACGAGGAAAGATGACTGATTCCGTTGTTGGGAGCGGACGGCGCAAGAAAGACCGTAAAGTCGTATTGAAGGCCGGTTGTGTTGATCGACACCACGGAGGCCACGCGAAGATCGGCACTGACCTGCAGATCCTGAATCGTGCCGTCGAACGGAATCGGCAGGGAGAAACCGCCTGCCTGGGGCGGGTTCGTCGACTCGCCTGAGGAGTCGATGATCGCTGTGGTGTAACTGCCGAAGCCGAGGTAGATGGGAGCGGCGGAGACCATCGTCGCGCCATTGAGAGGAGACCCCGAGGAGAAGTGAAACATGCCGCCGTTCGCGCCCGAAAGTCCGGTCGCGCCGGTGGCACCGGTGGCACCTGTCGGGCCTGCGGGGCCGATTGCGCCAATGTCACCAGTGGCCCCGGTCGGGCCGGCGGGACCGATCGCGCCGTCATCGCCAGTGGGACCCGTGGGACCAGCGGGACCGATCGCGCCCGCATCGCCAGTGGCACCGGTCGGACCGGCGGGACCGATCGCGCCGTCATCGCCGGTGAGACCTGTTGGGCCGGCGGGACCGATCGCGCCGTTTTCGCCGGTGAGACCTGTCGGGCCTGCGGGGCCGATTGCGCCGTCATCGCCAGTGGGGCCGGTTGGTCCTGCAGGACCGATCGCACCGATTTCGCCGGTCGACCCCGTCGGGCCGATCGGCCCAGTCGCGCCCATGGTGCCGGTTGCGCCGGTGGCACCGGCCAGACCTGCGGCACCAGTCGCACCCGTCGCTCCTCTCGCGCCGGCGGCGCCTTCGGGGCCCTGAGGACCTTCGACTGCCGAGGCGTCGATCCGAATCTTGTTGCCGCTGGGGGTGATCGTCACGCCCGGGCCGCCTGTCAGCGCGAGTGCTCCGCTCAATCCGTTGAGCGAGCTCACGTCGACGTCGTCGCCGCCGAGCAGGCCGTCGCGGAATGACATCTCGAACCCGGTCGAATCCTGGCTGCCGTTGGTTACGAGCGAGCCGGCGAAGATCACGCGGCCTGCGTCGCTCACGACGGATGCGTCGATCCGGCCACCGACGACGGTCGCAGCAGGCGCGAGATCCGTCACACTCACAAGCAACTGTCCGTATGCGGGCAACGCGTAGATCTTCGCGGCGATCTCCGCCCCCGCCGCGTCCCGCAAACGAACCCTCACCCGAGCCTCGGCGCCGCTGGCCTCCACGAGGATGAAGTTGTAGCGGAAGTCGCCGTTCTGGTTGACGCCCTGCAGTGTGCCTTCCTCGCCCTTGCCGATGGCGAAGCTGGACGGAACGCCGGCGAATGAGACCCCGATCGAGTCGGCCAGGACCGTGTCGCCGGGAACCTGACTGTAGACGCGCGCCGAGACCAGCACGCGATCGGAAGCGCGAATTCTCACGGCGCCTACGACGCCCGAGCGCTGAAACAGCGTCTCCGCCAGGTTCTCGTACGTCTTCGTCTCGCCCGCGAGCAGGCGATCGGTGACAGTGATCGGGTCGAGGTTTCCCTGTCCGGCCTGCAGAAACTGGAACTGCACGTCGACCGGGTGTTCGTTCGGATTGGTCACCCAACCCGTGGTCAGGAACTCAGTGCCTCCTGCTCCCAACACCCGTCCGGCGGCGGGAAGAATCAGGTCGGTGCCGGCGAAGTTCGCGTAGGACGAGGCAGTGAGGATCAGGGACAGCGCAATAGCGAGCATCAGTCGATTGTGCAAACGCATGGGGTTCCTCCGGGCGGCGAGTCGATGGATGACGTGCCGGGGAGGATGCACATGGATCGATCGGGCTCGAAAAGAGAAGACGAAGAGGCGGGATGGTACCTCAGGCGGGATCGACGCAGTGGCGCGCGC
>DASYLL010000148.1:0-22515 GCA_036009605.1 Thermoanaerobaculia bacterium | reverse complement strand
GACCGAGTACCGCGATCCGGGCGTCAACTACTACGAACAGAGATACCGAGAAACTCTTCTCAAATCGCTGACCCGTAACGCCGCCAACCTCGGCTTCTCTCTCGTCCCCATTCAGGAGGTTCATTAGAAGCGTGAGTCGAGAAAGGTTGTCGGTTCTCGGTTGTCGGTTGTCTGTGCCGGAGCGCGAAACACTGCAGACAACCGAGAACCGATAACCGGATTCGACTCACGCTCGGGGGATGACAGACCGGCGTCCTGCAGAACATCGCGGATCGCCTCGATCACTGCAGGCGAGTCCGTCTCGCGCGCGACGGCACGCAACGACGGGAACGTCGCACGGTCGTACGACCGCTCGAGTACCGCCAAGCTCTCGTTCCGATCAGCTCAGCGCGGCTACGTGCTTGTTGACGGAGTTGCGCACGATGGCGAGGTTGGTGCTGGCGCGATCCGCGGCCAGACAGAGGAACGTCGTGCCGCCCGCGGATGACGGTGCATGGCGGTCATCCCGAGCGTGAGCGAGGGACCTGGGTGGGAGGGGCGACATGCTCATGCCTGTCGCACCGCCCGACCCAGGTCCCTCGCTACGCTCGGGATGACTTCAATGCAGGATCAGCATGTCGTTGTCGACGGGAAGCACGCCGTTGAACGGCGGCGTACCTTCACCGCTCCCGATCGGGATGAGTTGCGCACTGATTGCACCCGCCGCGGCGACATCGCCCACGAAGTACGGTTGCGCGGTGACGAAGAGCGGCGCCCATCCGCGCAACTGCTGGTGGCGCTCGAATGCTTCGATCGGAATGCGCGTCCCGCCGACAGAAAACGCGATGCGGCCCTGCTCGATCGCGCCGGCCTGCTCGAGGCGCACGATGAAGTGCCGCAGCGGCGTCCGCGGTCGTGTCAGGGTCAGCGTGTCCGCGCCCGGCTGCACGGCAAGCGCGCCAAGCGGCTGATTGCGCGCCGTCAGAACGTAGTACACATCCGGCGGAGGAAGCGACGGCAACTCGAATGCGCCGTCACTCGCGATCATGGAGCGATCCAGGACTTCCCCACTCGGAGCAACGACGTAGAGCAGCCCATCAACGATTGGCTGCTCGGTGATCACGCGGCCCCGCGTTCCTCCTTTGGTGCGCTCGAGCGCAACGACGAGCGGCTCCGAAGAATGGACGGCGACATCGACACAGGCTTGCTCATGACCGACAGCAGACGCGCAAACGCGCGACTGTTGCGGTGAATAAGGAGAGAGGATGTAGAGCGAGCGCGTTTCTTCGTATCGCAGCGCAAGCACCGCAGCCGCATCGTCCGATCGTTCCGCGTGCGGAATGACGAGCGTCACTTTGGCGTCGTCGAGCGGCTCCTCGCTGTCGTGATCCACCACCCGCACCTCCAATGCGCGGCGCGGGATGTCGATCGTGAGAAACGAGTTTGCGTCGAGTGCTGTGGCCGGCCGATAGAGGAACGGCAGTCTCGTATCGCACGGTCTCACTTCGATCGACGAGATCCCTTTCGCGCGGAGCACCGCCGCGGAGAATGCTCCCGATTCCGCGGTCACGAACGATTCTCCGGCGACGGACAACGCGGCGCGAACCGGTTTGCCTTCGCGCGTCACGGAGCCGTAGATCGTCACGGGGGCGGCAACCAGGTCGAGGTCCGTTGCGCGGCGCGGCAGGACGTAGATCTCTTCCCGCACCGGCGCGAATGGCGGCACGCGCAACTCCGCCACGTACTGGCCCGTCGCAAGCGACGCAACGTTCGCCGTCCCCTCGGTCACACCAGCCGCGAGCTCCTGTTCGAAAAACACGCGACACTCACCCGCGGCTTCGTCGACGCAGCGAACGATGCGCAGCATCCGCTTTCCATCGGCTTCCATTTTTCTGACAGCGGCGGCGGCCTGACCGTCGCACGTCTCCTTCACAGCAGCGCGTTTCGGATCGCCCTCGATGCGCCAGCGCAGCGTGACGGTGCCGGCGAGCGCCATCGACAACGGCTCTTCGATCACGGTGACCGCGCCATCCGCAATACTCATCGCAACCTCGGACGGCTCCCACAGCTCGCCCTGCATCGTCACGCGCGCAGAACCGGCGGGCACGCCGCGAAAGAACACGAACAAAAGATCGCTCAACGCCGCGTTCTCGATGGCGAGCAGCGGCTTCTGTTCGCCTTTGTTCGAGACGACAGCGATCTTCGGCGCAATGACCGGCTCCTTTTGATCGAGATCGTGCGCCATCTCCGCGTCGAACTTCAGCCAGATCACGACATCACCCGTACCTGCGGCGGCTTTTGTGAAGACCGCGCTCCGTCGCTGGCCAGGCTCGAGCTTGATCGCGTCGCCGATCCGAACGGGTCGACCGTCGCGCACGACGAGTGGGACGAGCGAAGTATTCGCCGGAACGAGCACTTCGTTCTCGCCGCGAGGAACAGGGCGAGCGTTGCTCGCAGCACCGAATGGTGTCGGCACGAAGACCACGAGCGATTCGTCATCCGCGAGCGTCTTCCGTACCGCGGAGAAGTCGAGGACGGCCGCGGCAGCGATCGGAACGGTCAGGGCCTGATAGCCGAGCTCGCGCTGGTCGTTGCGCGTCTGCAGCAGCGCCGGCCCGGCGGTCGTGAAGCGATTTCCGGCGCGGCCGAAGAAGTTCCATTGACCGGCGGGCATGTCGATGACCTGATCGGACGGCAGGCAGCGCACGTCATCCGAGGCAAGGAAATGACCGAAAGGATTCAGGACGGACGTCGAGGAAAAGAAACAGATCTCGCTGTCTTCCACCGGTTTTCCGTCGTGTGTCACGAGAAACTCGACGCGATAGGCGAATGCGGGAAATGCGAGAACTACCGCCGTCAGAACAGTCAGCAGGATTTTCATGTGGGATCTCCGCGGTCGGCTAGAACCAGTCGCACGACGAGCAGCTGTTGGGGGGCGAGAACGTGCAACCCTGATACGGGTTACCCGACCAGGAGCAGGCGGACGCTGTTTGCGTGACGCATGCGTAGTACCGCGAGCAGCCGCCGCCCGGGTACTCGGGATAGATCGGCTCGTCCCAGCAGATGACCCGCTGCGAGCCATCGGGGTTGAGGACCGGGACCCCGTTGATACATTTGAAATCGCAGGTGGGGAAGTCGGGGTGATACCCGCAGATCACGTCATCTTCGGTGGCGACTTTCAGCACCGGACGCCGGTCCTGGGACTTCGATACGGCGGGAAATGCCTTCTCGATGCGCTGCGACGCATCGGCGCCGGATTCGGCACGTTCCGCAGCGCGCTCAGCGGCGAAGGACGGAATGGCAAGGAACAATGCAAAGAGAATGGGGACAATACGTTTCATGAGAGGTCACGTCTCCTTATTGACTGCTGATCTGCCCTGACGGCGATACCGATTTCTCGATCGCCAGTTGCAGACGGCCATCTCCGTGGCGTATTACCGTCCCTCGACGATGACTCATAAGTTTCTGCTGACGCGGCGATGACCCGGCCGAACCTCCAGCACGAAGATCCCGTTCTGCGTGCCGTGATGGATGCTCCCAGCGAGGCCGATCGCCACGAGCGAATCGCGCAACTGCTCGCCGAAACGGCGGACCCGGTGATCGACGGGATCCTGCGGCGCACGCAGATCCACTCCGGGTTTCAGCGCGAGGACATCGACGATCTTCGCTCGTCGGTCCATCTGCGGCTGCTCGAACGTCTCGAGGCAACGACCGAGCGCGTGCCGATCCAGAGTTTTCGCGAGTTCGTAGCCGTGACGACCTATCACGCCGTGGATGACCTGCTGCGCGGGCGCTATCCACAGAGGACGCAACTCAAGAAACGCATCCGCCACCTGCTCTCGACGCATCCGTCATTCGCGATGAGCACCGAAGGACGCCGCGTCGTGGCCGGTTTGTCGGAGTGGGACATGACCTCGCCCGCCGCGGAACCGAGGCTCACGGAGATCACGAACATCATGCGTGACGGAACGCGCCCGGCGGAAGCTCTGCGGGCTGTTCTGGCGAAGCACGGCAAGCCGGTCGATCTCGACGCGCTGGTGACGTTGATGGCGGACCTGTGGGGTGTCGCGATCGGACCGCAGTTCGACTCGGAACCGACCGAGATCACGGAAGACCGCGAACGCGATGCTTTGTCACAAGTGGAAACGCGCCAGTCTCTGACAATGCTGTGGGAGGAGATCAAGGCGCTGCCGGCCGATCAGTGCGTGGCGCTGCTGCTCAATCTGCGTGACGGCCATCGCGAGAGTGCCATTTCTCTGTTCGTCTTCAGCGGCGTCGCCGATCTGGACGAACTGGCGACGTCCGTCGGTCTGAGCAGCGCGCAGCTCGAGGACATGTGGAGTGAGCTTCCGCTGGAGGACGCGCGCATCGCCAACCTCCTCGGCGTAACGCGGCAGCAGGTGATCAATCTGCGCAAGTCCGCACGTGCGCGGCTGGCGCGGCGAAAGTTGCGAGGCGGGTTTTGACGATGGAGAAGATGACCGAGCATCTGACGGAACGCGATCTTGCCGATTTCTCGGCAGGCCGGATGGAGCCGCGTCGCATTCAGGCGGCAGGAGCGCACGTGCGCTCGTGCGAAACCTGCGCGGCGGCCGTCGACCGTTCGCGTGCGTTGGCGCGTTCTGCAGCTGAGTTGTGGGATCACGCAACGGAGGAGTCGGAAGCTACGACCCCGCAGCGCGTACCCGTTCGATGGTGGCCCGCCATCGCCGCCGCGGCTGCGGTGCTGGCAGTGATCCTCGGGTTCTTGCTGTTCGCCAGAAAGCCGCAGAGTACGCCGACGCCGGAACCGCCGCGGGCGACCGCGCGACCACCTAAGTCTGCGCCGCCCGTACCAGCGCCTGAGTTGTCGGATGGTCCATACCGGATTCGCATCAGCAACTCGTCGCCGGACGTCGCTTACGGCCGGCCCGAATGGGACGCACTCGCACGCGAAGCGATCATCGCGGGACGGATCACCGTCGCGCAGATCGCTGCGCTTCATTCGTCTGGAGAACAGTCACGCGGCAGCGACGACGATCCCGATACGACGACGCTCCTCGAACCGACTGGCGTCGTGGCCTCGCAGCGTCCGACGTTCCGTTGGAAGGGACCAGCCGGCGCCGAATACAGCGTCGTCATTGCTCGAGAAGGATCCACGCCGGTGGCGAAAAGCGATCGCATGCGCACCACCTCATGGACTCCGACGCATCCGCTGGCGCGCGGCGTCACGTACGAGTGGCAGGTCACCGTGTTCGAGAAATCGGGTCGCACGCAAATCGTTCCGACTCCTCCCGCACCTCGCGCGCTCTTCGCGATTCTCTCCTCGGATGCCACACGTGAAGTCGACGAAGCGCGGAATGCCGGGGCGCACCTGATCGCAGCGTTGCTCTATGCGCGAGAGGGAGCCCGCGCTGATGCGTTGCGCGAGGCAAGCGCGTTCGCGGCGGAGAATCCAGACTCGCCAATTGCTGCTGCGCTACAGAAGAGTCTCGCCGCTCAGCGAGGCGAGCCGACCAGAACAAACGCCGACCAGTAGTACGGATGGCGACGTTCACGGCCGCGGATGAACCGCACCTGTGCTTCACGCAGGGCCTGCGCTTTTCCATACGCATCGCCCTGATGCCGCGACCACTCCTCGTGGAAGTTCACCATCAGGTCGGACGCGCTGGTCGAGCCGATCTTCCAGAGAGTGGCGACCGTCGAGGGACAACCACCCGCGAACAGCGCCCACGACATTCCGATCAGCCCTTCGCCTGCGCCGATCCGCCCTCGCGCGGTATCGCAGGCCGAGAGCACGACCAGGTCAGCTCCAATGTCGAGCTTCATCATCTCCCACGCCTGCAGAACGCCGTCCTCGCTGGAACCGCGGTTGCGCGCGAGCACGAGCTGCGAATACATCGGGTTGCGGTCATCGAGCAGACCGTGCGTGGCGAAATGAACGACGCGCGCATCGGCCATCAGTTCCTTGGCGCGCTCTTCGACGGCGGCTTCCCGCACGAACACATGGCTGCGGGAAGAACCGTAAACGTCCGCGATCCTGCGTACCTCGCGCTCCGCTTCCGGCAGAGGGCCGAGCTCGAGATCGCGGTGTACAGCGGCGACGAGTTTCCCCTCGGCTCCGACCCGCGGATTGCCGAACGCAAGGAGCGCATCGCGAACGGGCAGCTGATTCCGTTCGCGCGATTGCACCGTGTCGAGCACGCTCAGCGAAGGCGCATAGAAACAGGCGGTCCGTTCCACGAGGAATCGTCCGTCGTTCGCAACCAGCGCCTCGAGCGGAAGACGCCACAGGACGCCGTCAGGCACGATGCCGATGGCATGTACGCCGCGCAGGTCTCTGGCGACCGGCGCGATGAGCAGGTCGTAAAGAGCGCGCGCTTCGTCATGCCACGTCACGTCTCGCGATTCGAGTTGCCGCACGAACGCCGTGATGCGCCGTTCGAGTGCCATGCGGCCGACGGCGATCCGGTATGCCGCGACCGACGGTTCGCCGCCCGGCGCTCTGCGCACGAGAAAGAGTTGCGTGGCGTCGTCGTGCACGACGAACTCGAGATAGGCCACATCATCGCGCGCCACAAGACGGCGCAATCCCGCCGCGTCGATCGTGGTCGCACCCGCGCGATGCGATGCCGGATACCGGATCGAAAGCTCGCTCTCCAGCGCGTCGAGCGCTTCCTGCGCACGATGCAGATCAGTTTCCAGCCGCGCGATGATCGACGCATCGACGTCAGCCTTCGAGCGCGCTTCGATGAGCGTGCGATTCAGCTTCTGCAGCACATCGACGCGCGCGGCCCGCGCCTCACGATCGGCGCCTCCGATTTCCGGCCGCACGTCCACTCGTCTCCCGTTCTGCAGTGCATCGAGCAGCACGCGACCCTTGGCGCGCTCGGCATACGTCAATGCCTCCGCCACGCGGCCCTGCTTGAGCAACAGATCGACAAGCTCGACGTATGCGCCCGTAAGCGGCTCGAAGAACAACCGCTGTTGCCGTTCCGCACCGGCCACGAGTCCACGCACTTCCTCCAGCCGCTCGACCGCGCCCGTGAACGCCTCGACCGCAGCAGCGTCATCCCCGCGAAGACGCTGCGCGCGGCCGCGGAGCATCAGCGCGGCGTAACGCTCGTATCCCGGGAAGTTGAGCTTCTCCGAGGCGGTCAGAACCTCTCCCGCGACTCGCAATGCCTCGTCAGGATGGCCGCGAAGCAAATGAATGCGTCCGAGGGCCAGGAGCGCATCCATATGTGGCGCGAGGGAACCTGATGCGACTGCCTTCACAATCGCGTCGGTCAGCACTTCGGCCGCGCGATCGATTTGTCTGTCCCGCACATACGACTCCGCGAGCGGAACGATCGTCCGCGCGATCAGCCCGGGTCTCTTGTCCGCCTCCGCCAGTGCGAGCGCGCGACTCTGGTGTTCCCTCGACTTCTCGAGATCGCCGAGCGCGCGATAGACATTGGCCAGCCCCGTATGCGTGAAGATCGTCATCGGCCCCGGCCGGGCGATCTCCGGGTCAATCGCGCGCAGGTAGTACTGCAGCGCCATCTCGGGATCGTTCTGGCGCTCGTGGATCTGTCCAATGAAGTAGGTGGACATCTGCGGCGCGCTGGTGGTCCGCGCCATGTCGTCCTGAAAAGCCGCATAGGCCGCGGCGTAGTCCTGCCGCGCCAGGAGACATCCGCCGAGATTCGAGCCGGCGAGATCGAGAGTGCGATCTCTTCGGATCGAGCTCTCGTGACCCAGCACCCACCGCAGCAGACGTTCCGCCTCCTCGGAGCCCTCATCCTCGTCCATTTCGTAGATCGCCAGAAAGCCGATCGCGGCCGCTTTGGCATCGACGTCACCAACGGACTCCGCCAGCGCGATCGCCTCGTGCAGCGCGGTGCGTGCCTTCGGTCGGTGATCGGGCGACGGCGTACGCGTGACATCCACCCACACCGGCGTGGCAAGCGCGCGCGACGCGGGATCGCCGATCGTGTTCGCGATGGGCATGAGATTCCGCGCGAGAGGACGGGAGTACTGGTCGAGGACGCTCCATCGCTCCTCGAGGGTCATCACGATCTCTTCGACGAGCGGCGTTCCCAGCAGATGCTCGTTCGCGGCGAGCACGCGCGACACCGCAGCGTTATCCGCGGCCACCGTCCACAACTCATCGACGGCACGCTGCTCTTCGGTCGGCCAACGCACGACGCGCCACGAGCCCGCAGCCTGCTCGAGCGACCAAGTCCGCTGTTCCACGACTTCCGACGCGCGTCCTTCGACCCGCGGTTGCCGCCGCACGAACGCGGACGTCTGCACGGTCGCTTTCGTCCCGTCGACCTCGATCGAGTCGACGGAGAACGACTGCACCATCACGCAATACGCACGAAAATCACCCTTGAGACGCAGTGCCACCAGGCGGCGCCCGTCCGACTCTTCGCGCCAGAAGGAGGTCACCGCAGCGAGGTCGTTGCTCGCGTAGGCGGCGTGCGCGGCGCGGACGACGGTCTCGACCTCGTCACGTACATCCGCATGCGCCTCTCCGCAAATGAAAAAGAGAACGGTCAGCAACGACAGGAAACTACGGCGATTCACCACGCCATCTTACGTGCGGGAAAAATGGAACGTCTATTTGCGGATGCCGTAAACCAGCAGTTCGTGTCCCATGAGGTGAATTCGGTCCTGGAGCGTCTCGCCGATCTTCTCCGCAACGCGAATCGAGTTCACGTTCAAAGGATCGATGAGGCTGATGAGGTGATCGCGCCCCATCACGTTGAACGCGTAGTCGATACAGGCACGTGCCGCTTCCGGTGCATAGCCTTTGCCCCACGACAAACGGCCCATCGTCCAGCCCAGCTCGAAGTCGGGCCAGCCGTCTGGCTGCCAGAAACCGACGCGTCCGACGAGTTTTCCGCTCTCCCGCTCGAACACGCCCCAAAACCCGAATCCGCGCAGGTGCCAGGCGCCGACAATCATCGCCAGGTGGCGCCACGTCTCCATCCGATCGAGGTGCGCGCGAGCCGTAAAGCGCGTCACCTCGGGATCGGTATGAATCGCCGCGTATTCTTCGAAATCCGATTCTTCGAGCATCCGCAGCAGCAGACGCTCGGTCGTAATGACAGGATAAGTCGCAGTCACTACCAGCTCACCCTCACTCCCAGTCGTGCGCTCGTCGGCGGCGTACGGATCACGGCCTCGCCATAACGCGGATTCGACGGCGTCGCGAGCGCATTATCGGCTTCCGAGAAGCCCCAGCGCTGATCGACGAGAATCGGCCGCTGCACGTTCAGTAAATTAAATACGTCGAGCAATAAATTCACCGTTGTCGGTCCGACAGTAATGGGATATCCGAGGTGGACGTCGACTTCGTAATTGCTCGGCGAACGACCTTCGGCGCCGCGCTCGGTGAGGAAGAATTCATAACGGCCGTACGCGTCTGAATAACCCATGCGCGTCAACGGCGTGCCGCTGCGCCAGTACGCGGTCGCGCCGACCGAGAGCTTGTACGGCGTTTCGTAAATCCCCGAGACCTTGAATTGATGGCGGCGGTCGTTGGAGAGCGGTCCATCATTCGTGATCGTGTTCAGATCGGCGCCGTCGGTGAAGAAGTCGTAATAGTCGTATGCGGCAGTGATGTTCGGATCGGCGCCGACGTTCGTGAATGGCGAGTATTCACCGTCGAAATTACCTTCGAGCTTCGAATAGAGATACGACGCCATGCCCTGCCAGCGATTGGAGAAACGTTTCGTGGCGTCGAGCTGCACGCCTTTGAAATCGCGTTTCGCTTTTGGCGCCTCGAACGTGCGCGAGTAATCGAGCGTGAACACGCGACTCATCAATCCCTCGCCCGGATTGCCGATGCAGTACGTGCCGTCATCGGCGCAGAGGAAGTCTTCGAGCACGCGTCCGTAATTGCGATAAATGCCCTTCACGCCGACGGCGAGATCGGGAATGACTTCGCGCTCATAGCCGAGAATGTATTCGTTGATGTACTGATTGCGCAGATCGGGATCGGCGGGCGTCTGCAATCCGCCGAGAATTGCCGATTCGAGATCCGCGTCGATTTCCGCTTCGGGATCCGGAGTCGTGCTCGTGGGGCTGTAATTGATGATGCGCGGCTGGCGCTCATACGAATACGAACGGATCACGAGATCCATCGGGATCTGTTCGAAATACCGGCCATAAGAGCCGTAAATCTTCGACGTGTGATTGCCGCTCGGATCGAATACGAGGCCGAGGCGCGGTGCGTAGTCTTCCTTGAGATCGATCTGCACGACGCCGGACGCGTCGATGATCTGCTGCCGATCCCAGCGCACGCCGTAACTGACCACGAGTTGATCGTTCACGGCGAATCGATCCTGCAAATACGCGGTCGTGACCTTGTGCTCGGGCGATGCGTTGAGCTCCGACGTCGGCGCGTTGCCGACGGTGGCGGTCGGCGTCGTCCAGTAGAAGTGGCGATAGATCGGTCTCGACGGATCGGCCTCGTTCCTGAAGATGTCGACCTGCTGTCCGCCGGACATCCGCTTCGTCACGTCCGCTTTCTCGTGCTCGTACTCGAGGCCGCCTTTGACCTCGTGTTTTCCCCACAGACGCATGACCGAGCCGGCGTAATGCGTGCGCGAGAATTTCTTGTCCTGAATCAGACCAAAGCCACCGGTCTGGCGGAAATCCTGTTCCGCATCGCGATACTGAATCGTGTCGCCAGTCGACGTCGCGGGCGCGACGGAGTTTTCGTCCTCGTGCCGCGCCACCTGCGTGACGATGACCCATTGTGAATTCAAAATGCCGTCGTAGCGCAGCGCGTAATCGCGTCCGCCGTAATCGGATTCGCCGAGAAACGTCGAGTCGTCGCCATTGAGTGTGTGATTCGCGTCGACGATCGCGCCGGTATCGATGCGCGGGTCCTGCAGGAACGAGAAGACGAGCGTGTGGCTCGGCGCGGCGGTGTAGGTCAGCTTCGCGGACCCGAGGTCCTGCTTCGTCTCGCCGGAAACGATGCGCGTGAGGCCGGGGAGCTCGTTGTCGGCAGTGTTGTCGACCGAGTCGTAGGCTGCGAAGAACCAGAGTTTGTCCTTGACGATGTAGCCTCCGACGTCGACGCCCCAGTCGCTGCGCCGGAACCCGACTTGCGTGCCGTTGCTGGCGTCGATCGTTTCCGCGTCTCCCTGCAGCGAGTCGCTGTCGAAATAGCCGAAGACGTCGCCCGTCAGCGTATTGCCGCCCGATTTCGTGATGACGTTGATGATGCCGCCGGTGGAACGGCCGAACTCCGCTTCATAGCCGCCCGTCTTCACGTCGACTTCCTGAATGAACTCGAAGTTGAGGTTCTTGCCCTGGAAGCCGTACTCCATCTGCGTCGTGTTCACGCCGTCGATGTAGAACGCGTTCTCGGCGCCCGAGGAACCGTAGACCGTGATCGTGCTCTGACTGGCGTTGTGCGGATTGGCGTCGGACGAAACACCCGGCACGACCTGCACGATCGACGCGTAATTACGGCCCGTCGGCAGCGTTTCGATCGCGGCCATATCGAGATTCGCGCCGACGCTCGACGAGGTCGTATCAAGCACCGGCGCACTGGCGAGCACCGTCATCGACTCGGACGCGGCGGGACGCATGGTTGCGTCGACGGAGGTATCGCGCCCGAGCGAGATTCGTACATCGCGGCGCGACTCGGTGCCGAAGCCATCGAGCACGAAGCGCACTTCGTACACGCCGGGCGGCAACAGTACGAAGCGATACGCGCCTTCGCCATCACTGGTGTCGGTGCGAACGCCCTGCAATGCGGGGCTGCGCACTTCGACAATCACGCCGGGAAGGGCGGCGGCGGAAGAATCGGTGACACGGCCCGTGAGTCCGCCGGAGGTTTGCGCGATCGCGTTCGTGGCGAGAACGAAAAGAAGAATCAAGGGGAGGGCGAACCGGAGATGACGCATGGGGGCCTCCTGTGGTGCTTTCGAGATGAGAGTGACGTAAGAATAGCCTCATCCGCCGTCGGCACGAATTGTTGTCGGTTCTCGGTTGTCGGTTGTCTGCGATTTTCGGCCCGGGCGACGGCTTGCAGAGAACCGACAACGACAACGGACAACCGCGCTCGCCGCAAGCATGAATCGTGTTGTCGGTTCTGGATCGTCGGTTATCTGGGGATGTCCGCCCAAGCGGTGACTTGCAGAGAACCGACAACCGAGAACTGACAACCCGCCGAAGACGGCTGAGGTTATCGTTCGCAACGTGCAAGTACGCATCATCCTGGTCGAGCCTCTCGAGGCAGGCAACGTCGGCGCCGCGGCGCGCGCCATGAAGAACTTCGGCTTCACCGATCTCTGGATCGTCGGCGGAAAAACGGAGCGCACCGACAATGTCTCGGCGTGGTGGGCGGTCGGTGCAATCGACGTCGTCGAGAACGCGACGCGCGTCGACACGCTCGAAGAAGGGCTCGTCGATTGTCATCTCACCGTTGCGACGACCGCAGTACGCGGACGGCAGGTCTACGATTCATTGCAGCCAGTCGATGTTGCGCGACTCGCGGAGGAACAACTCGGCGCGGAGCATCGCATCGCCATCGTGTTCGGACGCGAGAAGCGGGGACTGACGGGACGCGAGGTCATGCTCTGTCAGCGCACGGCGTCGATTCCGACGTGGCCGGAGTTTCCGACGATGAACCTCGCACAATCGGTCGCGATCTTCTGTTACGAGCTCGGGAAGGGACTGCGGCCGCGACCCGAAGTGCCCGAGCCGCCGCCGCATCAGCTGCTCAACAATCTCAATCTGCAGACGCGCGCGCTGCTCACGCAGATCGAGTTCTTCGGCAATCGCAATCCCGATCATCTCTGCGCGGAGTTGCAGGCGCTCGCCGGACGCGCCGCGCTGACTACGCGCGAGGCGTCTCTGTTGTTGTCCCTCGTGCGTTCGCTTTCAAGCAGAACCAGAACCACAGAATGAGCGCGGCGAAGAACGCTGCGCCGACCCACGACGCCGCGCCGCCCGCCCATCCGCTGCCGAATCCGTCCGGCGAGCGTCCGAGATACGCGGCGATGCCCGCGATCAAGACGCCGACGAGACCTTCGCCGCCGACGAGTCCCGATCCGAGCAGGATGCCCTGATCCGCGCGTTTCGTCGCGTCTTTGCCGCGATCGGTCCACCAGCGCAGCAGTCCGCCAAGGAAAATCGGCACCATCGCCGCGACCGGAAGATAGACGCCGACCGCGAATGCGAGCGTCGGCAAACGGAACAACGCAGCAATGACCGTGATCCCTGCACCGATCGCGACGAGCGTCCACGGCAATGTCTGATCGAGCACGCCTTCGATCACGAGCTTCATCAGCGTCGCCTGCGGCGCCGGAATTTCTTCCGAACCGAATCCGTACGCGCGTCCGAGGAGCAGCACCGCCATGCAGACGAAGGCGGCCGACGTGAGCACGCCGAGGAGTTGTCCGATTTGCTGATAGCGCGGCGTGGCGCCGAGGAGATAGCCGGTCTTCAGATCCTGCGATGTGTCACCTGCAATCGATGCGGAGATCGCGACGACGGCACCGATTGCGAGCGCGCCTGCTTTGCCCGATAGATCGGTCCAGCCGAGAGCCATGAACACCGCGGCGGTGCCGAGCAATGCGGCGATCGTCATGCCGCTCGTCGGATTCGATGTGACACCGACCAGACCGACGATGCGCGAGGAAACGGTCGCGAAGAAGAACGCGAAAATCGCCACGAGAATCGCGGCGACAAGGCGATGCGAGAACTCCGGCAGTGTGCCGAACGCCTGTGGCACCGTCGCGAGTAAGGCGATGACGCAGACCGCGCCGATGATCGTCGAGGAGAAGCGCATGTCCAGCGACGTGCGCGGCACGACTTCATGTTCGGACGCGCGCTTGCGCATCTGACGCACGCCGACGCGGAAGCTCTCGACCATCGTCGGGATGCTGCGGATGAGCGTCATGATGCCGGCCATCGCGACCGCCCCCGCGCCGATGTAGCGCACGTAGCGCGACCAGATCTGTCCCGCGCTCATCTGATCGATGGTGAGTTTCAGTTCCGGAAAATATGGCGCGGTCATGCCCGCGCCCCAGTACGCGATCGCAGGAATGATCACGAGCGACGAGAGCAATCCGCCGCCAACCATCACCGCGCCGACGCGCGGCCCGAGGATGTAGCCGACGCCGAACAACGCTGCGGAGACTTCCGTCGCAAGCTCACCTTTGCGCAGAAACGGAACGCGAAATCCGATCTCGTCGGGCACGAGTCGAAATCCGCCGACGATCGCTTTGAACAACGCGCCCGCGATGATGCCTTCGAACACGCCGCGCGCCCGTCCCCCACCCTGACTCGCAATCAACACTTCCGCACACGCCGTCCCCTCGGGATACGGCAGCGTCTTGTGCTCTTTTTCGATGAGGTACTTGCGCAGCGGGATCATGAACAGCGTGCCGAGCACGCCGCCCGCGAGCGCGAGAAGTGTCATTTGCAACAACGTCGGCGCGAGTCCCCAGAGGAATAGCGCAGGGAGCGTGAAAATCACGCCGCTCGCGACCGAGCTCGACGCCGAGCCGATCGTCTGCGACATGTTCGCTTCGAGAATGTTGCCGCGGATGATCTTGTAGACCGCGACCGTCATCACCGCGATCGGGATCGACGTCGAGATCGTCAGCCCAGCGCGCAGGCCGAGGTAGGCGTTCGCGGCGCCGAAGACGATGCCGAGCAGAATGCCCGGCACGATCCCGCGCCACGTGAACTCCGGCATCGTGACGTCGGCGGAGGTGTAGGGTTTGTGCACGGCGCGCCATCATACAAAACCGGCGCGCAACAACCCCTACTTCATCGCCACGCAGTAGTAGCTGAGCGGATCCACTCCCAACGTTTCGAATCGAAAGTTCCGGAATCCCGCTTCGCTCAACATGCGCGACGCGCGCTCCTGTCCCCACATGCGGCCAAGCGCTTCCCCGCGCTCATCGCCCATCGCGACCGGCACGGCGTGCATACACGACAACGCGTAGAGCATCGGCGCGAAGGGATGTTCGACATTGCGCGCGAGATGGCTCGACGCCGCGGCCTCCTGCATCAGGAACACGCCGTCGTGATCGAGCGACGCGACGATGTTGCGCAGCACGGCCGTCGGGAACGATTGCTCGTGCAGCGATTCGAGCGCGAGCACGAGATCGTAGCGGCGCGGCTCATCAATGCGCAGCGCATCGCCCGCGAGAAACTCGACGTTGTCGACGCCCGCCTCTTCGCGCTGTTCAACGGCGCGCTGGATCGCCGCACGTGCGACGTCATAGCCGCGGAACTGCGATCGTGGAAACTCTCGCGCCATTGCGGTGAGCAGCGCGCCGTCGCCGCATCCGACATCGAGCACGGACGCGCCTTGTTCCAATCGCACACGCATGCCGGGCATCAATCGCAGCAGCGCGTCGATGTACGACTCGTCAATCAACGCGCGCTTCTGCGTGGACATCATTTCGCGCAACCGGTCGTACGCCTGATGTACGACGCCACCTCCGCCGAAGAATCCCGCCACGACGAGATCCTCGGTCGACGCGAGCAGCGAAAGCATCTCCGCCATCGGCGCGAGGCTGTTCGGCCCCGCACCACGCGCGAGCACGGCCGCGTATTCGATCGGCAGAAAATAGGTCGCGGTGCGCGCGTCGTAGTGGACGATGTGCGCGCTCGTCATCGCGGCGAGCCACTCGCGCACGTAGCGCTCGGTGAGTCCTGCTGCAGTCGCGATTTCGTGGCTCGTGGCGGGCGGTAAAGCTGCCATGACATCGAAAAGACTGGTACGGTGGCCAACGCTGATCATCATCGTGATGAATCCGCTGTTCAGGGTGCGGGCGACGCGGCCTGCATATACGTCCGCCCCGAGAGTGTGCTCCATCACGGTCATGCGTCCTCCTGTGTCGAGCGCCGGGTGTAACCGGTTGCATGCAATCTAGAAGCGCACCCGCATTCAATCCGGGCGAGAATGTGGGGAAAGACAGAAGATGTCCTGATCTATGTTTCGTTTTGGTGACTTCGAGCTCGATCTCGGCCGTTATGAACTGCGGCGCGGCGCTGAGGTAGTGAAGACCGAGCCGCGCGTGCTCGAGGTGCTGAACTTCCTCATCGAGCATCGCGCGCGCGTCGTTCCGAAAGAGGAACTGCTCGACACGATCTGGCGCGACGTGCACGTTTCGGAATCCGCACTGACCACCGCCATTCGCGACGCACGACGCGCACTCGGCGATTCCTCGGGCGATCCGCGCTGGATCCGCACGGTCTATGGACGCGGCTTCCGTTTCGTCGGCGAGATCATCCGCGTGGCGCTCGCACCGTCGTCGACGAAATCCCATCCCTCGCTGCATCCCGTCGGTTCCACGCCGCCGATCTCGACGCGCAAGTCGATCGCGGTGTTGCCGTTCACCGATCTCAGCCCGCTGCACGATCAGGGACATTTCTGCGATGGGATGGCCGAGGAGCTGATCAATACGCTGACGCGGATTCATGAGCTGCGCGTGATCTCGCGCTCGCTCGCCTTCGATTTCCGATCCGACGACGATCTCCGCGCCCTCGGCGAGAAACTCGGCGTCGACCACGTCCTGCGCGGAAGCGTCCGCAAAGACGGCGAGCGGCTGCGCATCAGCGTGCACCTCGTCGACGTGCACAACGGCCATCACGTCTGGTCCGAGAAATACGATCGCCAGGCCGGCGATGTGTTCGCGCTGCAGGAAGAGATCGCCGAGAGCACGACGCGTGTCCTCCTCGGCGTGCTGACGGATCGCATCCGCAACGCCATCAAATCGACGCCGATTCGCGTGGACGCATACGAGTTCTATCTGAAGGGCCACACGTACTTCGGCGAGAAAACCCCGGAGTCGCTCGAATCGGCCGTAGCGATGTTCGAGACCGCGATCGAGCTCGATCACGAATACGCACTCGCGTACGCTGGCCTTGCGGATGCGCTCGTCGATCTGTTCGCGCATACGCGCGAGGAGACGCTGCTGCAACGCGCTGATAACGCCAGTCGCCGCGCGATCGACCTTGCGCCGCAACTCGCGGAGACGCACCTCGCGCGCGGACACGTGCTGTCGCTCGCGAAGCGCTATCGCGAGGCAGGAGCCGAGCTTGCCGTGGCGTTGTCGATCAGTCCGGATGCCTCGGAAGCGGCACAGCGACTGAAAGAGATCGAGCTCAGTTGATGTCCAGACTCTTCGAGCCACTCACGTTTCGCTCGATCACGTTTCCGAATCGCATCTTCGTCTCGCCGATGTGTCAGTACTCGAGCGAGAACGGCGTGCCGAACGACTGGCACTTCATCCACCTCGGCAGCCGCGCCGTCGGCCGCGCAGGCATGGTGATGGTCGAAGCGAGCGCGGTCTCGCCGATCGGCCGCATCACGGCGTGGGACAGTGGGATCTGGTCGGAAGAGCAGGCCGATGCGTTCGTTCGCATCACGGATTTCATTCACGATCAGGGATCGGTCGCCGGAATCCAGCTCGCACACGCGGGTCGCAAAGCGTCGACGGACAAGCCATGGCGCGGCGGTCACGTGCTCACGGAAGGACCGGATTCATGGACGCCGGTCGCGCCCAGCGCGATTGCGTTTCGCGCGAGCGATCCCGCGCCGCACGCGCTCACGCGCGAAGAGATCGACGAAGTCGTCGAGCAATTTGTGCGCTCCGCGAAACTCGCATCGCGCGCAGGATTTCGCGTCGTCGAGATTCACGCGGCGCATGGCTATCTGCTGCACCAGTTCCTCTCGCCGCTCTGCAATACGCGCGACGACGAATACGGCGGCTCGCTCGAGAATCGCATGCGGCTGACGCTGCGCGTGACGCAGGCCGTGCGCGATGCGTGGCCCGCGGAACTGCCGCTGTTCGTGCGCATCTCCGCGACGGACTGGGCGGAGGGCGGTTGGACACTGGCGGAGTCGATCGAGTTGTCGAAGCAGTTGCGCGAGCTCGACGTCGATCTCATTGACTGCTCCAGCGGCGGCGCGGTGCCAAATGTGAAGATCGAGCTGGGGCCGGGCTATCAGGTACCGTTCGCACGCGCGATTCGCGCGGAAGCAGGAATCGCGACCGGCGCGGTCGGACTGATCACGACGGCGCAACAGTGCGAAGCAATCGTCCGCGATGGCGATGCGGACGTCGTGCTCCTCGCCCGCCAGTTCCTGCGCGATCCGTACTTCCCACTGCACGCGGCGCAGGAACTGGGAGTGGACGTGAAATGGCCCGAGCAGTACGCGCGGGCTAAATGACGCGCGTTGCGCGTCATTAGCGTTGTCAGTTGTCGGTTGTCGGTTGTCTGGGCGGTAGCGCCTGAAGCTGCAGACAACCGAGAACCGAGAACCGAGAACTCACAACCGTCGCTAACGCGACCGTCACAACTTGAAAATCAATTTGGTCATGTCGTGCTGATTGCCGTCGGGATCGGTTCCGTACGCGGGCTGTACGTACGATGTGAATCCGAGGCCTTCGAGCGTCTTCACGGCATCTGCTTCGAGATCGGAGATCAGCATGCAGCTGATGTGACGCAGGCCGCGCTCGCGTGCGATGTTGATCAAATCCTGCACGAGCGTGGTGCCCAGTCCGACGCCGCGATACTCGGGATCGAGCATCCATTTGATGCGGCCGACCAGGCGCAATGGACCACCTTCGCGCATGTGCAGCGTCGCGTCGGCGACGATGTGATGACCGCCGGTGACGGCGACGAGCGGAAAGACTTTCCCGTAGTCGATGCTGCGACCCCAGCTCTCGACGAGCTGGCGGTTGTCGAGGTTGTCCCACGCGAAGCGCCGGTATTCGAGCGGCATGCGGTGGAAGAAATCGTAGAGCGGTTCGACGTCCTTCTCGTTGAAGGGACGGAGCAACACGCGACGTCCGTCGCGAAGTGACGCTTCCTGAGGATAACGGTGCGGCAAGGACTGCCTCCTCTCACTCGGGGTGGAGGACAGGCCGTGGCCTGTCCCCCGAGCGCACGCTTACTTCTTGCTGCCGAGGATTGCGTCCTTGGCGGCTTTGGCAATGCGGAACTTCAGAACCTTCTTGGCCGGGATCTTGATCGCGGCGCCGGTGGCGGGGTTGCGTCCGGTGCGCGCCTTGCGCTGCACGAGAACGAGCTTGCCGAGTCCGGGGAAGGTGAAGCCCTTCTTGGCTTCCTTGTACGCTGCTGCGCTCAAAACTTCGAGGAAGCGGACCGCAGTCTTGCGCGGAACCTCGAGCTCCTCTGCGATGTGATTGATCAACTGCGACTTCGTCATTGGACCTGCTGCCATGAGTGAATACGTTCTCCTTTCGGCGTGTCTGTCCTTGCGAACAGCGGTCGCAATGTAGCGACGAACGACCTGTGACGCAATGCCTTTTTTGTGATTTTTGGCCGAAAAACGCGCATTTTCGTACGATCGCACACGAGGATGCACAAGGTTCGCTGCTGCATCCGCTGCCAGCGTCCGCTGGCACGCATTTTCCTCATGCGTGCTCATGATCGAACGACTGGCGCGTCTCGGCTACGCATCCATCGGCATCGTCTACATGATCGTCGGTGGTTTCGCCGTCGCCGCCGCCCTCGGCCAACGCGGCGCCACCGGCAGTCAGAAAGACGCCTTCGCGTTCATCCTGCGACAGCCATTCGGACGCGTGCTGCTCGCCGTGATCGCCATCGGTTTGATCGGATACGTGCTCTGGCGATTCGCCAGCGCGGTCACGGACAGCGAGCAACGCGGCAGCGATGCGAAAGGGCTCTGCATCCGCGCGGCGAGCATCTTTCGCGGACTGGTCTATTCGGCGCTCGCATTCGAAGTGATGCGCATGATCACGAACAATCGCGCGCGCAGTTCCGGCGGCGGCGATGAACAGGCGCGGCACTGGGCCGGGCGGTTGATGGCGCAGCCGTTCGGTGTGTGGCTCGTCGGTATCGCAGGCCTCGGCGTCGTCGGGTACGGCGCATACCAACTGTTCGCCGCATGGGATGCGAAACTCAGCAAACGCATCAGTCTCGGCGACATCGACTCGCGCGTGCGCGACAAAGTGATCGCCATCTCGCGCTTCGGTATCGGCGCGCGCGGCGTCGTCTTCTTCATCATCGGCGGCTCGCTCGTGCTCGCCGCATGGCGTCACAACGCGCAAGCCGCGCACGGAACGACCGGCGCGCTGCGGGAACTGCCGGCGCCGATGCTGGCGGTGGTGGGATTCGGACTCGCGGCGTATGGGGTGTATGCGTTGGTGAATGCGCGGTATCGGCGCATTACGTGACAGCTCGCTAAGCCGAAGGCGGCTAAGGCGTGAGCCGCAGCAAGGAGGCTTTCCCCGCGTAAACCTTCTCCTTCGTGAACGGCACGGTCCACGATTCTCCGGACAGCATCATGCCGAGAAAGTCGTCGTAGTGCGGGCTGAAGGGATTGCCGGATTGGCCGAGGGCGCCGGTGAGCGTGAAGGTGTCGACGTTGGACCAGTCGAGCACGAAACGCATGCTCGGGCCGATCGCGGTGCGGAACGATTGCGACTTCTCGTCGTAGCTGTAGAAATTCGCGTTGAGCGTTCCGGGATCGCCGCCATTCGGGAACGGTCCGCGATTGAGAGCGAGCCAGCGATCGAGGATCTTCACGCGCGCGAGCGGATGCTTCACGAGCAGCGTGCAGGCCTCGCCCCACGTGCGTCCGTTCGCGATCGACACGGCATCGCGCATCGCGCGCGCGGAGATGTCGCGCGCGGTCTCGATCGCTTTCGTGCGCTTGTCGTCGATCACGGGAGAATGCGTGGTCAGCACTTCGTCGAGGACGACACGGCCGGTGTTCCAATCGCCCGCGAGCTCGTCTTCGAACACCGCGTGCGGCATGCGACGCCACCACGCGGCGAACAACGCCGCGGCTTTGCTGTCCGCGGTCATGCTGCCATCCCACTGCGCGAGCGTTTGTGATTCGTTCGCGAGTCCCGCGGCTTTCGCACCTTCCGCGGCAAGCGATCTCCATCGCGTCGCCAGTCCTGATGTGAGATCGAGCTGCATCGCGTGCATGTCCGCCGGCGTGCGCTTCGTCTGCAGCAGCGCGGTCGCGCGCACGATGCGATAGGGATCGTAGAAACCGGGGATGTCGCCGCCGCTGGTCGGCTGGTTGTTGCAGCTGGCGAGGAATCCCTGCGCGGGGTTGAGCGCGTGCGGTGTGTCGTCGAGCGCGCGATAGCCGCGCCACACGGTGCGCGGGTCGTTCGCTTTCTGGCGCACGTAGGTGTCGTAGTCGCGCAGCGGAACGGGCGCGCCGAGTTGATATCCGATGTTGCCCGCGCGGTCGGAGTAGATCCAATTTGCGTCGAGCGCGCCGAAGCGCGTCACCGAGTTGCGAAACTCGTCGAACGTCTTCGCCTTCTGCAATTGCAGCGCGGCTTCCGTGATCCCGGACGGCGAGAAATCGAAGCCGGCCCAGCGCAGCGACGTCGTCTTGTCGACCATCACGCCGCGCGCGCCATGACGCACTTCGAGAACGCGCGGTTGCGCCTCCCCTTTCACGCGAATCTCTTCGCGGATCACGGCGCCGGCGGGCGCGTCATCGTAGTAGTCGATGAGATCGATCGACGCGACGGTGAACGAGAACGCGATGTCCCGGTTGTGTCCCATCACGACGAACGGCGCGCCGCCATACGTCACGCCGACGACGTCGAGTCCCTCTTCCGAATGCAGTCCCGCGAGGTACCAGAGCCCGGGAACCTGATCGATGGAGAGATGCGGATCGGACGCGTGCAGCGCGGCTTTTGTCGACGAGCGCGACGCGGCAACGGCCCACGAGTTCGACGCGGTCGAGATCTGCATCGGCGGCACGACCGGAGGAACGGTCGGCGGCGACCACGGATGTCCCGCGCGCGTGAGCGCCGAGGCGGTCATGCCGAGCTTCTCGATCAGCTGCTGATAGCGCCGATCCTGATCCATAAGCTGGTGCGAGAACCACGTCTGATAGTGGCTGATGGCGAGGCCGTCTTCGATCGTCCACGGCCGCGGTTTCAAGCGCAGCACGACGAACTCCGGCGGCAGCAGTTTGTCCTGCGCGATCGCGGCGTTGATGCCGTCGACGTAACGCTGCATCAGCGCGCGTGCGGTCGGCGAGAGTTGCCTCTGGTTCACGGCGCGCGCAAATCCAATCTGTCGCTGGAACTCGTCCATCTCATACGCTGCCTCGCCGAACACTTCGGACAACTCACCGCGCGCGAGTCGCCGCACGAGCTCCATCTGGAACAGTCGCTCCGAGCCGTGCAGCCAGCCGATGCCGAAGTACGCGTCGGCGTCGGTCTTCGCCCAGACCTGCGGGACGCCGCGCGCGTCGAACGTGATCTCGACCGGCGACGCGACGTTCGTGCGAATCGTTCCGTCGTACTGCGCCACGGAGCGCGCGAGATAGCAGCGGCCGCCGAACCACGCGAGGAGTGCGATGGCGATCATGGCGAGGAGAATGCGCAGGACGAGACGCATGTGACGAGTATAGGGAAAGGACCCCTCATCCTTCTTCGGCACCTTGTATGTTGAAGAGGAAGACGTGGGGAAGCCGTCGGCACCTGAAGCCTGGAGCTAGTGGAGAAGATAGGCTCCCCGCCCTCATCACCAAGGCCGCAGAGTATCTGAGGC
>DASYLL010000147.1:0-14689 GCA_036009605.1 Thermoanaerobaculia bacterium | reverse complement strand
TTCGTCCACCGCAGCCAGGATCTTCTTCAGATCAGCACGATGCCACGCCGTTCTCTGCGAGGCCGCCGAGACGATCCGGGTCCCGTCCACCGCCTGCAGCACCATCCCCACCAGATCCGCCTGCTGGGCCACGCGCACACTCTGCACGAACACTTTCTTGATCGCGCTGCG
This sequence comes from Thermoanaerobaculia bacterium, assembly GCA_036009605.1. GTDB lineage: Bacteria > Acidobacteriota > Thermoanaerobaculia > Gp7-AA8 > Gp7-AA8 > QHVT01. The sequence goes on along the minus strand of DASYLL010000147.1, from coordinate 14,518 downwards.
GTAGCGCATCCAGAACCGCCACAGCGTGTTGTGATCCGGCTCGTATCTGCCCGCCAGCCACACCAGCGGCATCATCTGGCGACACGCCCGTTCCAGCTTGCGCGAGCTACGGATGTTGTACAGGTATCCGTACAGCCACACCTTGAGCAGCAGGTCGAACGCGTAGTGCGGCCGGCCGTTCGGGTCTTCCTTCCCTTCGGCCCATTCTTCCCCGGCCACCTCTCTCAGATCGAGTGCATCGACGAAAGCTCGAATGAATCGCGCCGGGTCGTTTGCCTTGACCCAGTCTTCCAGCGCCGGCGGAAACAGGAACTGCGTTGTGTAGTCGGCCCGTAGCTCTCGACTCATTCTGTTCGTCTCTCCTCATTCATGGAGTGACGCGAATCGAGTTTTGAGACACCCTCCTGCGGCTGCCGCACTCCAAACCGTTGCTATCGAGCCATCTCGTGAAATCCCTCGGCTGCAGCCTGCACGTCAGCCGGGAAATCCGCGAACTCCTGCACCTGGCGCACTTCGATGATCTCGTTCTCGCCGGCGGGGCAGCGCTTCGCCCATTCGATCGCTTCTTCCTTCGATTTCACGTCGATCAGCCAGTAGCCCCCGAGAACTTCCTTTGCTTCGGAGAATGGCCCGTCGGTGACTTTCGGCCTGCCGCCGGCGAACGAAACACGTGCGCCCATCGACGGCGGGTGCAGTCCATCGAGCGCGATCAGCACTCCCGCGTTCTGCAGATCCCGGTTGTACTTCATCATCTTCTCGACGCCTTTGGCGTCAGGAATCGTGCCGGGATCGGCGCTCTCGTAACCCTTCGGGATCATCAGCATCATGAATCGCATGGTGTCTCCCGTCGTCGTTACTTCTTCTGTTCGAGTGCTTCGATGGCGGCGCGCTGGCGGTCTTCCTGTGCGCGGAGCTCGGGCGTGAACTCCTCGCCGAAGTCCGCGGCTTCGAAGACCGGGCGGATCTCGAGCTCGGTGTCGCCGCCCATCGGCGCGCGCTTGAACCACTGGATCGCTTCATCCATCGAAGCCATCTCGACGATCCAGAAGCCGGCGATCAGCTCCTTGGTCTCGCTGAACGGCCCGTCGATGACGGTGCGCTGATCACCCGTGAAACGGATGCGCTTGCCCTTCGCGCTCGGGTGCAGCCCTTCGCCCGCGCGCATCAGGCCGGCGTTCACCAGCTCATCGTTGAAGTTGCCCATGTCGGCGAGCATCTTTTCGTCGGGCATCGCGCCCTGTTCGGAATCTTTGTCGGCTTTGACAATCACCATGAGTCGCATTGGTTGAATCTCCTTCTCGTTTTTCCGGGCTTTGTTTTTCCCGGTTCTGCTATCACGTCGAACGAGGTGGGGCCGGTTCGACACGATCCGCGATTTTTTTCACTTCATGCGCGGATAGGGATTGCTGTGCACCCAGACCTTCGACGGTTTGCCGTCGGGGCCGAGCTCGAACCGATATGTTTCACCGAGCGTGCCGTCGCTGCGGACTCTGCGGAAGGTGTGATCGCCGGTCTTGCGCAGACGCTCGAGCGATTTCATCGGTTCGGTGGTCGGCAGGTCGATCGTGGCGAGCCCATCGCCCCAGACGACTACGACCGTTTCGCCATCCCACGGGAACGCGTCGTATGAGCCCGCGTACAGCGCGAGCGCGGCCGCGGCAGGATCGGTCTCGCTGTTTTTCAGCGCGGGCGTGACGATGTCGTAGAGCGCTTTCGCGTAGCGGCCGGTGTTGACGCCGCTCGCATTCGCCATCACGACGACGCCGACCTTTTTCTCGGGATCGAGCGCGAAGTCGGTGCGGTATCCGGGACAGCTGCCGCCGTGTCCGACGAAAACGGTGTCGCCCGCTTTCCAGGTCGCGAAGCCGATGCCCCAGAAGGTCTCGAAATTCGGATCGACGAAATGCGGGCGATACATCTCGCGCAGCGTGCGCGGATCGAGAATGGCGTCGCTCTTCGCATCACGTGCACGGAACTGCCACATCGCGAATTTCGCGAGGTCGTTGACGCTCGACGCGAAGCCGGCGGCGGGCGCAATGCCGCGCGTCTGGAAAAGCGGGAGCGCGGCGCGTGTGCCGTCGCGACGCCGCGCGCTGAAGCCCTGCGCGAGTCGCTTGCCTTTCTCTTCGAGCGGCATCTCGGGATAGGTGGCATCGAGATGAAGTGGGGCGAGGATGCGCTCGCGGATGACGTCGGCGTACGGTTTGCCGGCCCGAGCGCTCACGACTTCGCCGGCGAGCGTGAGGCCGAGGTTGGAGTATTGAAAATAGCGGTCGCTCGGGTAGAGCGCTTCCTGTGCGGCGACACGCTCGATGATTTTCTCGCGCGTCGGGAAGTCGAATTCGCCGGTCCAGTAGGGATAGTCGGATTCGCGCGGGAGTCCCGAGGAGTGGGTGAGCGTGCCGAGGATCGTGGCGTCGCGACCGCCGTTGGCGGCTTTCATCGTGAACCACGGCAGATGCTTCGCGATCGGATCGTCGAGCGTGAGCTTGCCTTCATCGCGCAGCTGCATCACCGCAACGCTGGTGAAGAGCTTCGAGACGGAGCAGATGCTGTAGAGCGTGTCCGCGGTGGCGACGCGCGCCGTGCCCGGCTCAGCGTGTCCGCTGCCGCCGCTCCAGAGAATCTTCTGATCGCTGACGATCGCCGCGGAGATGCCCGGGATTTCTTCGTACGCGCGCTGGCCATCGAGCCACAAGCGCGCGAGGTCGAGTGCCTGGGCGGTGGTGGGCGGTTTGTCGTCGGCGATGGCGAACGTGGCGACAAGGAGGAGCACGAGCAATCTGCGCATGCGCGGATGCTAGCGCAGGGCGGGAGTCGCAAGGTCTCAAAGAGAGAGTCTCAGAGTCTCACAGTCGCAGAGTCTCAGAGAGGTCGTTCGCACACTCTCTGAGACTCTGAGACTCTGCGACTCTGAGACTAGATCTCGAACCTACTCGCCTTCGTTCGGATCGACCGTCGCCGCAGCTGTCAATTCGTCCGACGCCGCCGCGTACTCCGGCAACTCCGTCGCGGACGCGGGGATGTGCTCGAGCATCAGCGCGCGCGTGTTGTAGACGGCGAGCTTGTCCATCAGGAACTCGAACTTCTTTTCGATCGCGTCGATGATCGGCTGCTTCGCCGCGGGCTCGAGATCCCACATGCGGCGCTTGAACGGGCCGATCGCTTTCTTGCGCGTCTTGTAGACGAACTGCTCGTCCGTCTCGCCGCCTTTGCGCTCGTCCATGCAGTTCTCGAAGCAGAACGTGCGGATGCCGTCTTTCATCTCGGCAGGCAGCGACGGCGCGTCGAGGATCATGTTCTGGAAGCCGGTCGCGAGATGGATCTCCACCGCATCGCTCTCCGGAAACTGATTGAACACTTCCTCGGGAAGAGTCGACGCACCATGCTGTACCGAGCCGGCGATGCCGTACTCCTCGCGGCAGATGCGCGTTGTCTCGCGCAGCACCGCGAAGTCGATTTTCGCTTCGGCGATCGAGCCGTCGGCCATCGGTACGCCGCCGTGCGACGTGCCGGTCTGCACGGAGATCTTGGCCATGCCGACATCGCCGAGGATGCGCTTGACGCCGTCGATGTAGGCGCGGACTTCGTCGGGCTGCGTGTTGTACTTGCCGACTTCGCCGATCTCGCCGCCGATCGAGATCTCGATTCCCTGCGGCTGGCGGTCGCGGATGTACTTCGTCAAATGCGCGGTGTACGTGTAGTTCTCGCTCTGCTGTTCGTCGTGCGTGGCGAAGGAGAGGTCGACGAGCGTCGAGGTGTCGATGTCGATGTTGTAGAACTCGGCGGCAATTGCTTCTTCGATGAGCGATTCGAGCGCTTTGATCTCGCTCATCTTGCCTTCGTCGGTCGCCCACTTTTTGGCGCTGGCCTGGAAGTGATCGCCCTGGATGAAGACCGGTCCTTTGTAGTTTTCGGCGATGGCCGCCGCGAGCACGCACGCCGCGTATTCGCCGGGACGCTGTTCCGTGTAGCCGATCTCGGAGCGCGCGATCTCGAAGATGAACGGACCGACGTCGTGCTTCATCGCCGCGCGGAAGAGCGCGCGTGCGACGTCGTATGTCAGCGCGCGGATGTTGAACGCGGGGACGGTGAATTTGCGCGTGACTTCATTGCGGCCAAGGGCCTGGTAAAGCGGGAGGATCGACGAGGGAACGGCACCGCTGCGACGTGCGCGCAGGTGAATTTCTTTGCGCGCTTCGGCTTTCGCGGCTGCGTCTTCGCTGAACACGGCGGTGCGGACGAGATCGTCGATGCTGGTCTGGTTCGTCATGGTGAACGCGGACTTTAACAAAAGCCGGCACGGCCGGCAGCGCTGATTGCTTCGCCGGGCGCACGTACGCGCGGTTGTCGGTTCTCGGTTCTCGGTTCTCTGTGCGTCATCGTCCAGGCGAAACGCCGCAGACAACCGAGAACCGACAACCGAGAACAACCGCGCGTACGTGTATCAGCGGAGCAACCAGCGCTGCCGGCCGTGCCGGCCTAGTTCGCGCTCACGTGATTGCGGATCGTGGCCACGAGCGACGGCACGTCGAACGGCTTCAAAACGTGACCGGTGGCGCCGAGGCGGCGGACTTCGTCGGGGCCGAGTGGCTCGCCGCTGACGATGAAGATCGGCACCGCCGACAGTTCATCGTTCGCGCGCAGCTCGCGCAGCACTTCATCACCGTTCATGCCCGGCATGTTGCGATCGAGGAGGATGAGATCGGGCGTGCGTTGGCGCGCGGCGGCGATCGCTTCTTCGCCGCTTCCTGCGGCGACCGGCTCGAAGCCGAACTCGCGGAGCAGGCTGCGCATGAGAAGAAGGATCGGGGCGTCGTCATCGACGACGAGAATCACTGGACGTTCGGGCATGAGAAGAGAGCGGCGGGAGTGTAGCAGAGGAGATCGGCTCAACAAGCGAGCGCATCCGATGCATCGCGATAGACTGCGCACGCATGCCGATCCGCCACGACCGCAAAGTCAGCATTCTCGACGTGATGGGTCCCGTGATGGTGGGTCCCTCGAGCTCGCACACCGCCGGCACCGCGCGCCTCGGACGCGTCGCGAGAGAGATCCTCGATGAAGATCCTGTCGAGGTGCATTTCTATCTGCACCCGCCGCTCGCTGCCACATATCGCGGTCACGGCTCGGACTTCGCGCTCGTCGGCGGTTCGATCGGGCTGAACGTCGACGATCCGCGCATCCCCGAGGCGATCCGTATCGCCGAACAGATGGAAGTCAAAATCGAGTTCTCCGAAGAAGACCTCGGCGAAGTGCATCCGAATACGGTCCGCATCGAGATCAAAGGTGCGAATCGCGAGGCGGAAATCGTTGGCTCGTCGATCGGCGGCGGCGTGATCGAGACGTTCCAGATCAACGGATTCCAGACGCGATTCAAGGGCGATTCGCCGACATTGCTGCTCTTTTATCGCGATCGGCCGGGGATGATCGCCGAGGTGGCGAACATCATTGCGGACGAAGGGATCAATATCGCCTCGCTTTATTGTTCCAGGAAGCAGCGCGGGAAGGATGCGTTCATGCAGGTCGACGTCGATTCGCCGCTTTCGACGTCGGCGCTGGGGCGAATTGGCTCGCTGCCGGACGTGGCGGACGCGCGATATCTCGACAGGATCCCTTGAAAAACCGGTTGTCAGTTGTCGGTTGTCGGTTGTCGGTTGTCTGGGCGTTGAGGCCTGGGCGGTGCGGCGCTGAGAACTGAGAACCGATAACCGAGAACCGACAACCAATCATGATCGAATCGTTCAAACATCTCGAAGAGCTGGCCACCGGCCGCGATCTCGCGGAGGTTTTTCTGGAGACCGATGCGGAGGAACATGGCGTTCCGGCCGCGGACATCGTCGAAGCGCTGACGAAGCGTCGCGCGGTGATGCGCGATTGCATCGAGCGCGGCAAGAACGGCGGCGAGTCGATGGGCAAGCTCGTCGGCAGCGAAGCGCGGCTGCTCAATGAAGCGTTCCTCAGCGGCAAGACGTTTCTCGATCCGCTGACGGTGAAGGCGGAGATTTACGCGCTGTCGGTGATGGGCGAGAACTCGCGCATGGGCGTGATCGTCGCGGCACCAACTGCGGGTGCGGGCGGCATCGTGCCGGGCATGCTCCTGGCGCTCGAGGAAGAGCGCAATATCGATCCCGAACGCACCGTGCGCGCGCTCGTCGTCGCGGGCGGCATCGGTTCGATCATCGCGTTGTCGGCGAACATCTCCGGCGCCGCGGGCGGTTGTCAGAACGAGGTCGGCGTGGCGTCATCGATGGGCGCTGCGGCCGTCATCTACATGATGGGCGGCTCGCCACGACAGTCGATTCAGGCCGCGGCGCTCGCGCTGAAGAACACGCTCGGCCTCGTGTGCGATCCGGTCGGTGGCCTCGTCGAAGTGCCGTGCGTGAAACGCAACGCGCTGTTCGCCGTACACGGCCTGACGGCCGCGCAGCTCGCGCTCGCAGGCGTCGAATCGATCATCCCGATGGACGAGATCGTCGAAGCGATGGTGCGCATCGGCCGCGCGCTCCCGCGCGGACTGCGCGAGACCGCCGAAGGCGGACTGGCGACGACGGATACCGGCCGCGCAATCGCGCAGCGATTGAAGGACGACGCGAATCGCAGGCGCGCGGAGCGCGCCGCGGAGCGGGAGCGGATGGCGGAGGAGCGGAAGGCGACGGGAGGGTGAGCCGGCGCGGCCGGCGGAGCTTGTTGCTGCGCCTCGCGGCGTGTGATTCTCGAGCTTCACCCGCGGCGGTTTCGGGTGCACTGTCGCGGGAAGGTCCGACCTGTCACTCGTTCCAGTATCCCGGCCGACGGCGGTCATGTGCGACCGCCAGAACCGCGATCTGACGCGGCAGTCTGATGAAAACGAGGTGGTAAGGAAAATTGTGGATCGGAAATCGGCGCACCTCCGGATCCTTGACACGAGGAACGGATGCTCCGCTCTCGGGGAACAGCTCGAGGTGCCGGAGCGCTTGCTGAACCTCAGCCGCAAATCGATCTGCTACTTCCCTGTTCCGTTCTCGATACCAGGCGATTGCCTCGCGCAGTTCGCGGCGCGCCCGTTCACGGACACGAACGGGTTTCAACGCGACAACACTTCGCGTTGAATTTCGTCGAGCACGGTGCGCCAATTCTCGCCGTCGTCAGGATTCTGGCGAGCGTCGGCGGCTCTTCGTTCGATTTCAGCTGCCCACGCAGATTCCACGTCAGCTTCAACTTCATCGAGGCTGGCAAGCAACTGCGCCGCGAGCTCAGCACGATCATTGGCGGTGAGCGTCAGGGCCTGCTCGAAGACCTTCTGCGCGTTCGTGGTCATGATGGCATCGTAGGCTGGCAGGGCACGCGGTTCAAGTGCCCGTGAGTACCCCTACGGGTAATACCCCTTGATCGTCTTCACTTTCCCCTCCGCGGTTTGCACCGTCACCTCGCGCCACTTCCCTCCTGATTTCACATCCGCGGGCGGGTAGAAGCCGAGGACGTATTGCGAGCGGAGCTCGTTCTGGATATCGACGTAGATGCGGGTGAGGTCTTTGACTTCGTCGATGTAGTACGACGTTCCGCCGGTCTCGGTGCAGAGGCGGTTGATTTTCGATTTGACGTCGATTTCGGCACCGCGGATGCCGAGGCCGATGGCGTAGATGGGGACGGCGGCGCGTTGGGCGTATTCGAGCGTTTGCTCGTACGTGAATTTCGAGACGGTGTCGCGGCCGTCGGTCAGGAGGATGAGTGCTTTCTGGCCTTTGACGCCGAGGAAGTTGTAGAGCGAATAGACGACGGCGTCGTAGAGGGCCGTTGATTCTTCGGGACGCATTTTCGCGAGGCCGGACTGAATCTCGCGTAAATCGCTCGACCATTTCTGAATCAGGTGCGGCGTCGAATCGAAGGCGACAAGGAATGCTTTGTCGCCGCTGCGCAGGACGTTATGGAAAAACGCGGCGCCGGTCTCGCGGGCGGTGTCCATGCGGTTTTCCATCGAGCCGGACGTGTCGACAGCCATGCCGATCGAGAGCGGCAGGTCTTTGACGTGCTCGAACTTCGTGACCTCCACCGGCTGCCCCTGATCGAGGACTTTGAATGCGGACAGCGGCAGGTCGTTCACCGGCTTGCCGTCTTTGACGACGGTGGTCGGGAGCTCGATGAGATGGACGTCGACGACCTCCATGAAGTCGGGCGTGTTGACCATGACGACGTCTTCCGCGGGATCGATCTCGGGATCCTTGAGCTTTGCGACGGCGCGCAGGTAGCCGACGCCTTCGATGCTCGGGATGTTCACGGTCTGTACGAACGGCGCGTCGTACATCGTGGCGACGCGCGTCTCGTTCCAGTACAGCTCGACGTTGTCGAGCTCTTTGCCGTCGGGCACGCGGACATCGAGCTCGACGCGCGTCGGGCCGCTCAGCTTTGGTGCGACACGCGGAGAGGCGATGCGTACTCGGAACGGATCGGTGCCGGTGTTGACGACGACTTCATCGCCGGTAATGGCCAGGTCGTGCGAGTCGAGTGCGACGACGCGGATGCGCCGCGAGCGCGGCACGGTTCCGAAATCGAGATCGAGCGTGTACGGCGGCGAGCGTCGCGTCGCCACTTTCTTGCCGTCGAGCCAGAACTCGACTGATTTAATGCCGTTGCCGCTGACGAGCGTTTGAATCGTCTGCAGGCCGCTCGTCACGCCGCCGTTGAGCTCCACGCTCAGCGGGACGATGCGGAGTGACGCGCGCGTTGACTGAAGGTCAGTGTTGATGACTTGCAGCGTTGCCGTCTCTGCTGTGGGTTTTGGTGCGACGTCGATTTCAGGAACCTGCATCGGCGTTTCGAGAATCGCCTGCGCGCCGGTCGATGGATCGATGAGCTTGATGCGCGAAAGATACGCGGCCGGCCGCAGCATGCGATCGATCACGATCGGGAACTTCTCTTCGGTGGCGTTGCCGGGGAAATCGAAGCGGTAGCGATACTTCTCCCAGAGCAGTTCTTCGCGCAGCACTTCGCCGATGACTTCGATCGTGTAGACCGTGGCGTCGCCGGCCGAAGTGGTTTTGAGCTGGGCGCGGGGAATGTAGATCGTCAGTTGCGCGTCGGTGCGATTGCCGTCGCCGTGCGGATAGCCGACGGCGATGGACGCTTCGAGCTTCGGCGCGTTTGGATCGGCGAGCACGACGGAGCGGAGGATGCGATTCACATCCTCGCCATTCACCGCGGGTGGCTCGAAGACTCTGTGAATGCGCGAGTACTCCATCCGCATCTGCGCGATCGCGGCGTTGAGCTCTTCACCCTTCGGGCATTCGAAGTTGATGTTCTGCGGCAGGCGGCCGCTCGCCTCGATGCTCTTGCTCAGCAGGTCCTGATAGGCGCGCGCGAAGTCGATCGGAATCCAGAGCTTGTACTCGTTCATGTGCTGCGGGATATAGAAGAGGATGCGGAAGTCGGTGCCGAAGTTCGGCAGGCGCCCGTAGCGGAAGATCTGGATGGGCTGGAAAAACGTCGAGCACTTGATGTCGATGATCTCCGCCGGCGGACCGTTGACGAGGTAGACCCGTCCGCGATCGGACGACGCCTGCCCGAAGTTCTCCCGCACGAACTCGAGGTTGTTGTAGTACTCGAGGCGCGCGGAGTTGTTGGTCGTGCCGTGAGCGATGTCGCGGCGGCGCCAGAAGTCCGCGATGAACGCGTCGCGCTGCGGCTCGGTGTCGAGCTTGAGGAAGGTGTCGCGCTCGGTCTGGATGATGATCGGCTCGACGTCCATGAGGAACTGGCGATGCTTCTCCGCCAGCGCGGCGACGCGATCTTTGCGCTCGCGTTTCGTAAGAGGCTTGTCTTCGGCGAGGATCGCGCTTGTCGCGAGAACGACCAGCAGCGCGGCGATCACCCGAAAGGCGTTGCTGGTTGAGAGGATGTTGCTGGTTGCTGGTTGCTGGTTCAAGGTGTCTTTTCGCAAGTGCCGACTGCTCGCCCTGAGACGTGCCGCGAACCATGTGCTTTTTCGCCAGTACGCGACGCTCTCGCGGAAACGCACCTTGAACCAGCAACCAGCAACCAGCAACCGTCTCGTCGTCATGGAAAATACCCCTTGATCGTCTTGGCCCTTCCTTCGTTCACCTGAACCGTCACTTCGCGCCACTTGCTCCCCGGTTTCACATCCGGTGCCGGGTAGAAGCCGAGGACGTACTGGGAGCGGAGCTCGGCCTGAATGTCGTCGTAGACGCGCTGCAGGTCGCGGGCCTGATCGATGTAGTAGGTCGTGCCGCCGGTCTCGCGGCAGAGGCGATCGAGCTTGTAGCGCACGTCCGCGTCGCTGGTCTTGATGCCGATGCCGACGCCGTAAATCGGCACGCCGGTGCGGCGCGCGTACTCGATGGCCTGGTCGTACGAGAACCGCGACGACGTGTCCTTGCCGTCGCTGATCAGCACCAGTGCTTTCTGTCCGCGCACGCCGTGGAAGTTGTACAGCGCGTACACGAGCGCGTCATACAGCGCGGTCGATTCTTCGGCGCGCAGTTTCGCGAGTCCCGCATGCAGCGCCGACACTTTCGTCGACCAGCGTTGCACCATCATCGGTTCCTTGTCGAAGGCGACGATGAAGGCTTTGTCTCCCGTGCGCATCACTTCCTTGAAGAACTGTGCGCCTGCTTTCTGCGCTTCGGCCATGCGATGGAGCATCGAGCCCGAGCTGTCGATCGCGAGTCCGAGAGAGAGCGGCAGGTCTTTGACGTAATCGAACTTTGCGATCTGGACCTGCTTGCCTTCGTCGAGCACCTTGAACGATGACGCGCTTAGTTTGTCCGATGGCTTGCCATTGATGATCACTGTCGTCGGGAGCTCGATGAGATGGACGTTCAGCTCCTCCATGTACGCGGGCGTATTGATGATGACGATGTCTTCGATCGGCGGAACGCCGGTGTCTTTCAACGTCGCCACGGCGCGGAGGTACGCTGCGCCTTCCGTCGCGGGGATGTCGATGGTTTGCACGTACGGCTCACCGAACAGCGTGGCCACGCGCGTTTCGTTGAAGAACAGTTCGAGCGACGCCAGCTCATCGCCGTCCGGAACGCTCACGTCCATCTCGACGCGAGTCGAGCCGGTGAGACGCGGCGCGACACGCGGGGAGACGATGCGCACGCGGAAGGGATCGGTGCCGGTGTTGACGGTCAGCTCGTCGCCGGTGAGCGGCTGATCTTTCTCGCCGATGGCCACCACACGGATGCGACGCAACTGCGGCACTTCGCCGAAATCGAGATCGAGTGCGTACGGCGGCGAACGGCGGATGGCGAGCTTGCGGCCGTCCATCCAGAACTCGACGCCTTTGATGCCTTCGCCCGTAACGATGGTCTCGATCGTCTGCAGGCCGCTCACGATTTCATCGGTGGGCGGAACGATGCGCAGGTGCGGCGTTTTGCTGACGATTTCTTTTTTGAGATCAGAGACCGTTGGAATGCTTGCCGCTGTTTTGACTGCGGCTGGCGCGGCTTCGGCGACTTCCGGTGTTTCCACCGGCGGCGGCGTGAAGATCTCCGGCACGCTCAGCGGCTGCTCGACGACGGCTTCCGCACCCGTGTTCGCATCCGTGACTTTCAATCGCGACACGTATTCGGCAGGACGCAGCATGCGATCGATGACGATCGGGAACTTGTCCGTTTTCACATCCGCGGGAAAGTCGAAGCGGTAGCGGTACTTCTCCCAAAGCTCGCCGTCCCGCAGCACTTCGCCCGCGACATCGATCGTAAAGACCTCGACGCCACCTGCCTCGGCAGGGGAGAGCTCGGAGCGCGGGACGAGCAGCATCATCTGCACGTTCGTGCGGCTGCCGGTTTTCGACGGATAGAGGACGCTGTATTCGGTCGAGATTTTTTTCGCTGCGGGATTGGCGATGATCACCGAGCGCAGCATCTTGCGAACGTCTTCCTGATCGAGCTCCGGTGGCTCGAAGAGCTTCAGGAGATCGACGCGCGCCTGCACCATCTGCGTGATGGCCATCGTGATCTCACCGCCGTCGGCGCAGGCGAGCTGGATCTGATTGATGTACGCGTACGGGCTCGCCGACTTGAACAGCTCATCGCTCGCCTTCCTGTCGTCGACCCCTCGCTGCATCATGGAATCGGGCGATGCATTGAGCAGATCGCCGAGGGCCATTGCGCCGCCGAGGGGGTTCCACATCTTGTAGTCGTTCGAGTGGCGCGGCTTGTAGAAAAGGACGCGCGCGTCGTGTCCGAGTCCGGGGAGCTGGTGGTACTTCCAGATCTCGATGGGCTGGAGGAGGCGCTGGCAGTTGGCGCGCACGACGTCCACGGGAGGACCGTGCAGGAGGAACAGGCGACCGCGATCGTTGGCGACCTGTTTGAAGAGATCTTTCGCGGCCTGCAGGCGGCGGTAGTAGATGTCTTTGAAGATGCCGCTGGTGTGATTCATGTGATCGCGGCGGCGCCAGAACTCGTCGGCGAACGTGTCGCGCGCGGCGTCGTCCGGCAGCGAGAGGAACATGTCGAGCTCGGCGGGGAGCATGATCGGCTCGACGTCGGCGGCGAAGTCCTGGTGGCGCGGGGCGAGTTTGTCGAGGAGATTTCGCCGCTCGCGCTTCGACAGTTTGCGGATGGCATCAGGAACGTCGTTTTCCTGTTGCGGCTTGGGCGGTTGGGAATCCTGACCGAGAATGCTTGCAGCGAATGCCAACGACAATGCGACGGCCAACGCTCTAGAGTTCATCGAGTTCCTTTGCCATGCGGATCTATCTCGACAACAACGCCACCACGGCGATCGATCCCGACGTGATGGCTGTCCTCGCCACTTCGCTGCGCGATGTGTTCGGTAATGCTTCGTCGATTCATAAGGAAGGCCAGGCTGCACGCCGTGTGATCGAAGACGCCCGCGAGTCGGTCGCGCGCCTGCTTTGCGCGACCGGCCGGGAGCTCGTCTTTACCAGCGGCGGTTCCGAGTCTAACAACGCTGCCATTTTTGGAGCGGTCACTACAGAGGGTCGTTTCCACATCGTGACAAGCGAGATCGAGCACCCGTCGGTCGCGGAGGCCGTGCGATCGCTCGAACTGCGGCGATGCGAGGTGACGCGCGTTGCGCCTTCGCGGAGCGGTGTCATCGATGCGGATGCGGTGATCGCGGCGATCCGTCCCGACACGAAACTCGTGACGGTGATGATGGCGAACAATGAGACCGGCGTCGTGCAGCCGGTGGCGGCGATCGGGCGTGCGTGTCGCGAGCGCGGCGTGCATTTCCACGTCGATGCGGTGCAGGCGGCGGGGAAGATTGCGGTCGATGTCGATGCGATTGCATGCGACACGCTGGCGATCTCCGCGCACAAGATGCACGCGCCGAAAGGAATCGGTGCGTTGTATGTGCGACGCGGGTTGTCGATGAATGCGCACATCGTAGGCGGTGCGCAGGAGCGGCGGCGGCGCGCGGGGACGGAGAACGTGCCGCTCGCGGCGGCGTTCGGTGTCGCGGCTGCATTGCCGTCTGCGGTGGAGCGCGTTGGTGCGTTGCGCGATCGATTCGAAGCGGGGCTGCGCGAGGTCGTGATCAATGGTCGTGACGTTGCGCGCATCCCGAACACCAGCAACGTGATGTTTCCGGGCGCGGATGGAGAGGGGATCGTGATTGCGCTCGATCTCTCCGGCGTCGCTGTGTCGACGGGATCTGCGTGCTCGTCGGGACGCGTCGAGCCGAGCTCTGTGCTGCTGGCGATGGGCTTGTCGCCCGACGATGCGCGATCGACGGTGCGGTTTTCGTTGAGCCGGTTCACGACGGAGGACGAGATCGATCGCGTCGGCGAGCTGCTGCACGAGCTCGTGCCACGCTGCCGGACGACGGCACGGCAGTTGTAATGATTCGTCGTTCATGACGACGAAACAGGATCCGATCCGCGGAAAGACGCTGCAGTTCATCTGGACCAAAGGACCGGTCGCAAATACGACGCACGAGCACACGTTCAATGCGGACGGCTCGATGACGTGGCGCATCCTCGACGGCGATGCGAAAGGGAAGTCGGGCGACGAGAAGGAGTACGCGTCGATGCCGGTCTCGGACGACGTGCAGGTTGTCTCCTATCAGTCGCACTCGGGCTTCACCGTGACGCTGGGGATGAACTTCAAAGATGGGCGGATGGCGGGGGCGGCTTCGAATACGGAGCAGTGGTTCCCGGTGGAGGGGACGTTCAAGGTGGAGTCGGTGCCGACGTAAGATACGGCGCGAATGTCCGTACTGAACTCACTGCTTCACAACAATCGCGCGTGGGCCGCCGAGATGACTCGGCAGGACCCTGAGTTTTTCAGCCGCCTTTCGGGGCAGCAGCTTCCGCAGTATCTCTGGATCGGCTGCTCCGACAGCCGCGTTCCTGCGAATCAGATCGTCGGGCTCCTGCCGGGCGAGATGTTCGTGCATCGCAACGTGGCGAATGTCGTCGTGCACGCGGATTTGAACTGCCTGTCCGCGATTCAGTTCGCGGTCGATGTGTTGCGCGTGCAGCACATCATCGTCTGCGGTCACTACGGTTGCGGCGGCGTGCTCGCTGCGCTGCGCAACGACAAGCTGG
>DASYLL010000146.1:0-37492 GCA_036009605.1 Thermoanaerobaculia bacterium | reverse complement strand
GCGCCGTTCGGCTCTCCTCTCACAACCATCCGTGAGGCCTCCGTCAACTCGGCGCCGCAGCTGGAGCTCGAGGCGTGGTCGTCACGTCCGCGCATCTCGCTCACAGCGAGCGCCGACTACATCGAAACGACATCGGATCCGACCCAGACCAAGCGAATCTCGCTGTACACACCGGAACTGCAACTGCTGGCCGAGACCGACGGGTTCATCGAAGATCCCGTGATCGCGCATGAATACGTCTGGTTTGCCGGCCAACCGGTGGCGCAAATCACAACCGCGACCGATAACATCGCCTGGTACTTCAACGATCACCTAGGTACACCGATTTTGCAGACCGACGCCGCGGCGAACGTTGTGTGGAGCGTCGAGCGCGAACCCTACGGCTCGCAGTTCGCGGTTCGCGAAGGCGGCACACGCCATCAACCGCTGGCATTCCCCGGCCAGGAGGAGCAGGGCTTAGAGACGTCGTACAACATGTTCAGGTGGTATCGGGCGGGGTGGGGGCGGTACACGCAGGCGGATCCGTTGGGGGCGGGAGGGCAAGGGCACTTTACTGACGGAGGGCATATGCACCTGACGGCGAACCTATGGACGTTCTATGATCCTGCCGACGGAGGTGATTTCGATCTGTATTCTTATGCAGGCGGAAACCCAGGCCTTCGGATTGATCCACTTGGTCTTCAGGACAACTCGGTCAATGCCTCTATCCGAAATGCTGCCGCGCGTGGAGACGTAAAAGAACTCTCGGAGATCCTGAATGTCGCGGATGACGTTGTTTCGCCGCAGATGCGTCAATTCGCGCGCGAAGCGCTGAAACGACTCAACACCTCATGCGAGAAACTTCTGCAACAGGAAAGCAAGAACCTGGCGCGAGTGCGAAAGGCACCGCTTCCTCGCGGCAGCACGTCGATGGACGAGATGCTTCGTCGACCCTTACACAAGATTCTGGAAGCTGCCTCAAAGTCCGGGCCCGATCAGAAAGCGGCACAGATCATCAAGAAGGCACTCGGCAGGCCGAACATTGGTGCGGGCGGATAATCATGAACACTCTGTTGGAACACTCTACTCAGCTATTTCCGGGTCGCCTTCGATTTACGCCGACACTTTCTGATGACGAGCTGATTTCGATAGGCGCCTTACTGTACCAACGAGGGTTTGTACTCGAATCACCACGTGAAGTCCGTGGAGATGGCGATTTGGTTTGTACATTCCCATCGGCGCTGAGTCTTGTGAGCGCCCAGCACGATGCACATATCGCCGCTCGATACGGCGATCACGAATGGCAGTTTAATTATGAACGTGACGGCGTTATCGATGCGGATGGCCTGCGCGCATGTACTACTTTGGAGAGGTCAGTAGTGTTCTTGATAGGTCGGACCCTAGATCTACTTCCGCCAGTCACATGTGGTGACTGCGATGGGGTTGTTCCTGTTCATCTTTTTCCTGAAGAGGTTGATGTCGAATCATGGGCGCGTACTTACCGGAACCTTGTCGGACTAACGCTTTCAAACGACTATGAGTCTTGGGCAGAGGCAGAGTTGCTAAGTACGGATAGTTACATCAATCTGCGCGCAATGGCGCTTGTGCGAGACATGCGTGCTGCGCTTCAGCAGGTTGCATACTACCGACTTGAGTTGAATGACGATCAAGATCGTTGCCCGAAGTGTGGAGATGCTGCAATCAAAGGAACATACCGCATGGCAAGCTTTGTGTGCGATGAGTGTGCACTGGCGTGGTAGAGCGCGTCCTCCAGCATTTCGATGGCACAGGGGCGGATTGTTCTGAATCAGGGAAAGTACGAAACGGAAGGCAGCTGGGGGGCCGGTGAAGTAGTGGACCATTGCGCTAAGTACAGCGCCCCGGAAGTGAGTGTCCGTTAGAATGAAGGGGATAGATTCGGTGGGAGGGCGAGATGGGCGTGAAGACACCGATACGCATCGAGTTGGAGGCTGAGGAGCGGCGCGAGCTTGAAGTGATGTCGCGTGCGCAGGCGATACCGCATCGCACGGTCAGCCGAGCAAGGATCATCTTGGCCGTGGCTGATGGCCAGACGATCGCGGCAGCGGCACGCATGGCTGGATGTGGACGGCGCATTGCGAGGAAGTGGGCGCAACGGTTTCGACTCAAACGCATGGTGGGGCTTGCCGATGAAGCGCGCTCTGGCCGGCCGGCTGTTTTTCCCCCCAGCGGTGGCCGCGCATCTGGTCAAGCTCGCGTGCGAGCTGCCTGATCAGGCGGAGCGATCGCTCTCGCTGTGGACCTGCGCGTAACTCGCTCGCACCCTTCGACAGGAAGGACTCGTGGAGACGATCTCACCGCAGTCGGTTCAGCGCATTCTGTCGTCGTACCGGCTCAAGCCGTGGCGAGTGCACCACTGGTTGAGCGGCAAGACACCGCGCGATGAGGAGTTTCGTCGCCGAACCAACAACGTGTGCGATCTCTACACCCGGGATCTGGCATCGCATGAGCGCGTCCTGTGCGTAGATGAAAAGACCTCGTTGCAGCCGCGACCGAGAACGAGTGTCACGCTCCCGGCCAAGCCTGGTCTTCCCATTCGCTTGGAGCACGAGTATCGGCGGCGCGGTGCGCTGCAGTTGCTCGCTGCCTTTGATACGCGGAGCGGTGCCGTGACCGGAATTTGTCGGAAACGGAAGCGTCAGGAGGAGTTCATCGAGCTTCTCGAAGTGATCGATCGCGATACTCCGAGTTCAGTGACGCTCGTTCATGTGGTCTGCGACAACTTGATCCTGCACAAGGGCAGGAAGGTTCAAGCGTGGCTCGCTCAGCATTCGCGATTTCGCTTTCATTTCACTCCCGTTCATTGTTCGTGGATGAACCAAATCGAGCAATGGTTCTCGATTCTTCAGCGAAAACGGCTCTCCGCTCCCAACTTCTCCAACGTCGAGGAGCTTGAACGCCGGATACTCGACTTCATCTCCGAATGGAACGCCGCCGCACACCCGTTCCGATGGTCGGAAGCTTCCTTCGCCAAGGTTCTTGGCAAAACCGACACGCCAGTTACAGCAGCGGCATGACCAGCGGACACTCACTTCCGGGGCGCTGTACTTAGTCTCAGAGTCGCAGAGTCTCAGAGATGTTGTTGGCGCCCCCTCTGCGACTCTGCGACTCTGCGACCAGCCCCGTGTGGTACGTTTCCGCCCGGAGGAACCCCATGCCCCTATCCCGCGAACAGATCGTGCAGCGCGCCGCGCAGGAGCTCCGCGACGGCTACTACGTCAACCTCGGCATCGGCATGCCGACGCTCGTCGCCAACAACATCCCGCCCGGCATGGAAGTCATCCTGCAATCGGAGAACGGGATCCTCGGCCTCGGGCCGTTTCCGACGGAAGACGAAGTCGACGCCGATCTGATCAACGCGGGCAAGCAGACCGTGACCGTGCTTCCGGGCGCGTCGTTTTTCTCCAGCGCCGATTCCTTCTCGATGATCCGTGGCGGCAAGGTCGATCTCTCGATCCTCGGCGCGATGCAGGTCTCCGCGGGCGGCGACATTGCGAACTGGATGGTGCCCGGCGCGATGGTGAAGGGGATGGGCGGCGCGATGGATCTCGTCGCGGGCGCGAAGCATCTGATCGTGACGATGGAGCACGTCACGAAGAAGGGCGACCGGAAGATTCTCCAGAAGTGCAATCTGCCGCTGACCGGCGTCGCCTGCGTGAATCGCATCATCACGGACTACGCCGTGATGGACGTGACGCCCGAGGGATTGCGGCTGCTCGAAGTGGCGCCGGGTGTGACGACGGACGACGTCCAGGCGATGACCGAGCCGCGGCTGATCATCGGGGACGTGCGCGAGATTTCGGTTTAGTCGGAGTTTTTTAGTCTCAGAGTCTCAGAGATGTTGTTGGCGCACCCTCTGAGACTCTGCGACTCTGAGACTCGCAGAACGGCGAACGCTCAGCCGGCCACGACGCCGGCGGGCGCTTCTTCCGGTTTCTTCCGCATGTCGAAGAACAGGAGCGCGATGCCGATGCAGATCGCGGAGTCGGCGACGTTGAACGCCGGCCAGTGCTTGTTGCCGACGTAGACGTCTAGGAAGTCGACGACGAAGCCGAAGCGGAAGCGGTCGAGCAGGTTTCCGATCGCGCCGCCGAGAATCAGGTGCAGGCCGGTTTGCAGCACGCGATCCGTCACCGCGGAGCGCAGCGCGTAAACGACGACCACGCAGAAGACGGCGATTGCGCCAAAGTTCAGCAGGAGCGGGACGAGCTGCGAGGATGCGTTTGCGCCGATGCCGAACGCCGCGCCGGTGTTGCGCACGTGCACGAGCTGGAAGAAGTTCGGGATCACCGGAATCGTCTCGTGGAGATCGATGCGCGCGAGGACGAGGGCTTTGGTCCAGAGGTCGAGCGCGATGATCGCGATCGAGAGAAGGATGTAGAGGATGCGCTGTTTCATGACGCCTTTTTTTCTTCGATGAGTCGATCGAGCTCGGTGCGGACGCGGCCGAGGATTTCTTCGTAGGTGTAGTGACCGAGCGATTCCGTACCGCGCTTGAGATTGACGTAGCTCGGCGCGCACCACATGCCGAGGTCGGCGTCGTCGGTTTCGCCGGGGCCGTTTACGCGGCAGCCCATCACCGCGATCGTGATGTTGTGTTCCTTCGCGTACTGCGCCATCTCTTTCACGTTGTGTGCGAGATCGATGAACGCCTCGTTCTCGACGCGCGAGCACGACGGACAGCTGATGATGTTCAGGCCCTTGTGCTCGAACCGCGGCACGGAGCGGAAGCGGCCGGTGGCGATGTCATCGAGGATCTGGCGGCCGACCGTGATCTCGTCGCCCTTGCGCTCGAACGGCAGCGTGAGCGAGACGCGAATCGTGTCGCCGATGGCGCGCGTGATGAGCTGTTCGAACGCGATGCGCGTCTTGATGATCCCGTCGGGCGGCATGCCGGCTTCGGTGACGCCGAGGTGGAGGGGGACGTCGGGGCGTGCGGCGGCGAAGCGGATGTTCGCGTCGATGACCTTGTTCGGGTCGGAGTCTTTGATCGAGACGCAGTATTGATCGAAGCCGAGATCGTCGAGCATGACGCAGTGCTCGATCGCGGATTCGAGCATCGGCGTGATGTTGTCCTCGCGGTCGTACTTCGCAATCTTGTCGGGATCGACGGAACCGGCGTTGACACCGATGCGCATCGCGCAGTCGTGATCACGCGCGATGCCGACGAGCCACGCCACCTTCTCCTGCACCGACTTGTCGCGCTCGATGTGGTAGAGGTGGCCCGGGTTGTAGCGGAGCTTCTGGACGTAAGGCGCAACTTTTTCCGCGAGTCTGTAATTTTCCTGCAGATCGATGGAAAGGTTCGCATTCGGACGCGCGGCGCGGATCTCGGCCAGCGCGGTCACGTCCTTCGGATTGTCGACGGCGATGCGGATGACGTCGGCGCCGGCGGCTTCGAGCAGTTCCACCTGCCGGATCGTCGCGTCGATGTCCTGCGTGCGCGTGGCCGTCATGGACTGGACGGCGATCGGATTCGTGGCGCCGATCCGGACGTTGCCGATGCGGATCTCGCGAGTCTGTCTGGTCGTCACGCGCGTTCCTAACGCAAACACCTGATAAAGATTCCGGCGGCAGGATTGGCCCCCGCTCGGGCGTATTATCGGGCACGGTGGCAGAGAGCGGTCCCGGGGTTCAGAGTCGCGGCATCCTTACCGCGTTGCGCGCGGCAGCTGTCCTCATCATCGCCACCGGGCTCAATGACGTGATCGCCGGCGCCCTCCCGCGATTCGAGCCGCTCTACCTTTACCTCGCCGCCATCGCCCTCGTCGTCTGGCTCGACGGCATCATTCTCGGCACGATCACCGCCCTCGGCGCCATCGCCTTCTACGCGCTGCTCTTCATGCCCCGCGCGGACGCCCTCTCGATCGCCGTGCTCACGCCACTCCTCGCCGCACTCGGCGTCGTCATCGCTGTCGGCCTCCTGCGCGGCCTCGTGCGCGCCCGTCGCCGCGCGGCTCCTGCCGTGGTTGTTCCGCGGGTCCACGTGCAGTCGCTGCTCGCACCACCGCCCGTCGCCATGGACAACAGCGAAGTGCTGCTGGCGATCGATGCACTGCGCCGAGAGCTTCGCGATCGCGAGGCGTTTCTCGAAAGCGCCGCTGCCGAAGCGCGTGAGACGCTGCTGCATCGCGTCCATCTCGCCGAGGAGGAGAACGCGCGATTGATCCGCGTCGTGGATGGCGAGCGCGCGGAACGGATGCATCTCGAAACCGCCGCACGCGAATACGAGACCTCGACACGACACGAAGCGACGGCTTTACGCGCGGCCGCCGAGGAACTGCGGCGTGCAGTCGACGCGGAACGCGATCGCGCCTCGACGTTCGAACACGAGGTGGCCGACGCGCACGCCGCGCGAGAGCGACAGGTCCAAACGCTCGCCGATCTCGCACGCAGGCACGAGGAAACTGACCGCGCGCAGCGCGAACGGATTGCAACGCTCGAAGCAACGCTCGCCGATCTCGCCCGCGGGAACGACGAAACCGAGCGCGCGCTTCGCGATCGCATCACGATCCTCGAAGCGTCGCTCACCACCGCGAGTGCAACCGAAGCCGACAAAGCCGCGGCACTGGAGCAGGCCCACGTGGAGACGCGCGGATTGATGACGCGCATTCATGCGCTCGTCACGCAGGCCGCGAACGCAGAACAGGCGCGCGCGGAAACCGCGCAAACCCTCTCCGACGAACGCTCGCTGCGCGAGCTTCTCGAAGTCGATGCTTCCACGCGCGACACCGAGGCGGAGATACTGCGCGGCCGCATCGGCGAGCTCGAACAGGCGCTCGCCGAAGTCGCGGGCGCGCAGGGCGACACGGAGCGTGCGTACGTCGATCGCATCGCATCGCTCGAAACCGCGAGTGCCGAGGCGGTTCGGCTCAATGCGCATGCGGCGATCGTGGAAGAACAACTGCAGCACGCGAATGCCGACGCCGCGTCGCTGCGCATGCGCATCGGTGAGGCCGAGGAGGTCGCGACGGTTGCGTCGGCGGAAGCGCGCGGATTGCTTCTGCGCGTACACGAGCTGGAAGACGAGCTGCGGCAATCGGACATCGCGTTCGACGCAAAACTGAACACGATCGTTGCGCATCTCGCCGGGGACCATGAGGCGGATCTCGGCAAGGCACTCGAGGACAAAGAAGAAGCTCGCGCGGAAGTGCGCAGCCTGACGCTGCGGCTCTCGACGCTGCAGAAGAAATTCGACGAAGAACGCCAGGTCGTCACCGCGGCGGCGCAGCGCGAGATCGATCGCCTGCGCACGCGACTCTCGGAGCTCGAGAAAGCGCGCGTGCACCCGCTGCCTCACGGAGTGGTGCGTCCGCGCGTGTTGATCGCGCATCCCGATGCCGACCTGCGCATGAGCGCGCGAGCGAGCCTCGAACGCGCGGGTTACGAGATCCTGAGTGCGGGCGACGGACTCGAAGCGCTGCGCACCGCGAATGCCGAGCGTCCCGACGTGGTCATCGCCGACGCGGTCATGCCGAAGATGGACGGCCGCGAGCTTTGCCAGCTGCTCAAATCGCAGGAGAAGACCGCGCACATCCGCGTCATTCTGCTCACGCGCGCGACCGATGAAGTGTCAAAGGGCGACCTTCCTCCGGACGGCATCCTGCGCAAGCCGGTGCCGCTGGAGATGCTGAAGTCGACGCTCGCGGCGCTGCTCAAGCCGGCGTAAGAACTTGCTGTCATCCCGAGCGGAGTCGAGGGACCCGGGCGGGCGGGGCGATGGTCACGTTCCTCGCGCCACGCCCGGCACAGGTCCCTCGCTACGCTCGGGATGGCAGGGGAGCGATCTTCATCATGTGCCGATCCGGCGCATCGAGCGGCACGAAGCCGAACTGCGCGTACAGCGCATGCGCATCGCGCGTGACGAGATGCCAGCGCCGCAATCCGCGCAGCTCGGGGTGCTCCGCGATCGTTTCCATGATCTGTTTCGCGATCCCGCGTCCGCGATGCGATTCGAGCACGAACACATCGGCGAGATACGCGAACGTCGCGCGATCCGTAATCACGCGCGCGAAGCCGACCTGCACATCGCCATCGAACGCGCCGAAGCAAAGCGAATGCTCGACCGCGCGTTCGACGACTTCGCGCGGAACGTTCTTCGCCCAATACGCTTCCTGCGACAGAAACGCATGAATCACATCGAGGTCCATCCGCGCGCGATCGCTCGTCACGGTGATTGTCATACGACCGGCTCCTCGCGCCGCTGCTCGCCGATACCGGCCAGCACGAGCAGCGCCTGTTCGAGCTCCGCGATCGTCGTGGGCGCGCCGATGCTCACACGGATCGCACGCGGCGCATTGTCTCCAATCGCAAACGACGGCGCGCCTGCGACACGCACGCGACGACGTCGCGCTTCTTCGACGAACGCATCGGGCGTCCATCGTTTCGGCAACTCGACCCACAAATGCGGCGAGCGCGCATCGCCACTCACTCTGCTCAGAATGCGCCGTGACAACCGATTGCGCAGCTGCACCTCGACGCGCTTCTGCGCAACGATGCGCGAGGCGGTTCCGTCTTCGATCCACGTCGCGGCCATCTCCGCCATCACCGGCGACGCGAACAAAACCGTCGCCGCGAGCGCCGTTTGCACGCGTGCGAGCAACGGCTCGGGCGCCATCAGATAGCCGATGCGCATCGCGGGCGCGATTGCTTTGCCGAGGCCGGTGAGGAAGATTGTGCGGTCGGGGGCGAACGCGGCGAGGGGAGGCGGTGTTTTCTCCAGCAGGAATCCGCAAACGTCGTCTTCGATGATGGTCAGGCCGTGCGCGGTCGCCATCGCCGCGATCTCGCGGCGGCGCGTTTCGGGCATCACGATACCGGTGGGATTGTGCAACGACGGCACGGTGTACAGCACTTTCGCGGAACGGCCGCGGCAGGCGCGCTCGAGCGCGTCGGGGACGATGCCGTATCGATCGATGGCAACAGGCTCGAGCTTCACACCGAGCAACGCCGCGACCGATTTTGCGCCGTGATACGTGAGTGCTTCGGTGAGCACGACATCGCCCGGCTTCGTCGCCGCGGCGAATGCGAGAAAGAGCGCGTGTTGCGTTCCGGCGGTGACGGCGACGCGCGCGGGATCGGTCTCGCGTCCGGTCGTGCTCGCAATCCACGCTGCACCTGCGGCACGATGCCGCTCGTTGCCATGGCCCGATGCGTACGTCGAGCTCGTCAGCGTCTCGCCCATCCGTTCGAGCAGCGCGCGGGACGGAGAGGGGAGCGGCACGCTGACGATGTTCGTGGCAAGATCGGTATCAGTTGCGATCACGCTTTCGCGACGTTGATTCGTCGCGCGTACGAACGTCCCCCGTCCCGTCGTCGACTCCACCAGCCCCCGCCGCATCGCCTCGGCATACGCACGCGTCACCGTCACCGGCGTGATGCGCAGATTCTTCGCGAGCTCGCGATGCGTCGGCAGCCGGCTGCTCGGCACCAGCACGCCCGCGCGGATGTCGCGCTCCAGCGCATCGGCGATGCGGCTGTAGATCGGATCGGGCGTCTCGGACAGTCGTGGCGACCAGATTGTCATAGCTCAATTGTCATACTTGACTGCGCAGGAGTGTAACACTATGGTTCGAAGCATGACGACCAGTCCGAAAATCCTCGACGAAGCCCTGCTGCGCCGCGCGCACGAACACGCCGCGGCCTATCTCGCGTCGATGCCGGAGCGACACGTCGGCGCAACTGCGAAGCGCGAGGAACTGATCGCTGCGCTGCGCACGCCGCTCGGCGACCATGGCGACGATCCGGCGGCAGTGCTCGACGCGCTTGCAGCGCAGGGCGCAGTCGGGACGATGGGCAGTTCGGGACGACGCTACTTCGGCTTCGTGATCGGCGGCAGTCTCCCGGTCGCGCTCGCGGCGGACTGGCTGGTCAGCACGTGGGATCAGAACCCCGGCATCTACGCGACGTCGCCGATCACGTCGGTCGTCGAAGACATCGCGCGCGAATGGCTTCTCGACCTCTTCGATCTCCCGCGCACGTCCAGCCTCGGCTTCGTGACCGGCTGTCAGATGGCGCACTTCACCGGACTCGCCACCGCGCGACACGGCGTGCTGCGCCGCGCGGGCTGGGACGTCGAAGCGGACGGTCTCGCCGGCGCGCCGCGCATCCATCTCATCACCAGCGCCGAAGCGCACGTGACCGTCGACGTCGCCATGCGCTATCTCGGATTCGGCACGCGGGCGCTGCTGCGCGTCGAGACCGACAGCCAGGGCCGGATGCGCGCCGATCGTTTGCGCCGCCTGCTCGAAAACCTGCACGGCCCGACGATCATCTGCGCGCAGGCCGGCAACGTGAACACAGGCTCGTTCGATCCGCTGCGCGAGATCGCCGAGGCGGCGAAGGAACATGGTGCGTGGCTGCACGTCGATGGCGCGTTCGGACTGTGGGCGCGCGCGAGCCGTTCGCTGCGCTCGCTCGCGGACGGAATCGAGCTCGCGGATTCATGGGCGACCGACGCGCACAAATGGCTGAACGTGCCGTACGACTGCGGCGTCGTGATCTCGCGCCATCCGGAAGACCATCGCGCGTCGATGACCTCGACCGCCGCGTATCTCGTGCAGACACAGGGTGCCGAGCGCGATTCCGTCGACTGGGTGCCCGAGTTCTCGCGTCGCGGCCGTGGCGTGCCCGTTTACGCGGCGATCCGCGCGCTCGGACGCGAAGGCGTCGAAGCGATGATCGACAAGAACTGCGCGAATGCGAAACAGATGGCCGCCATCCTCCGCCGCGATCCGCGCGTGCAGATCCTCAACGACGTCGTGCTCAATCAGGTGCTCGTGCGTTTCGGCAACGATGACGACCTCACGCGCGCCGTGATCGCCGGCGTGCAGGAAGAAGGCACGTGCTGGCTCGGCGGCACGACGTGGCAGGGCGTCGCCGCGATGCGGATTTCGTTCTCGAATTGGGCGACGACGGAGGATGATGTTGCACGAAGCGGAGAGGCGATCCTTCGTGTCTTCGCGGAGAAAAGCGCAGGAGTAGGTGTGGGCTCCTGATGAGGAGAGAGTCTTAGAGCCTTAGAGTCGTAGAGTCTTAAAGGGTCGAGAGCAGTACGCCTTTCCTCTAAGACTCTACGACTCTAGATCTCTAAGACTCCGCGAAACGTTACCGCAGCACCTTCGCGACTCGCGCCAACAGCACCGAATTCTTCACCGGCTTGCGGATGAAATCCGCGGCGCCGATCTCGAACGCCTTCACCTCGGGATCGTCGCCGGGGAGGCCGGAGACGAAGATCGCGGGGACGTGGATGTTCTGTTCGTGCAGCGCTTCGAGGACCTTGTGTCCGTCGATGAACGGCAGGTCGATGTCGAGGAGCATGAGGTCGACGTGCTCGCGCCCGATGAGCATCAGCGCCTCGGCGCCGTCCTTCGCGACGAGGACGTGATAGCCGGCGCTCTTGAGCACGGCGTTCGTCAGCTCGCGATTGAGGAGATTGTCTTCGACGACGAGCACGGTCTTGCGCGCATCGCGCTCGGTGACGGCGTTGGTGTTGCGTTTCTTGCGCAGCTGCACGATCTCGGAGTGCAGCGCTTTCGTTTCCGCATCGGGCTCGACGTCGAGCTCGCGTCGCAGGATCTTCGCGCATGCGTCGAACTGCTGGAGCGCGTTGAGCAGATCGCCACTGCGCGTGTAGAGCTGCATCAGCGTGCGATGCATCGCTTCCTGGAGCGGATCGATGCGCAACGCGCGCTGAGCGATCGCGATTGCTTCATCGAGCGCATCGACGCGCGAAAGCTGCTCGACGAGCTGTGAATGTGCGCGGAGCGCCAGGCGATGCAGGCGGTCGCGCTCGGCGATCACCCACTGATCGAAGCGTTCTTCGTCGATGAGGAAGCCGTCGAGGAAGTCGCCGTCGTACATCCGCGTCGCCGGGTCCAGCGCCTCGGGAGTCCCCGCCGCAACGAGCGACTCCAGCTCGACGACGTCGACGTGAATCATCGAGGCATCGAGCGAAAGGAAGTCGCCTTCTTCGACGAGGATCTTCTTCGGCGAGACCTGGGCGAGCTCGCGACGCAGCGTCGAAAGCGTCTGCCGCAGGCTCTGGCGCGCCTGTTCGGGCGCCGTGCTGCTCCACAGCAGTCCGGCCATCTTGTCGCGCGAGACGAGCGCGGATGGCTTCATGCCGAGGTAGGCCAGCATGGCCTGTGACTTCTTTGCGGAGATCGTGATCAGGTTGCCGGACTCGTCCCGAAGACGGAAATCGCCCAGCAGCTCGAGATGGAGGACTGCCATAAGTTCCGGGGGATTATAAGCGCGGCCGTTGTCAGCTCGCCGCAACGAGCTGTCCGGCGTCCTCGCCGAGGAAGGCGCGGATCTCGGCGAGCCTCGAGGAGACGTCGGTTTCACCGAGCTCGACGATGCGTTTCGTGAACGTCGGCTCGAACATCAGCAACGAGATGAAATCGGGCGATTCCGTCTCTTTTACGCCCATCGCGCGCACGAGCAGTTTCACTTTGCGCGGCAGGAACTGTTCGTAATTGCTGGAGAGTTTGCCGAGGTCGATCGACGGGCGGAGGACGAGCAGCTCGATCGGCTTCAGGCCGTCGCGCTCCTGCGGCGCCATCTTTTTGAGCAGCTCGTTCATCCGCTGCATGCGCGCGACGTCCTCTTCGATCCCGTCGAGGAAGATCGCGTTCACGAGCTGGCTGAGGATCTGTGCGGCGGGCGGGTAGCCGGTGACGACTGGATCAGACGCTTCTTCCGGCGCGCGCAGATAGCCGGTGGACATGGCGATGATGCGTCGTGCGCCGAGCTGCACGGCCGAGGAGAGTGGTGCGGCCATGCGAATGCCGCCGTCGCCGTGGAACGCATTTCCGATGCGCACCGCCGGAAAGACGAACGGCAGCGCCGCGGATGCGAGCACGTGCTCGACGGTGAATTCGGTCAATGCGGTGCGGTGGTTTGGTCCGGCGTACGTGTCGAACGTGCGGCCCTGCACCCAGCGCACGGTCTGGCCGGTCGAGTAGTCGAGCGTCATCAGCGCGAGCGCGGTGAGCGCGCCGCTGCGGATGTTCTCTTCGATACTCCGAATCGGCCGGCCGCAAGGTGTTTCGAGGATGTTGCAGAGCAAACTGCGCAGCGGTGCCGTGTCGACGAGTGCATGCGCGCGCGATCGCGTGAAGCGGCTCTTCTTCGGCAACAGTGAGGCCAGAGCGGCGCGGAACGGCAGAAACGCCTTCCAGTCGAATTGATAGATCGAGTCGCAATTGAGCTCGCACCACATCTGCTCAAGCCGCCGCGCCTTCTCCATCAGTGTGCCGTCGCACGCCGCGAGGTAGATCGCGTTGATCGCGCCGGCGGACGCGCCGGTGATGATCTGGATGCGCAAATCGGGGAAGTGCGTGGCCAGACCCTTGAGCAATCCGACCTGATACGCGGCCCGTGCGCCGCCTCCCGTCAGCATGACCGCCAGATCGCCTTTTGCGTCCGGCGTAACTTCGGCGATGTGCGGCGAGGCCGTCATGCCTCGCCGTCCTTGCGAAGGCTTTGCCATTTTCGTGGCACCATCCTTTCCTGAATGGCCAACATCGCCGTGATCGGCGGCGGCATCAACGGCTGTGGGATCGCGTGGGAGCTGGTGCGGCGCGGGTATGACGTCGTCCTTTTCGAGAAGGGAACGTGCGGTGCGCAGACATCGTCGGCGACGACGAAGATGGTTCACGGCGGGCTTCGATATCTCGAACGAATGCATGTTGGCCTCGTGCGCGAGTCGCTCCGGGAGCGCGCGTGGCTGCTGCACCACGCGCCGGATCTCGTGAAGCCGCTCGAGATCATGCTGCCGTTTTACGAAGACAGTCCGCGCAGCCGCGCCGTGATCCGTACCGGTCTCCTTTTGTACGACACACTTGCAGGACGCGAGAATCTCGATCGGCATCGGTCGCTCTCCGCGGAGGAAATTTCTTCCCGCGCGCCGGTCACACGCGAGGGGTTGCGCGGCGGGTTTTCGTACTGGGATGCGCAGGTCGATGACTTTGCGCTCGTGCGGGCCGTCGTTCGTTGTGCGCAGCGCGATGGTGCGGTGATCCGCGAGCAGACGCGCGTCGAGCAACTGCGCCGCGATGGCGAGGATTGGATCGTGCGCACGAATCACGGCGACGAAACGCGCTTCGATCTCATCGTCAACGCAGTCGGTCCGTGGATGAATGAACTGCTGCGCGCAAATCACATCCGCGCGCGCTACGTGCTCTCGCTCGTCCGTGGATCGCACATCGTGCTCAAGCATCGCGTGAGCGAGAGCGGCCTGTTGCTGCAGTCGACGAGCGATCGGCGCGTGTTCTTCGTGCTGCCGTGGAAGGGGACGACGCTCGTCGGGACGACCGAGGTCGTGCAGCGTGAGCCGCTCGACGAAGTGCGTGCGACGGATGATGAGATCGCGTATCTGCTCGCGCGCTACAACCGCTACTTCCGCGCCCCGCTCTCCCATCGCGACGTCGCCTCGGCATTCGCCGGCGTTCGACCGCTCGTCGGGCGCGCGAGCAATCCGAGTGCGATCGATCGCGACTCGCGCGTCGTCCGCAAAGGCAATGTCATCAACGTCTTCGGCGGCAAGTTGACGACGTTCATGGCTCTGGCGCGCAAGGTGGCGATGCGCGCCGACAACTACTTCGGCACGACGCGCGAGGCGAAGGAGCCGCGGTTTTCATAGAATCGGCGCATGACCTTCATTCCCACGCTCGACACCGACAGCAAGCACCGGCCGCGCGTCCCGCGCACGCTCGACCCCGTCGAGGTCCGCGTCCTCGGCTCGCTGATGGAGAAGCAGCTCACGACGCCGGAGTACTACCCGCTCACGCTCAACGCGCTGCTGGCCGCGTGCAATCAGAAATCGAACCGCGAGCCGGTGATGGAGTTGACGGAATCGGAAGTGTCGCGTGCGCTCGATCGTCTGCAGGACGAGAAGCTCGTCTGGCGCGTGATGGGCGGTCGCGCGGTGCGTTTCGATCACAACCTCGACAACGTCTGGCATCTCAAGCGCGCGGAGAAAGCGCTCATGACGCTGCTCTTCCTCCGCGGTCCGCAAACCTCGGGTGAAATGCGCGGACGCAGCGATCGCCTGGAATCGTTCGACACCGTCGCCGAGGTCGAAGATGTGCTGCGCGACATGAGCACGCACAGCGAGCCGCTCGTTCGCGAGCTGCCGCGACGCCCGGGACAGAAAGAGGGACGCTGGGCGCATACGACCGGCGGTGCGCATGTGGAGAGCACATCGGAGAGCGCACCGGAGGTGAGCGAAGCGCACGAAGTGCGCGGCGAGCCGCTGACGGTGCGCGTGCAGAGACTCGAGGAGCAGGTGGCGGCGTTGACGACGGCGTTGAGTGAGTTGAAGGAGAAGCTGGGGGAGTAGAAGGCGGATGAGGGGTCCCTCTCCCACGTCACTGCAACTCCACTTCCACACTCCCGGGCGCCGTCACTTCCACCTCACGAACCGCATATCCCCACGCGTCGATGCGCAGGCGGTACTTTCCCGGCGCGAGCGAACAGTCGTACGCAACACCGCCGATGGGTGTGCAACGGATCGCCAGGTACGCACCGTCTCTCGTTTCGACGTCGATGATTGCGCCGAGAGGGTTGCCGTTCTTTGCGTCGAGGATGCGGACGAGCAGCGATTCGGTCTTCGTGAGCTCGAACAAGAGAGGCGCGGGCGCTGGTCCGCCGAGCTGGATCGTTTGCGTTGCCTGCGCGTATCCCGGCGCGGTGGCGATCACGCGATGCGGGCCGCTGGCGCCGGCCAGGGTGGAGAAGCGGCCGTTCATGTCCGTCCTGAGGTCGTCGGCGAGCTGTTGGCGGGGATTGAGGACAGAAGCGATCAATACGATCACTCCCGACATCGGGACGCGCGTCTTCGCATCGACGACGGTCCCTTCGATCAAAAATTGACGCATGTCGATGTCCACGACGTCGTCTCCGTGGATCACTCGCACGAGCTGTGCGTTCATGGTCCCGTCGCCCGCGGAGCTGTATGCGAAGACGTTGTACAGGCCGCTGGCGGGGAGCACCGTCTCGTAAGAGCCGTCCGGACGCGAAGACGCGCCGCCGGCGACGCCTTCGCTGTTCTCGAAGCGAATGTCGGCGCCTTCCACCGGCTTGCCGTGCTCCGTGATGCGGCCGCGAACCGTGATGCCGCCACCAAAATCGAGATCGACGCGCAGAGGTTGCCCCGCGACGACTTCGACCTTCCTGCGGCGCGATGCGCGCCGCAGGATCGGGGACTCGATCCTCGCGCTGATGAACGTCTCGCCGAGGGGAACGTTTTTGAGCCGGTAGTTGCCGGCGTCGTCGATCACGCTGTGCGTTTCGTTTCCGTCAGGGTCGGTGCTCAGCGCGAACACTATGCGAAGGACATTTCCGCGCGTGCTTGTCGGCATACCGCTGACGACGCCAAATACCGTGCCGGTCGGTTTCGGATCGAACGATAGAACGAGCTCGCGCGCCTTCGTCGGATCGACGTTGCGGATCTCCGTGTGCGCACCGGTACTGGTCGCGGACACGGTGTAGCGGCTGTTCGTCAGTCCGCGCAGGACGAACCGGCCGGACGCATCGGTGACCGCTTTCTGGTCCGCGCCGCCGTTCGTGGCTGCCTGAATCTCGGCGTCGGCGACCGGCTCGCCGGCGCGGCGGACGATCCCTTCGATCGTCAGGCCGTGCCCCAGTTGTACGTCGATTTCCGTGTCGCGATCGATTTCGAGGGCCTGAACGGACGAAGCGAATCCTTCTTTGCTCACCGTCACGCCGACGTTCCCCGGATCGAGACCCATGAGCCGGAACGATCCGTTCTTCGCGGTTTCCGTGCTGTGGAAGCCAACGCGCCGCCGGACTCGCATGACCGCATCGATGGCGACCTGGGCTCCGGGAATGGGCTCGTTGCTTTCGTCTGCGACTCGCCCGCTGATCGTGATGCCGCGATCGAGCCGGATCGTGACTTCGGCCGGCTCGCGATCATCGACGCGAACCTCGATCGGTTCCGACTCCGTATGGTCGCGGGACCTGCCGCTGACGCGATAGCGGCCGGGTGAAACCGTGAACGAGATGGCGCCGTCCTCCGCCTCCGCGGTGAGGCCTTCCGGCGGCGTACTGAAGCCTTCGCCCGCTTCTAACGTCGCGATGGAGTAGTTGAACTGGCGCACGGGTTCCTGTGTGAGGGCATCGACGAATCGCAGGCGCAGCGTTCCCGCCGGCGGCAGTTCGATGTCTGTCGTGGACGGTGCTTTCGCTTCGACTGTGTGCGAGAGAAGCTCGTCCTCTTTCAGGATCCCGAGGGTGTACGTGCCGGCTTCGAGATCGCGCACTTCGAACGCGCCGTCTTCATCGGTCGAGGCGACGTACTCCGAGCGTGAGTTACGCCCGGCGACGAACAAACGGATACGCGCGCTCGCGACGCCGATCCCCTTGCGATGGACGCGGCCGCGGATAGCGAATGCCTTGTCGAGCGTCATCGCGACCGACGATCCGGCCTTGATCGCCTGCTCGCGAATGATCGTTTCCCGATAGCCCGACGCTTTTGCGCCGAACGCCCACAGGCTGGGCACGAGATGCAGCAGCACCTCGCCTTTGTCGTCCGTCCGGACCATCCGACTCTCGAGGCTCGGCGAGAGCAGGTGAGCCGCCGTCGGGAGCTCCGCCGCTTCATCGCTCGTGGCGAACGATACGAGCGCGTCTTTCACCGGCTTTCCGTCGATGTCCATGACGCGCAGCGGAACATCCAGGAACCGCGGCAGCACGACGTCGATGTGCGAGTCGACGTTGCCCATCACGAATGTCTTCGAGCGGACGACCGCGTGGCCCGGCAGCGATACGACGAGCGACGCGGGCTCCTCAGAGAAGCTGATCGCGTAGCGACCGTCCCCCGTTGTCTGCATGTTCTGCCTGTTGATGGACTCGAACGACGCGTCGTTCGCGAGCCCGACCTGCACGCTGGCGTTCGCGACCGGTTTGCCGTCCGCGTCGATGATGCGACCGCGCACGGTGACTTGTGCGTCGATCGACAGCGCGAGCGTGAGCAGCAGAAGGAGTCGCACTATGCGCGCAACGATACGCCCTGGTCGCCGAACCTCAGTACAACCGCTGCCATCATCGCTTCCGTCGCCGCGTTGATCGTCTCGCCGGTGAGTGCCTCTTCCGACAGATACTCGATCTCGAACGTCACTGCGCGCGCGCGCCGCGGATCATTCGGAATCTCATAGACGTCGACGATGCGGATCTCGCGCAGGAACGGCGGCGCCGCGGACGCGAGTGCATCGCGAATCGCCGAGGCTGGGATTCCCGAAGGAATCGCATACGCCACACTGCGCACGATCGGCTGGCGCGTCGGCGGATCGGTATAGACGCGCGGCAATGGCGTCGTGAAGAGCGCATCGGTCTCGATCTCCAAATAGACCGGCCGCTGGCGTTTGATGTCGAAGCGCTGCAAAAGCAGCGGATGCAGTTCGCCGAAGATGCCAACGATCCTGTCGTTCAGCCACACGCCACCGCGGCGCCTGGGATGGAAGAAGCGTTCGAGGCGATGTCCATCCGTCGCGCCGATTTTCAGATCGACACGCAGCTCGAGCCGCAGTTGCTCGACGATTCCTTTGAGATAGATCGCATCGGCGGGACGGCCTTTGTCCGCCCAGAACGGTCCACGATCGCGTCCGTTCGCAAGCGCCCAGAGCACACCGCGCTCGCTGAGGTCGGGGAGGTAGATACGCACCCACTCGAAGATCTTCACGTTCGCGAGCTTGTTGTTCACGTTCGCCGCGAGCGCGTCGAGCGCCTGCGCAATGGTGTTGTTGCGCATGAGCGAGTAGTTGCGCTCGATCGAGTTCTGCATCTCGACGTGTGGCCAGAGCGGATCGCCTTCGGTGATGCCGAGGCGCTCGCGGACGCCGCGGCCGTAGAAGCTGTCGGTGAAGATTTCGTAGAAGCCTTCGGCGACGAGCACTTCGTTGACGCGCTCGCCGACGTTCTCGACGTGGCTCGGCAACGCGCCCATCTGCACCGTCGGCAACGTGATCGGCGTATTGTTGTACCCCACTGACTTGAGTAGCTCCTCGGCAATATCGGCTTCGAAATTCACATCCCACAAACGCCGCGGCGGGACGGTGACGATCAACGTGTTGTCGTCGTGAAGCTCGACCGTGAATCCATAGCGCGTGAGCCGTTCCGCCATCGCAAACGCGGACAGCTCCGCGCCGATGAAGCGTCCGGTCTTTTTCACATCGACCGTGATCTTGCGCTCGGGATCTTTCCACTCGCCCGCGCGATACGCGTTGCCGACGCGATAGCCGGCGTGCTGCTCGAGCAGATATGCGACGCGCGCGGCGCCGATGAGCGGCAATGTCGGATCGCCGCCGCGCATGAATCGCGCGGCCGCATCGGTGTTCTGATTCAACTGCCGCGACGCAATGCGCACGGCCACGGGATCGAAACACGCGGATTCGAGCAGGATGCGCGTGGTCTTATCCGAGATACCCGATTCGACGCAGCCGATGACGCCGGCGATGCCGAGGATCTTCGAGTCGTCGGCGATGACGAGGGTTCCTTTCGGAATCTCCACCGCCTCGGGCGTGAACAGCATCCATGCGCGCTCGCCTTTGCGCGACAGACGAATCGTGATCGGGCCGTCGATCTTGTCTGCATCGAATGCGTGCGTCGGCTGACCGATGTCGAAGTTCGCGAGGTTGGACGCGTCGACGGGCGCGCTGATCGAATGCACGTCCGCAGCGGTGAGGGGTGCGAGGACTTCGGGCGGCAATGGCGCTTTGTCATCCCGAGCGTGAGCGAGGGACCCGTGCGGGAGGGGCGACAGAGGCTGATCGTCCGCGCCCCGCCCGCCCAGGTTCCTCGCTTCGCTCGGGATGACAGGGGCAAACAGTTCCGTCACCGTGTACACGAGGCACAACGGCGACTCGATCTTCACGCGCGTCGCATCTGCCGCGTGTACATCGAGCTTGCGCAGTTTCGGATAGCGCAGCGGCGCGTCAGTGCGTCCGCTGACCTCGCGCGCGACGCCTTCGTAGCAATAGTGATCGCCGCGATTCGCGAGCAGCTCGCAATTGAAAACAGTACCGACCGCGGTGGCGTCGACCGATTTCACTTCAATGCCGACGTCGTCCAGCAGCTCGCGCGATTCGCGCGTGGACGCGGGCATGTCGACGTGCGTTTTCAGATGTTCGAGAAGAAACTTCACAGGCCACCTCGGTAGATGTTTCGGTGGACGCGAAGGTCCTGCTCATACAGCGGTTTCAGCGCGGTCAGTCCCGCGGCCTGCGCCGCGATGCGCGTTGTGCCGATGCCGAACGCGATGCCGCTCAGCTTCGTGTGGTCGTAGCCGAATTCGATGAAAACTTTGGGATGGATCATGCCGGAGCCGAGGATCGTGATCCAGCCCGCGCCGCGACAGGCGGGGCAGTTTTCGTCTTTCGCGAAACAGACCGTGCACTGCATGTCCATGCCGACGGATGGCTCGGTGTAGGGGTAGTACTTCGGCTTGAAGCGGAACTCGTGGCCTTCGCCGTAGATCGAGCGCGCGATCTCGAGCAGCGTGCCTTTGAGATCGCCGTAGGTCAGCCCTTCCTCGACCCAGATGCCTTCGAACTGATGGAACATCGCCAGATGCGTCGCGTCGACCGCTTCATTGCGATAGACACGGCCGGCCGCGACGACTTTGATCGGCAGCGGCGGATGCTGTTCGAGCACGCGCGCCTGCACGGTCGTCGTATGGGAGCGCAGCAGATGATTGTCAGGAAGCCAGAATGTGTCCTGCATGTCGCGCGCGGGATGGTTTTCGGGGATGTTGAGCGCGTCGAAGTTGTAATACGGCGTCTCGATCTCCGGCCCTTCTTCGAGCGTGAATCCGAGACGTCGCATGACATCCATGGCTTTCTTGTGGACCTGCGTGAGCGGATGCGTCGACCCACGCTCCTGCGCAATGCCGGGCAGCGTCAGATCCTGCCATTCGGCCTCGATCTGCTTTGCCGCCGCGATTTCTTTGATGCGCTCGGTTGCTTCATCGAGCTCTTTCTCGATGGTCGATTGCGCATCATTGATTTGTTTAGCGAAAACCGGACGCACATCGGCAGGCATCGAGCCGGCCGATTTCAGAGCTGTCTTGACGTATGATTTCTTGCCGAGGTACTTGACGCGCAGCGTCGCCAACTCCTCGGGGGTTGATGCCGATGCGAGCTCTTTCTGGAAGTCTGCGACTACGTTGATCGGATTGCTCATTCGCTACTCGACCGCGCCTTCCTCTGAGACTCTGAGACTCTGAGACTCTGAGACTTCTTCATCATCGGAAACCGGGCGCATCAACGGAAACCAAACCACGTCCCGTAAATTCGGCGCCTCGGTCAACAACGCCACGAACCGATCAATCCCCATCCCCCAGCCCGAGATTGGCGGCATGCCGAACTCCATGGCCATCAGGTAATCCTCGTCGACCGGCATTGCTTCGTCGTCGCCTTTCTTGCGCAGATCGGCCTGTTCTTCGAAGCGTTGGCGCTGGTCGATCGGGTCGACGAGCTCGGAGTAGGCGTTGATGACTTCCCACGTATCGACGACGAGCTGGAAGCGGTCGACGGCGTCGGGATTCGTGTCATTGCGGCGGGCGAGGGGGGAGAGGTCGACGGGATGTCCGACGATGAATGTGGGTTGGATCAGCGACGGGCGGGCGGTGCGCTTGTAGAGCTGGTCGATGAGACTGCCGCGGCCGGCGTCGGGATTATCGAGATCGACTTTCGCCGCGAAGATCGCTTTGCGCAGCGAGTCGACGTCGTGATGCAGATCGATGTCGATCTCACTCTTTTCGAGAATGATGTCGCGCAGGCGCACGCGCGGCCATGGCTTCGAGAAGTCGATGGTCGTGCCACCGCGCTCGATCTGCAGCGTTCCCGCCGCCTTCTGAATGGCGTGCTTGAGCATCGCCTCGGTGAAGGCCATGTTGTCTTCGTAGTTCCAGTACGCCGCGTAAAACTCCAGCATCGTGAATTCCTGAAGGTGCGACGCGGCCAGACCTTCATTGCGGAAGCAGCGCGC
Source organism: Thermoanaerobaculia bacterium (assembly GCA_036009605.1). Classification (GTDB taxonomy): domain Bacteria; phylum Acidobacteriota; class Thermoanaerobaculia; order Gp7-AA8; family Gp7-AA8; genus QHVT01. Next base: position 15,463 of record DASYLL010000146.1, on the reverse strand, counting down.
GAATTCATAGACGCGGTCGTAGCCGCCGACGATCAGTCGCTTGAGATACGTCTCCGGTGCAATGCGCAGCACGAGCTCGATGTCGAGCGCATTGTGGTGCGTATGGAACGGACGCGCGAGCGCGCCGGACTGCTGCGTATTGAGGATCGGCGTCTCGACTTCGTCGAAGCCATTGCGATTCAGAAAATCGCGCAGTGCATTGACGATCTTCGTGCGCATGCGAAAACGGTGGCGCGTTTCTTCGTTCGAGACGAGATCGAGATAGCGCTTGCGCCAGTTCGTCTCGACGTCTTTGACGCCCTGATATTTGTTTGGCGGCGGTTGCAGCGTTTTGCCGAGGAGCGTCCATATTTTGACGCGGATCGTGAGCTCGCCTTTGTCGGTGCGATACATTTCGCCGTCGACGCCGATGAAATCCCAGCGATCGACGCCCTTCGAGAAAAGCTCGTACTTTTTCCTGCTCACCTCGGGATCGGCATCGAGCTCGTCCCGCAGGAGCGCGATCTGGATGTGACCCTCGAAGTCTTCGAGCGTGGCGAAGGTGAGCTTGCCGAACTTGCGCAACTGGCCGACGCGGCCCGCGGCGCGGACTTTCGTTCCGGGCTCCAAAGCCATGACTTCACGGAGCGTGTGCGTGCGCTCGAAACGCTCGGGATGGATCTGCACGCCCTCCCGCTCCAGGAGCTGTCGTTTCTCGATGCGTACGTCACGAAGGGACTGTTCGGCCATTTGGTCGCGGAGAATACCAAATGCCGCCGACTACAATGCGCGGCGCATGAACATCGATCACATCCGTTCTCAGTTCCCCGCGCTGGCCCGGACGCACAACGGCGAGCGCGTCGCGTATTTCGATGCTCCCGGCGGGACGCAGGTGCCGCGCAGCGTCGCCGACGCGATGTCCGACTACCTCCTCCATCACAACGCGAACACGCACTGGCACTACCCAACCAGCGCGGAGACGGATGCGATCATCACCGGCGCGCGCGAAGCGGCCGCGGATCTGCTGAACGGGCAGCCGAACGAGATCGCATTCGGCGCGAACATGACCACGCTCACCTTCCATCTCGCCCGAGCCCTCGGCCGCACCTGGTCCGAAGGCGACGAAGTGATCGTCACGGAGCTCGATCATCACGCGAACATCGCGCCGTGGCGTGCGCTGGAGATCGATCGCGGGATCGTCGTGCGCACGGCGCGGATGATTTGCGACACGGCGCAACTCGACTACGAACACCTCGCGTCGCTCGTCAATGATCGGACGAAGCTCATCGCGATCGGTGGCGCGTCGAATGCGACCGGAACCATCAATGACCTGCAGCGTGTGACGAAGATCGCGCGCGATGCCGGCGTCTACAGCTTCGTCGATGCCGTGCATCTCACGCCGCACGAGCTGATCGACGTGCAGGCCATCGGCTGCGATTTCCTCGCGTGCTCGTCGTACAAGTTCTACGGACCGCACGCCGGGATTCTGTGGGGGCGCTTTTCGCTGCTCGACACGCTGCCGTTTCCGAAGCTCGCGCCGGCGCCCGATTACGCTCCGGAACGCGTCGAGACGGGAACGCAGAATCACGAAGCGATTGCAGGGATCGGGGCGACGATCGAGTTTCTCGCGTCGATCGGCGGCAAAGGGGGAACGCGGCGCGAGCGGCTAGAACGCGGCTACGCCGACCTGCACGCGGCAGGGTTGCGTCTGACGCAACAGCTGTGGGACGGGCTCACGTCGCTGCCGAACGTGAAAGTGTACGGACCGCCGCCGTCGCAGCCGCGCACGCCGACGGTTTCGTTCCGCGTCGACGGGATGGATTCTCACGACGTCGCACGCAAGCTCACGGAGAGCGCGATCTTCGCGAGCAGTGGCGATTTCTACGCGTCGACCGTCTGCGATCGCTACGGCATCGAGAACCTGCTGCGCGTCGGGTGCGGTTGTTACACAACGGACACGGAAGTCGCTCGGTTGCTCGCGGCGGTTGCTGCGCTGTAGGATCGTTGCCGTATGGCGAAACCACAACACACGCAAGCGCAGGAAACCTCCTCGAAGACCTCACTGATTTATCTCGCGATCGGCGCGCTGCTCATCGCCGGACTTGTCGGCTGGGCACTGACGCGCACGGTCGAAACGCCTCCGCCGATCACGTCGTCGAGCGTTGCTGACGCTGCGTCGACTCCGGCACCGAGCACTCCCGCTCCCGAGACGACGACCGATTCGTTTGGTGCAATGCAGCCGATCGCATCCGCCACCGCTCCGATGTCGACGACCTCGAATCCGAGCGCTCCTCCCCCGACCGATCACGCGTCGTATCCGCGCATCTCGGTCGAAGACCTTCGCGAAAAGACGAAGGCCGGCAACGTGACGGTGATCGACGTTCGCGATGCGGGCGCGTATGCGGCGGCGCACGTTCCGGGCTCGCTGCACATCGCGCTCTCCAGCGTCGAGTCGAATCTCGACCTGCTGCCGAAGGACAAGAACGCGGAGATCGTCACGTACTGCACCTGCCCGGCGGAAGAGTCGAGCATCAGCGCGGGCGAGATCCTCAACCGGCACGGATACAAGAACGTGAAGGCGCTGTTCGGCGGCCTCGTCGCCTGGCGGCAGCTGGATTATCCGCTCGACAAGGGTCCGAAATAGGTGGACGGGCGACGGGCTGAGAGCCCGTCGCTCCAGTCTCTTCCTTCTTACTTCTTGTCTTTCTTCGGCTTCTTCACTTCTTTGCGCTTGTCCTGTCCTTTGGCCATGAGGACCTCCTTCCGGAGATGATACTCGCGTGCATCTCCTTCATCTCTTCGACCTTTCGCTGAAACTGCGCGAATCCGAGGTCGCGCTGGAGTGGGACGGTCGCTCGTACACGTTCGGCGATCTCGAGCTGCGCAGCAACCGCGCCGCGAGTGCGTTGCACGCGCACGGATTTTCGAAGGGCGATCGCCTTTGCGTGCAGCTCGCGAACCGCATCGAGCTGATCGATCTCTACCTCGCTTGCGTGAAGCTCGGCGTGATCTTCGTGCCGATCAACGTGTTGTATCGCGAGCGTGAAGTCGCACACATCGTCAATGATGCGGAGCCGCGTGTCGTCATCACCGCGGAAAATCTCTCAGCATTTCTCGAAGTCGGCGCGAGCGAAATCCGCCCGCCACTCGACCTCGACGGCAGCACCCCGGCCGCAATCATCTACACCTCGGGCACGACCGGCACGTCGAAAGGCGCCGTGCTCACGCATGACAACTTCGCGGCGAACGCGGTGAATCTCGTCAGCTGCTGGCAGATCACCGACCGCGACCGTTTCTTTCTCGCGCTTCCGCTCTTTCACATTCACGCACTCGGCAACGGTCTGCACACGTGGCTGCTCAGCGGTTGCCGCATGCGACTCGTCGAGCGTTTCGATCATCGCGTCATCGTCGACGAGCTGCGTGCATTCGCGCCAACGCTGTTCTTCGGTGTACCGACGATGTACGTGCGCCTCCTCGAAACGCCGTCCGATGATGCGTGTGCGATCGGCGCGTCGATGCGACTCTTCGTCAGCGGCTCCGCACCGCTGCCCGCGCATGTGCTGGAACGTTTCCGCGAGCTCTTCGATCACACGATTCTCGAGCGCTACGGCATGACCGAGACGTTCATGAACACCAGCAATCCGTACGTCGGCGAACGACGCGCCGGCACGGTCGGATTTCCGCTGCCCGGCGTGTCGACGCGCATCGAGGACGGCGAGTTGTTCGTGCGCGGACCGAACGTGTTCGCGGGCTATTGGTGCCGTCCCGATGCAACAGCGAACGCATTCACATCGGACGGTTTCTTCCGCACCGGCGACCTCGCCTCCGTCGACTCCGACGGCTACATCACACTCCTCGGGCGCAAGAGCGATCTGATCATCTCCGGCGGCTTCAATATCTATCCACGCGAGATCGAGGAACTGCTGCTCGAACAACCCGGCGTGTCCGAAGCGGCCGTGGTCGGCGAGGAGGATGCAGTACGCGGCGAAGTGCCGATCGCATATCTCGTCGGCGATTTCGACGACGCAACGCTCGATCGCACGTGTCGCGAACAACTCGCGTCGTTCAAGGTGCCGCGACGCTTTGTGAAGGTCGACTCGATCCCTCGCACCGCGCTCGGCAAAGTACAGAAGCACTTGCTCACTTCGCGTTGACGGCTGCCCACGCGCGACGCACGCGCGGATCATCCGGCGCGAGTTGCATCGCTCTGCGCGCTTCGTTCTGCGCCGCGGTTGCATCTCCACGACTCGCGAGCTGCAACGCACGCGTGGCGTGACTGATCGCCGCGAGTCGCGGGACGCGGAACGTGCCGCGATAAACGAGCACGCTGCCGCCAAGAAGATCGATCGGTTGCGTGGAGGTGATCGGTGCGTACTCGGGTCCGCCGCGCGGCGGCAACGCCGTCACGCTCACCAGCACCGTCCCCTCAATCACCTCGGGCACCGCATTCGCGATGCGGCCGGCACTCCATCCGAACGCGGGAAGGAGCTTGCACGGCTGCTGCGCCGCGCTGAGCGCGCCGTGGCCATACGCGGCGAACCAGCACGCGGTGACGCCTTCACGCTCGAGCCAGTCGCGCGCGATTTTCATGTTCTGGCTCCACTCGACGTTCGAGTCCTTGAAGACGCGATGCGTTGGATAGTTGCCGAACGCGATGTAGTTCGGTGCGATGGCCGCGGTGTTGATCGCGTGAAACAGCAGCAACGTCGCGACCACGATCCGCGCCGATCGCTTCTGTTTTGCGAACGCCCACAGCCCGCCGACGCCGGCGACGATCACGAACGGCCAGATCGGGAGGATGTGCCGCACGCCGATGTTGATTCCGGCGAACATGCTGATGCCGAGGAAGAGGGCGGGCGGGATGAGCAGCAGCCAGCGCCGCGAGGCGATGGCGAACGGCAGCAGGACGAGCGTGATCACGCTCGCTTTGATCGCGAACGCGAGTGGAAAGTAGTACCAGCGCCCGCTCGGATAAACGCGATCGAAGAGAGACACTGCCCGCTCGCTGCCCGCGAACAGCACACGGAATCCGTCGAAGTACATACGCGGATCGAAGCCGTACGTCGCGAACAACAGGAGCACCGCGATTGCGATCACGATCGCGCACGCGCGCACTCGCGGCCAGAGGAACAACACGACGATCGGCAACACGATCACGCCTGAATGCTTCGACGCGAGCGCAAGCCCGGCCGCGATTCCGATGAAGACGAGACGCGCGATCGTTGGCCGCTCTTTGTAGCGGTAGATCGCGAAGACTGTCGCGAACAACGCTGTCGCGAGTGCCATGTCGTTCGTGATCAGCGATCCGTGCGCGAGGAGCGTCGGCTCGAACGCGAGCGCGGCGAGCGCGATCAGTCCCTCCACCGGCCCGAACATCGCGCGTGCCGCCGCGAACACGAGCGCCGCGAGCGCGAGGCTGAACACCATCGCCGCCGCGCGCGCAGGAATCACGACGCGATCGATGCCATTCGCGAGCACGAACGCACCGCCGGCCTCGAACGCCATCGCCTGCGACGCGCCATCGTTCTGTCCGCACGGTCCGAGCGGATCGCGCAGATCCATCGTCCGCAGCGGCAGCGCCGCGACGATCTTCAGCAGCGGCGGATGCTCGCGATTGATCCCGAAATCGCCGCACGTGAGGTAGCGATAGCCCGCGATGAGATGCGTCGGTTCATCGATCGTGACGCTCGTCCGCGTTGCGTGCACGACGAGTTGGAGCGCGAACAGCACGAAGAGGAGCGTAGCGACGATGAGGTAGAGAGGACGGCGCATCCGTCACCAGTAGGTCGCGAGGACGACCTTCGCGATGGAGCCGGTCGCAAGGGCGACGAGGACACTGGTGAGGGAGCCGATGAGAAAGTACTCCGTCATGTCGCGATTCGTTTCGAGCTCGCGCGAGCGGATCAATCCTTTCGCGGCCACGATGAATCCGATCGCCTCGTAGCTGCCCGCGATCACGACGGCCCACAGCAGCACGCGCTCGAGCGCTCCGATCAGACGTCCGCGATTGAATTCCTTTACATCGACCGTGCGATTCTCCGAATCGCCAACCGTCGGTACCGCGCCGCTCTTCTTCAGAATGCCGCGAACGATGTTCGTGCCGCCGTGAACCGTGACGAGAAACAACGCCCCGAGGATGCATGTCGCGGCGATCCGATTCTCCGTCGTTGGAATCGCGAACCACGCGTGTTCCAGCTGCACGCCGTTCTTCACGAGGGCAAACGACGCCGCGACGAACGCGACATTTGTGATCGTCTCCAACGTCGCACAGCGCTTCGCAGGGATTGCGATGCGTAAGAACGGCAACGCGATCGCGCCGATCAACATCAACGCAGCGATGCTGGTCGGCGCGATGTACGCGATGACCGCTGCGCCAGCGACTGCGCGGACGATGACCCACACGCGCCACCAACCGATCGAGCGAAAGCGCTCCGCGGTGTCCTTCAGGTCCGCCTCGTCATGGAGGGGATCACGCGAGATGTAGTTCGCAACAGCCCAGACGAGCAACACGTGAGCCCACACGAGGAGCGGCGCGCTCTTCATTCCTTCGCGCTCCGCTTGCCGGTCGCGATACCGAGTGCGACCTTCCAGCCCTCTTCCGCGGCTCGATAGGCTTCCGAACCCGCGGCACTCGCATGTCCCGACACCGCCTGTTTGGAGATCTCCAGTGCAGACGCAACCTGAATCTGTGTCTTTCCGGCGCGCAGGAGAGCGACCACTTCACGCTGGCGAGGTGTCATCCGCTGTCGAACCTGCCGCAGGACTTGCGCGAATCCCGTGAGCACTTCGTCGTACGCGCCGAATCCATCGAACACGCCGCCGAGAATTCTGCGGCTGCGCGCGAGCGAGATCGCGGCGCGTGCTTTGTGCATCACCGGCCCGTCGATGTTGATCGCCACCTTCTGGATCGGAGTATGAAGCGTACCGAAGCCGAATCCGAGTCGCACGTCGCGCTGATGGTATTCGGTCTCGATCACCCAGACGATCTCCGGAATCACCGCGGGATCCGAGAGGAGTGCCTGAAACTCATCGCCGAGCGTGATCACGAAGCGCGACGCGATCCCTCGCCGGAAGCGTTTATTGAGGAGCGCGATGAGCTTCGTGAAATCGCGCTGCGCCGCAGCTCGCGCCCGCGCGGACAGCTCGCGGGAATGAACCATGTCGCCGATCACGGCGACCCATCGTTCGGAACGGCGGCCGGCCATGGTCAACATTCTAAGCTTGACTCGGAAGGAGTCAAGCTGTGGAGGTTGACTATGGCTGAGACAAGCTGTGAAGGTTGACTGATAAAACGAGCTCTACGCCGCCACTTCACCCGGAAGTCACGAGGAGTCGCACGTTGCGCGGATGGGCTGTCCGCGCGCGTTACCGGAACGAGGCCTCTTCGATGAGCACCGGATAGTTGTAGCCGGAGCCGAAGTCGCGGTTCAGATGAACCGTGCCGGTCGCGGTCACGATGCTGCCGACGCTCGGAGTCTCCTGGCTCGTCACCGTGATGTCGTCCTTGCCGGGCGTACCGGAGCCGTCGCGGAGATGGATCCAGTTGCGATCCATGATCCCGCGCAGCACCTTCACGACCGTGCCTCGCACCACGACGCGCTGGCCGTCGCGGATGGCCGGGCTGCCTTCCCACAGCTCGGCGACGGTCTTCGCATCGTTCCCCTCCGCCCTGGCCACGGCGCGGACCGGGGCCGGCGCGGGCTGCGCCGCGGCGGTCGCGTGAGGCGAGGGCGAGCCGCCGCCGGCGGACGGTGCGGCGTCTTTGAGCGCGCCGAAGATGAGGTTGTCGAACGTCCTGCCGAGAGGCTGGGACGCGAAGCGGTCGGCGACCATGTTCGGAGCGATGGTGATCGTCGTGCCGCGAGCAAGCTCCGTCCGTCCGATCGCCGCCCAGCGCTCGCCCGTGGCGGTCTTGAAGCGAACGTAGGTGAAGCTGCCCGCCTCGAGCGTCTCAAGGACGGTTCCGCTCACCGGTTCGGAAGGCGCCATTGCGGTGTCATTTCCGCCGGACGTTCCGATGGGCGGATGGTTCGGTGGCAACGCCGTGGACGGTTCGACGGCGGCCACGGTCGTGTCAGCGGCAGCGGCCTGGCTTTTCCCTTCTGACTTCGCGGCGCAGGCAGCAAGGAAAGGGAGGGCGCAGAGCAGGAGTGCTTTCTTCATCGCAGTCGTTCCAGTATCGGCGATGTTCGGCCGAACGAAAACCCTCCTGCGACCCGTTACGCCGCCACTTCGTTCTTCTGATCGCTCGTGATCCGTCCGTCGCGGATCTCCACGATGCGGCTCGCGCGGCGTGCGAGTGCGGGATCGTGCGTGATGATGATCAGCGTGCGGCCGCTTTTCCAGAGCTCGTTGAAGATCGTCATGATGTCCGTGCCCGAGCTCGTGTCGAGGTTGCCGGTCGGCTCGTCGGCGAGGAGGATGTCGGGGTTCATCGCCAGCGCGCGGGCGATGGCCACGCGTTGCATCTGGCCGCCGGAGAGCTCGGTCGGCTTGTGATCGAGGCGGTCGCCGAGGCCGACGCGGGTGAGCATTTCGGCGGCGCGGTCGCGGCGGTCTTTTGGGGAGACGCCGCCGAACAGCATCGGCAGCTCGACGTTCTCCTGCGCGCTGATGTGCGGGAGGAGGTTGAAGTTCTGGAAGACGAATCCGACGCGGCGGTTGCGGATCTCGGCCAGCTGGTCGCGCGTGACGCCGGCCACGTTGTCGCCGCCGATCTCGTAGATGCCGTCGGTCGGCGTGTCGAGGCAGCCGAGGAGGTTCATCAGCGTCGACTTCCCTGAGCCCGACGGGCCGACGATGGCGACGAACTCGCCGGGGAAGACATCAAGGTCGATGCCTTTGAGCGCTTCGACTTTCACCTTGCCGGTGTCGTACACCTTGCGGATGTTGTCCATGCGGATGATGGTGCCGTTTGAGTTCATCGTAATTTGCTCCGTGGGCATGGGGCGGTTGTCAGTTGTCGGTTGTCGGTTGTCTGTGAGCTGTGGTCCGGGCGATGAGTCGCAGAGAGCTGAGAACCGACAACTGACAACCGGCGACCGAATTCAATCTTGCGTCTATTCATATCTGAGTGTCGCCGCCGGGTCGACGCGCGCGGCGCGGCGTGCCGGGAAGTAGCCCGCCAGCAGTCCGATCATGCCGAGGATCGCGGACGTGGCGATGCCGATCTGCGGAGAGAGTGTCGGGCGGCCGAGGAACGCCATCACGTCGTTGTTCTCCACCGGCAGGAAGGTGGCTGCGGCGACGAGCAGCGTCGCGATCATGATGCCGAGCGCGCCGCCGATGAACGTGTAGACCAGACCTTCGAGCACGAACGGCCAGATGATCCATCGTGCTTTTGCACCGAGGGCCATTTTCACGCCGATCTCGCGAGTGCGCTCCTTCACCACGGCGTACATGATGTTCGCCACGCCGACGCCGCCGATGACGAGGGTAAGAGCGCCGACGATGCCGAGGAACATCTGGATGCCGACGATCATCATCCGCATGTCTTTCGACGACTTCACCATGTCCCAGGTGCCGAAGGCACGGTCGTCGGTCGGATCGTAGCCGTACTTCTTGCCGAGGATTTCATTGACGCGTTTCAGCGCGCCGACCATCTGCTCCGGTTCGCGTACCTGAATCACGAGCACATTCAGGCGGTCGCGTCCGAACTGTGCGCGGAACGTCGTGTAGGGGATGACGGCGTGGTCTTTGTCCGGACCGCCGTACACGCCCATCTGCGTCTTCTTCTGCATCACGCCGATGACGCTGTACGGCGCGTTGTTGATCAGTACCGTTTTGCCGATCGGATTCACGTCGCCGAAGATGTCGGTCGCGAGCTCGTCGCCGAGGAACACGACGCGGCGGCGCTGTTCTTCATCGGCGGCGTTGATCCACCGTCCGCCCGCGACGGGATAGTGCACGCGGCTCTCGCCGTACGAACGATGCGCGCCGAGCACGCGGCCGTTGACGGTCTTGCGCTCCCACTGCATCGCGGTGCGCCACGACACGACTTCGCCGTGCACGCTCTTCAGCTCCGGCATCTGTTCGCGGAGCATCTCCACATCTTCGATGCGCGGGCGGATCGGGCGGCCGGGCGGCATGCCCTGCCACGCTTTCGTCGTTTCGCCGGGCCACATGACCGCGAGATTTTCACCCGTGGACCTGCGGTTTTTGTCCATTTGCCGCTTCAGGCCTTCGCCAAATGCGAGCAGCAGCAGGATCGCGACGGTGCCCCATGCGATCGCGGCGATCGTGAGATACGCGCGTTTCTTCTGCAGCTGCGATGCGCTGGCGAAGAGCGTTTTGATGACGTGCAGATCGTGATTCATTTTTCGCTTCGCTGTTCTCGGTTCTCAGTTGTCGGTTGTCTGTGAGTTTTCGCTCGAGCGCTCAGTCGCAGACAACTGAGAACCGACAACCGAGAACATCTTCATAATTTCATCGCTACTACGGGATCGAGCCGCGACGCGTCGCGCGCCGGGAAGTATCCCGCGATCAATCCAACGATCCCCAGCGCCGCCGCTGTGAACATCGCCACGATCGGCGAAACCTCGGGTTTTCCCACGTAGTCGTACAGCGACGCGGGGAAGACGGCGCAGATGCCGAGCGACAGCACGAATCCGACGAGGCCGCCGAAGAACGTGACCATCAGCGTCTCGAGGAGGAACTGCATGAGGATGTAGCGCGACTTCGCGCCGAGGGCCATCTTGATGCCGATCTCGCGGGTGCGCTCTTCGATGACGACGTTCATGATGTTCGAGACGCCGATGCCGCCGACGATCAGCGTGAGCACGCCGATGATGCCGAGGAAGGCGTTGAACGAGAGCATGAAGATGTCGAAGAACTGGAACTGTTCGGTCGTGTCCCACATCGACATCGCTTCTTTGTCGGTCGCGTCGAAGCGGAGGCGATTGCCGAATGCGCCGCGTACGCGCTCGATGACGCCTTTCGTGTCGCCGGAGTCCGCCGCCTGGAAGACCATGTTGTCGACGTACTTGTCGCCGCTGAGCGCGCGGAACGTGGATGAGGGGATGAACGCCTTCTCGTTGTCGCGGCCGCTGTAGCTCGAGTCCTGCGCTTTCTTCACGAGCACGCCGACGACGAGGAACGGCGACTGATTGACGAGCACGATCTTGCCGATCGCATTGCCGACAGCGTCAGGGCCGCCGCCGAAGATGTTTTCGGAGAGCTTGTCGCCGATGAAGATCACGCGGCGCTGTTCGCGGTCGTCGATCGGATTGATGAAGCGTCCGCCCGCCGACGGAATGAGGTTGCGCATGCCGCCGAATGCGGACTCGACGCCGGAGACGTCGATCGACATCGTCTTCGTGCCGTAGTCGAGGCGCATCGACGTCATGTACTCGCCGGAGATCGCTTTCAATCCGGGGACTTCGGTGCGCACCGCGGAGATGTCTTCTTCGGTGACGCGCAGGCGGCGTCCTTTGCCGAGTCCTTCGAACGGAATCGACGTGAGGCCCGGCCATGCGATGACGATGCGGTCGCCGAGCCCCGCGGTCTGCTTGATGAGGTTCTTGTGCAGACCGTTGCCGAACGCCAGCATCAGGCTGATCGCGACCGTGCCCCACACGATCCCGAAGACCGTGAGGAACGTGCGCAGCTTTTCGGTGCGCACGTCACGGAGGAGCTGGCGGAGGACGTCTCGTAGGGAGATCATCTTGAGTGGTTGTCAGTTCTCGGTTGTCGGTTGTCTGTGAGATTTGTTGCTGGTTGCTGGTTCAAGGTCGCGTGTTGCGAGAGTGAACGCTCTCGCGCTGAGGCACCACGAACCGACAACCAGCAACCGACAACGCGCGCGCAGCGCGCTTACGAGATTTCCTTCGGCGGGCGCTCCACGACCTTCTCGCCCTTCTTCAATCCCGACACGATCTCGACGTTCAGGCCGTCGGAGATGCCGGTCTTGATCTCGACTTTTTTCGGTTCTGCTTTCGGATCGGCGTTGGGGACTTCGACGGAGGCTTTCTTGCCGCCGTCTTCGAAGGACACGAGGCGTTCGGGGAGGACCAGGACGTCTTTCTTTTCGCGGATGATCACGTCGGCGTTGGCGGAGTAGCCGGCGCGCAGGGTGATCTTCTGGTTGGGATCGAGCTCGATCTCGACGTCGAACAGCGTGGCGCCTTCTTTCTGCTGCGCCTGCGGGGCGATGCGCTGCACGTGGCCGGTGACGATGTCGGTCGGCAGCGCGCCGACTTTGATGCGTGCGACCATCGAGCCGGAGAGTTTGCCGACGTCGATCTCATCGACGGTGCCTTTGAAGATCAGATCGGACATGTCGGCGATGGTGGCCATCTCGGTGCCGGGCTGATACGACGTCAGCGGCACGATCGGATCGCCTTCGTTGACCATGCGGGTCAGCACGGTGCCGGCGGCCGGTGCGCGGATGATCGATTCCTGTCCGCCGACGCCGAGGCGGCCTTTGCGGGTGAGATCGCGATCCTGTTGGGCTTTGAAGAGCGCGACGCGCGCGAGCTCATAGGCTTCTCTCTTCTGATCGACGTCCGAGCGCGGCAGCACCCCGCTCGCGGCGAGATCGTTGGAGCGCTGAAACTCGCTCTCGGCGCGCCGGAAGGACGCCGTTGCGGATTCGACGCGACGATCGACTTCCGAAACTTCGAGGGGAGTCGGATCAGGCGCGATCTCGAACAGCGGATCGCCGGCCTTGACCGTGTCGCCGACCTGCACGAGCGCGCGGCGGACGATGCCGGAGATCTTCGACTTCACCTGGAACTTCTGTCGCGGCTGGATCTGGCCGACGGCAACCGCCTTCTCGACGATCGTTCCCTGCGTGACTTCGACCTCTTTCAGCCCGCCATCCTTGCTCTTGCCGTTGCGCGCGAATGCGTACACACCGACGCTCGCGGCGGCGAGGATGATGAGGAGAACGAGGGTTTTTCCGAGTCTGGACATGATGAGCCTCTCCTGACAGAAACCAATTACGCACCGGTTGTACGAATAGTTTCAGAGAAAGTTAGGCGCGCGCGACGCGCGCGCAGTTGTCAGTTCTCGGTTCTCGGTTGTCTGTGCGTTACTCCAAGCCCCACAGACAACCGACAACCGACAACTGACAACCGCGCGCAGCGCGCTAGATTGGCGGTCCCGGCGGGACGCCGGGGATCGTTGCTGCCTGCCACGCTTCCGGATGGGCGAGGAAGCGCTCGATCTCGTCGCGGGTCGCGCGGCGGTGGGTGGCTTCGGCGGTATCGCTGACCGCGCTTGCGAGGCGTGCGGACAGGCGGCGCAGCGCGTCACTGGCTTCGGCGCGCACCTGCGGTGCGGCCTCGCGATTCGACGCGAGCTGCGCGAGGCGCGTCATGATCAGGGTGCGCGATGCGCGGGAGATTGGTCCCTGGCGCGATGCGACGGTGACGAGCGCGTCGGTGAGCTCGCGCATCGTGAGGTTGTCGGATTGCTGCGTGAGGCGTGCGGTGCGTGCGGGATCGAGGAGCGCGGAAACCGTGATGTCCGCCGATGTCATCGCCGCGGCGATCGGATCGAAGACGGGATCGGTGCGGCGCGGGAACACTTCGGTGTTCGCATCGCCCCATGCGTACGACGGAGGCGGGATGAGATCGACGATCCGTTTCGGGATCTCGAGGAATTGCGCGTCGAGCGTCGACATCACCGCGGCGAGCGCATCGCGCTGCTGCTTCGCAGGCACGATCTGCTGCACGGGCGCGGTCGTCGCGGCTTCTTTCACGGCGTACGTGTATGAAACGCCACCGATTGATTTCGCGGCCGCTTCGAGCTGATAGCGATGATGGAGATACAGCGGCACGAGCGCTTCTTCGAGCGCGGACAGCGGACGCCCGTTGTCGATGTTGCGCAGTCCGAATTGATCGAGCGCGATGCGGCGCACTTCGATCTCGTGACGCAGCATCGCGATCGGATCGCCGCCGTTGTCCCACACCGAGCCCATCGGATGCGCGCCGCCGACCGGACGCGAATGCGGATCGGACACGAACAGCGGTGTCGCGCGTGCGAGTGCATCGAGCTCCGCGTCGTTCGCGACCGGCGCGTACGTGTAGCGAATCGCCGCAATGTCGTACGCGCCAACGCCGATCGTGTACGCCTCGGACAAATCGAGCGCGCCGTTCACGATCTTCACGTACGGCGCGGGATAGTCCATGACGGACGCGCGATTGTTCGTCGACGCGGCCATGTTGTGATCGAGGCCGAGTGTGTGTCCGACTTCGTGCGCGGAGAGTTGGCGAATGCGCGCGAGTGCCATCAGCGACGGGCTTGTTTTCGGATCGAGCGCGTCGTATTGCGACATCAGGCCGCGCGCGAGCAGGACGTCCTGGCGGATGCGCAGTGAGCCGAGGAGGACGACGCCTTTGATGATCTCGCCGGTGCGCGGGTCGGTGACGCCGGCGCCGTACGACCAGCCGCGGGTCGAGCGATGCACCCAGTTGATGACGTTGTAGCGGATGTCGAGCGGGTCGGCGTCGGCGGGGAGCACCTTCACCTGAAAGCCGTTCGGAAAGCCTGCCGCTTCGAACGCTTCGTTCCACCACGACGCGCCTTCAACGAGCGCGGTGCGGATCGGCTCCGGCACGCCATTGTCGACGTAGTAGACGAGCGGCATTCCCGGCTCCATGCGATGCCGCGCGACCCAGCGTTTCGTGATCGGTTCGCTGAATGGCGAGGCGTAATCGTAGAACTCGACGCCGAATACGCCGACGCGCGGATCCTGCCGACGCGGCACGAAGCCGGGCTCGGGCAACGCGACGAACGAATGATGCTGGCGCACGGTGACCACGTCAGCTGTCGGCGTGACTCCGCGAACGAGCGCACCAGGACGATCGTTCGTCGTGAATGTCAGCGTCGCTTCGACTTCGGTGTTGCGCGGGAACGCTTTCGTGCGCGGCAGATAGAGCGCGCTGCGATTGCGATCGAGTGAGTACGAGCCCTGCTCTGCATCACGCAGGCGACGCGCGACGCCGTGAGCATCGGAGAGGAAGAACTCCGTCGCGTCGACGAGCACACCGTTGGGCGTCTCGGATTCGACCTTGAATCCTGCGAGGATCGATTGCGCGAACGACTGCTCGACTGTGCGACGTTCCGACGGATCGTTGCTCAGCGCGCGAAATGCGTAGTTCGGCTCGACCATGAGCACGCGCGGACCGACGCGCTCGAAGCGCACCAGATGTGTCGCGCCGAGCTGCGAGCGATCGAGTCCGATCGGATTCGATCCGACGCCGGACGCGAGCGAGACCTGCCAGATCACCTCCTCGCCGAAGCGCGTGATCTCCATCAGCAGCTTGCCGTTCTGCGCATCCCAGCGCAGCGGCACGAAGCCGTCGAATGTTTCGAGCGACGGAGTCGGCGTTGGTGCCGTGGTCGGCGCCGGTTGCGGAGGCGTGGTCGTCGTGCAGGCGGTGAGCAGGAGCAGGATCGCGGCTGCGCGTTTCATGTGCGGTGAGTATAGGTTTGGAGTGCGGCAGCCGCAGCTGCCGCTTTGGTATGTTTGCTATCGGCG
>DASYLL010000145.1:0-27400 GCA_036009605.1 Thermoanaerobaculia bacterium | reverse complement strand
AGACGCCGAGGATCTGAAGGTTGTGAAAGGTGGGAGTGAACTTCTTGCGCTCGCAGATCTCGAGCTGGCGTTTTTCGAGAACCTCGTCATGGAACTCGATCACGCCGCCGCACACCGTGCAGACCAGATGATCGTGGTGCGAGTTTCCGGTGACGTGCTCGTAGTGATAGTGGTCCTCGCCGAGATGAACCCGCCGCACCATCCCCGACTTCACGAGCAGCTCCAGCGTGCGATACACCGTCGCCCGCGAGATCTTGACGCTCTTCTCTTTCATCTTGAAGAGAAGCTCGTCCGCCTCGAAGTGGTAGTGGATGGAAAAGATCTCCCGCACGAGCGCGCTGCGCTCGGAGGTGAGCTTCTGTCCCTGTTGCGACAGAAAGTCCTGGAATCGGGTGATCTCTCGTTCGACCTGAGGCATGGACGTGGGCTGATGCTTGAGACTGAGTCTCAGTAGCCGGGATCGAGCGTAGCCGTGTTGAGAGGGAGTGTCAAGCCATGTCATGCCGAGCGTAGCGAGGGATGACAGACGGACCGGGCTCCTGGTCTATTTCGTGAGCCACGTCGCAAGACGCTGCTGCACGAACCTGCTCTTCACAGGTTGCATAGCCCTCATCGTAGCTTCCGCTACAGATGCGTGCGCGCAGCATCGATCGCGCTGCGAATCGCCGGCTGCCGCGGATCGATACTCAGCGACCGGTTCCAGAAATCCAGTGCGCGCGCGTATTCATTCTTCTTCGCGTGATACGTGCCGATGTTGTTCAGCACGAGCGTCGACGACGGCTGCAGACTGAGTGCGCGTTCGAGCTCAACGACGCCTTCCGTGTAACGCTCCGCTTGCGCGAGCGCGGAGCCGAGGTTGGCAGCAATGAGGTAGGACTGCGGGAAGATCTGCTTTCCTTTGTACAGCAGCGCGATCGCGCGGGAGGTCATGTTGCGCGAGCGGTAGAGCGCCGCGAAGTCGATGAACCACTGTTCGGCATTCGGCAGGCCGCGCTGCACGGCCATCATGAAGACGTCGTCGGCCGCGGTGTATTGCTGGCGATCGAACAGCGCCATGGCCATGTTGAGATATGGCGTCGGACGCGACGGATTGCGATTGATTGCGACCTGAAACGCCTCGACGGCTTCCTTCAGCTTGTTCTGCTTGCGCAGGTCGATGCCGAGGTTGTTGTAATAGGCGTAGGCGCCCCACTGGGCGGGTGGGATGGGCGTATTCGCAGCGACCTGCGGCTGATTCTCGTCCTCGAACACCGGTTGCATGCGCGAGGGATCGATGAGATGTCCGATCGCCTGCAGCTTCTGCGTGTACTGCTGCGGATCGACCGTGACGCCGCCGACGAGATTGTGCAGCGGGAAGAACTCGTCGTAACTCACGACGCGTACGGTCGACACCGGTGTGATGTCGCGGAACACCCAGCTCGCGTGCTCGCCCGGCATCTCCGTCGACTCCGGCAGTCCGAGAACCGCGAGGACCGTCGGTACGACGTCATAGAGCGAGATCACGTGCGTGCCGCGCGACGGCGCGACGTGATTGCCGTACGCGATGAACACGCCGGGATTGCGATGATCCGACAACGCCGCGCGACCGACCGGCTGCGAGCGTGGCCGATTCTGTCCCCAGCGGAAGCCGTGCGCGGAGACGATGATCACGGTCGTGTCATCGCTCAGCACTTTCATCCACTCGCCGATCAGCCGATCGACCTCGGAGTAGTAATTCGCAACCGCCGGCCAGTACTTGCGATAGTTCGTCTGGCTCATCCCCTCGCGGTACGGCGGGTGATATGGCGCGAAGAGGTGATTCACGGCGTCCGTGCCTTCGTAGTTCACCATCAACAACAGCGGCTCCTGCTGCTGATAGAGACTGAGCGCGACGCGATGATCGGTCCACGTTTTCGCGAGCACGCCGCGAAGCACATTGATCGGATCCATCGGTCCGCCGCTATTCGCTGCTGCTATGTACTCAGCATCGGTGATGTTGAGGAATCGCCTGACCTGCGGCGCCTGGACCGTCTGCAATGGCACTTCGAGCGGTGCCACGCGCGGCGCGAGCGACGGCGGATAAATCGCGCCGCGCTGCAGAGTCGCGGGCGTGTCGTACGTGACCGCGCTGTCGGGGCGCGCGGGCCAGGCCGTCCACCAGTTCACGGTGACGGCCTTTCGCCCGAACGCTTCCGCGATGTCCCACACCGCGGGTGTGCGTCGCGTCATCGAATCGACAGGACGCTTCGTCTGACGATCGACGAAATCGATCACGCCGTGACGATCGGGAGGAAGTCCTGTCGCCACGCTGGTCCAGACGAGCGGCGAGACTGTCGGTTGAATCGTCTGCAACGATGCCGTCGTACCGCCAAGTGCTAAAGCACGAATATTCGGAATGCGACCGTCGGCGGAAAGCTCGGAGATCAGCTCCCAATCCGCGCCGTCGATCGCGAAGATCGCTACACGCCCCGCGACACCGCGCGCTTCGCGACGCAGCTCCTGTCGTTTGTACGCGAGCAGCGCGCGACGATCGGGCTCGATGCGCGCAATCTCGAACGCCGTGACCTGCAGTCCGCTGCGCGCAAGATGTCGCGCGACGACCTGACGAAGACTGTCGCGCCGCGCAGAAAACTCCGACGTCGGCGACAGCAACTCCTCGATCGCAATCTGCTGCGTCACCGCCGACACCGCTTCGGCGATGCGCGCCCGAATCCACGCACTCCAGCCTTCGCTGACCAGACGACGCGCGTCCGGAATGCGCTCGCCCGGGATACTGAAACGGAGGCGATAGCCGATCGTGACCGGCACACGCTCCTTCGAGAGAATGCGCACGAACCCATCGCGCTGCGCCGATCCCTGCCGCTTCTCGAACTGCAGGCGGTAAAACTGATGCGGCGGCAGGAACGTCACGCGGTCCTGCACCAGACGCACGCGTCCGCTGCTCTTGTCGACGCCGAAGATCAGCTGCCGAGAAGACGGCAGGAACAGGCTGACGAGCAGGTACATGACCGCCGCCATCCCGGCAACGATCCCCACGATGCGGACAAACTTCGAGCGGAACACGAGCGGCCCTTATGAAAGAAGGCTGCCAGCTGCGAGCTGAGAGCTCACTTTTTCCGTTTGACCAGCTGCTTCACCTCATCGCTCCCGATCGGGCTTTGCGCGGAGATGATCACCGCCGCGGTGCCGTCGCGGAACGCGGGGATGTTGCAGCGGATGATGGTCGTGCCGTCGGCGGCGGTTTTGCCGCGGAAGATCACGCGCGGCGGCTCGACGGTCGAGATCACTTTCACTTCGATCGCAGCGGCTGGAATCGGAGCCTGCGAAAGGCTCTTTCGCGCGGCGACGCGCATTTCGATCGGCGATCCCGAATAGAAGTCGATCTGATTCAGCAGCGCCAGCTCGAGATGCTCACTCTCCGCCTCGGAGGCCAGGTAGTCGATGATCACCTGATCGAGCGTCTTCTCCTCGCTGACCGTCGCCGGCGCGACCGCGGGATCCTCGAACACGACGCCGCTGTCCTGCGCGAGCGTCGGCATCGCTCTGGCCGCGGTGCGCGTCGAGTCCGCGGGCTGATCGAAGCGCCCGCGTTTGATCGCCGCGATCATCGTGCGATGCTGCTGCTCCATCAGCCCGCCGATCCACTTGTCGTCAACGCCGGTTTTCAGCTGCTCCGCGTACGACGTCTTCTTCGACGCGAGGATCTCTCCACCGACGTAGACCAGAGTTTCGATGTACGGATTGCCGACACCTTTGTCCTCGGTCTGGACGTGGTAGACCTTCTCGTTGTGCTTGATGTCCGTATTGAAGCCGGTAATCACAGTGAAGCTGCGATGTTATCAGACGGTCCGCGACAACTCGGCGACCTTCCTTCGCAGATCCTCCTCGATCGGAGTCTTCGCTTGTTGCTCCCAATCGAACAGCACCGCAACGATCCGGCTCGCGGCGGCAACTTCACCGTCGCTTCTGCGAATCTCGGCGATGAATTCGATCGAGCTCGTGCCCATGTGACCGATGCGCGTCCAGATCTCCACCGGCTCGAGCGCGAGCTGCTTTTTGAAATCGCACTCCGCGCGCGCGAGGATGAAACCGATGTCACGCGCGCCGCCCCACTGCGTCAGCTCAAACCACAACTGCGTGCGACCCCACTCGAAGTAGGTGAAGTAGACCGCGTTGTTCACATGGCCGAACGCGTCGATGTCGCCGAACAACACGTGATACGGCACGACGAACCAGCCGTCGCGCCAGGTGCCGCGAAAACAATCCGGCAGCTTCGTCATTGGACTGTGGCGCTCGTCGCGAACGGCATCTGCCCTTTCGTCGCCGCCTGCAGATAGCGTCCGGGCAGCGGGTGATCGAGATACGGCGCGATGATCGAGGCTGCTTTCACGAGCAGATTGAGATCGACGCCCGTATCGATGCCCATCTTGTGGAGCATGTAGACGATGTCTTCCGTGGCCATGTTGCCCGAGGCGCCGGGGGCGTACGGACAGCCGCCGAGACCGCCGGAGGAAGCGTCGTAAGTCGCGATGCCCATCTCGAGCGACGCCAGCGTATTCGCGAGCGCAGTACCGCGCGTGTCGTGAAAATGCATCGCCAGTTTCGACGCGGGGATGGCCATCAACAGCATCCCGATGACGCCCTGGACCTGCATCGGAGTGCCGACGCCGATCGTGTCGCCGACGGAGACTTCGTAGCATCCGAGATCGAGCAGGCGCGCGGAGACTTCGAGCACTTTCTCCGGCGCGACGTCGCCTTCGTACGGACAACCGAACGCGGTCGAAACGTAGCCGCGAACGCGCATTCCTTCGTCGAGCGCTCGCGCCGCGACCGGCGCGTAGTTCTCGAACGACTCATCGATCGACATGTTGATGTTGCGCTTGTTGAACGTCTCGGAGGCGGCGGTGAAGATCGAGATCGATTTCACGCGCGCTTCGATCGCTCGCTCGAGCCCGCGCATGTTCGGCACGAGCACCGGATATTCGACGCCCGGATCCTTCGGGATCTCCGCGTAGACCGCGGCCGTGTCGGCCATCTGCGGCACCCACTTCGGCGAGACGAACGCGCCCGCTTCGATCACGCGCAGACCGGCGTCGCCGAGGGCGGTGATGTACGCGACTTTCACGTCGGTGGGAATCGTGACTTTCTCGTTCTGCAGTCCGTCGCGCGGACCGACTTCGACGATGTTGACGGTGTCGACCTGGATCTTCATGACTCTTTCATCGTGACCAGCTCGACGCCCGGCTGCACGAGATCGGCTTCGCGGCAGTCGATTGACGCGATGACGCCGTCGCGCGGCGCGGTGATCTGGTGCTCCATCTTCATGGCTTCGAGGATCAGCAACGGGGCTCCCTTGGCAACAACATCGCCCTGCCGCACCAGAATTTTCAACACGAGGCCGGGCATCGGCGCGCTCATCGACGCATCGCGATGACGCGCCTTCGCACGAACGCCTTTGTCCGCGACTTCGGCAAAGTAGATCTCCCCGTCGTACGAGAAGCTGATCGTCGAGCCCTGGATCGCGTACGGCACAACGTGTACGCGGCCGTCGATCTTCAGCTCCATCTCATCCGCGCGCACCGCGACGATCTCGATCCCGCTCTCGCGCGGATCGACCTCCGTCTGCTGCGAACCGATGGTGACGATCTTCATTTCGAGAATCGCGATCCGGGTGCGTCGAGAGGCATGCCGCTCGCGCAGAGCGGGCAGGCGCTTTCTTCGTACGTTTCGAAATCGAGCGCCAGCAGGGCCTGGTATGGCGACGGACCGAACGGATTGGCCCTGGCGCTGCGATTGAGAATCGACGCGAAGCCGACGACGTCGCCGCCGTGCTGCACGATCACGTCCGCGGTTTCGCGCGTCGACCTGCCGGTTGTGACGACGTCTTCGACGATCACGATGCGCTCGTTGTCGCTGAGATGAAAGCCGCGGCGCAGCGTCATCCGTCCTTCTTTGCGCTCCGTGAAAATGAACGGCAAGCCAAGCGCCTCGGCAACGGTGTAGCCGACGATCACGCCACCGAGAGCAGGCGCGACGATTCGCTGCACGTCCATTTCGCGGATCCGTGCGCCAAGCGCTTCGCCGATGGCTTTGGCGTTGAAGGGCTCTTCGAGCAGGAGCGCACACTGCACATAGTTCGCGCTGTGCAGTCCGGAAGAGAGGCGGAAGTGGCCGCTGAGCAGCGCGCCCGTCTGCTGCAGAAGGGCACGAACGTCGAGTGACATGGCCGGCGAGTTATAACATTGGTTCACGAGGTGATGCATGGGTGCATTGGCAGACAAAGTCCGCGCGGACATGACCGAGGCGATGAAGGCGCAGCAGAAAGAGCGCCTGTCGACGCTGCGCATGCTGCAGTCGGCGATGAAGAACGAACAGATCAACGTCGGGCACGAGCTGACCGATGAAGAAGCGATGTCGGTCATCCGCAAGGCGATGAAGCAGCGCCAGGATTCGATCGAGCAGTTCACGAACGCCGGTCGTCTGGAGATGGCGGAGAAAGAGCGCTCCGAGATGGAGCTGCTCAAGACCTACCTGCCGCCCGAGATCACGGACGACGAGCTCGAAGCGGGTGTGCGCGAGATCATCGCGTCGACCGGCGCGCAGTCGAAGAAAGACATGGGCAAGGTGATGAAGGAAGCGACGGCGCGCTTCAAAGGCCGCGTCGACGGCAAGAAGGTGCAGGAGCTCGTGCAGCGCTTACTGCCCTAGTGAGTCATCAAATGACGAATCGGTACGCGCGCCAGATCACGTTGCCCGAGATCGGTGAGGCCGGTCAGGAAAAACTGCGGCAAGCCTCGGTGCTGATCGTCGGCGCCGGAGGCCTCGGCAGCCCGGCAGCGTTGTATCTCGCGGCCGCGGGAGTGGGCACGCTCGGTCTCGTCGATTTCGATCGCGTCGACGAGACCAATCTGCATCGACAGGTGCTGTACGGAACGTCGTCGATCGGACGACCGAAGCTCGAAGCCGCACGCGATCGACTCTACGATCTCAATCCCGACGTGCGCGTGCTCACACACAACGCGCGGCTGACGTCCGAGAACGCGCTCGACATCATGGGTGGCTACGACGTCATCCTCGACGGCACTGACAACTTCGCGACGCGCTATCTCGTCAACGACGCCTGCGTGATTCTCGGCAAGCCGAACATCTACGGGTCCGTGTTTCGCTTCGACGGTCAGGTCTCGGTCTTCGCGACGAAGGACGGACCGTGCTATCGCTGTCTCTATCCCGAACCGCCCCCACCCGGTCTTGTGCCGTCGTGCGCGGAAGGCGGCGTCCTCGGCATCCTGCCCGGTGTGATTGGTTCCCTGCAGGCGACCGAGGCGATCAAGATCATTACCGGCGTAGGCGAAACGCTCGCGGGACGTCTGCTACTCTTCGACGCGCTGCGCGCGACCTTCCGCACGATGCAACTGCGCAAACGCTGCGACGCGCACGCGAAGATCACGCACCTGATCGACTACGAGGAGTTCTGCAACCCCGTGTACGAAACCGACATCACCCCGACCCAGCTCTCCGAGAAACTCTCCACTGGCGCCGACATCGTTCTCATCGACGTCCGCGAACCGTATGAATGGAACGTCGGCCACCTCGACGCCGCGACGCACATCCCGCTCTCGCAAGTGCCACAGCGGCTGGGCGAGATTCCGAAGGATCGCGAGGTCGTGATGATCTGCCGCTCCGGCGGCCGCAGCGCGCACGCACAGGAGCACCTGATTCGCCAGCATGGGTACACGAAGGTGAAGAATCTGGTGGGCGGCATGCAGCGGTGGGCGCGAGAGGTGGATCCGAAGATGCCGGTAGCGTAGCCGAGCTACCGAATCCGATCCGGAGCCGCAAAACGTGGATCGGCCTGCAGCGCGCGTCGGCCCCTTCGATCGTCATCTGCGCGCCGCGGCGCGGTCCATCGCTTCGAGCGAAACTGGTTTGCCCCGATACATCAGCATGCCGCGGAGCGTACGAACGTCAACGGTCTCCGGCTCGACGACGACGACTCCCGCAGCGCCGATCTGAAAACTGAGCCGATCTCCAGGCGCAACGCCGAGATGATCCCGAATTTCTTTCGGAACGGTGATCTGACCTTTGGAGGTGATCGTGGCGGTGGGCATGTCCTTACAAGGAATGCGATTCCTTGCGTTATTCCTTACCGGCGACGATGACTTCAGGCGCGTTGCGCCGCTCGAAACCGCGATCGTGCCGTCACGATGGAGATGCCGCGAGGCGAAGCAATCTGCGCCGCCGGCCGTGCCGGCCTACTTCGTCCGCGCGAGCTGCTGCCGCTGCTCGCGCCTGCTCCCGAACATCACCACGACCGATTTCCCCGTCGCCGGTCCGAGCGTCGAGCCTTCGATGATGGCGATGCCGCAGTCTTCGTAATCGGCAGAGAGGATGTTCGCGCGATGCCCGCGCGATTCCATCCACGATTGCACGAGCAGGCGCGCCGTCTCGAATCCGCGGGCCAGGTTCTCACCGGCGGCGCGGTAGTCGTAGTCGTGCTGGCTGAGCCAGTCGAACGGCTTCTTCCCGTTCGGCGCATTGTGGCTCCAGAACAACTCCTCTTCCATGTGCTTCATGCGATCGCCGGCGGCGAGGTCGAGGCGTTCGTCATCGTGCAGCGGCGCGAGGCCTTCGCTCGCGCGGTACTCGTTCATGAGACGGAGGACGTTGTCGGCCGTGATCTCGTTCGACGGCTCGGCGGCCGCAACCGTCGCGGCGATGAGACACATCACGGCGAGTTGGACGATGCGTTTCATTGGAGTTGGACCTACCGCGCGCCGTCGGGACGAACGCGCAGAAAGAATGTACACGCCTTGCCGGTCTTCGACTCCACCCATAACGACCCCGCATGCGAGACCGCAAATTCGCGGCATTTGAAGAGTCCGCGCCCGGTGCGCTCGACGGACGTCGGACTCCAGACGAACGACGGCTCGAAGATCGACTGACGCATCGCTTCCGGCACGACCGGCCCGCTGTCCATGACGAAGAACAGCAGCAGCGGCTTGCCTTTGTGCTCCATCCAGCGCACGCCGATCACGACCTGCCCGCTGGCCGGCACATAGTGCAGCGCGTTCTCCATCAGAATCGCCAGCGCCTCGGCCAGCTGCTCGTGATCGGAGAACCGTTCGTCGAGCTCCTGCACGTCGACATCGAGCCGGATGTCTTTGAGATCCGCGTACGCGCGGAACCGTTCAGCGACGCGACGCACGACATCGGTCACGGTCGGCACGGGACGCGCGGAGTACGACGGTTCCTCGACCTCCGGCGCCAGCTCGAGCGACGAGAGAACCTGATCGATGCCGGCCGCGGAGTCGGCGAGAAAGTGATCGTTCCGCGTCTGCGCTGCTGCTCGCAGCGACTCGCGCAGCGCACGCAACGGTCCGAAGACGCATTCGCGAACGTAGGTGACGAACGAAACATGCGCCTCGTTCATCGGGTCGGCCTGACGGAAGACGAGCACCGCGCCGCTGGCGCCACCCGACATCGGGACGAGCGTGTGGATGAAGTTGCGTCCGCCGATGCGCACGCCGGCAGCGTTTGGGAGCGTGAGATCGCCGACGCGCACGCCGGACTTCGCTTCGACCGCGGCGAGCGTCGTCAGTTCCGACGTCGGCGCATCGAACAGCTTCTTCGCTTCATCGGAAACGAACTTCACGCTGCGATCGGGGCCGACGATCACCGCGGGCACACCCGAGGCGACGAGCAGATTGACGACGCTCGTGATCGCGGGAGAGGCCGACTCGACGGGAAACGGAAGGATCGGAGCTTTCGGGAACGGATCCTGTTCGAGCTGTGGCAACACTGCCGCGCGTTGCCGACCTGAATCCGACGCCGCAGCACGCGCAGAGGACGGAGCGGATGGTGGAGGAGCAGAAGAAGTGGAGACCGCAGGGGCGGGGATCTCGGGCGCCGTCATCGGCGGCTGCGATTTCTTGCGCGGTTTGTCGCACTTCTCACAGAGGATGCCCTCTGTGACTTCGCGACCACACATAAAACATTTCCGCGCCATTCGAGGATCCGTCGCCGTTCTAAGGACCTGGGATCTTACGACAAGTGCGGTAGAGTCTGCGCGATTTTGACCAACAGGAGCGCAACCGAATGAAAAACATCGTCGTGATCGGCGGCGGCACGATGGGCAACGGCATCGCCCACACCGCGGCGGCGAGCGGCTTCGACGTCTCTCTCGTCGACGTCAGCGAATCGATCCTCCAGCGCGCGATCTCCACCATCACCGCGAACCTGCAGCGCGGCGTCGACAAGGGAAAACTGACCGCGGAAGAGCGCGATGCCACCGTCGCGCGCATCCGCCCGGTGACCGACATCCAGGAGATCGGAGACGCCGACATCGTCATCGAAGCGATCGTCGAAAAGCTCGAAGCGAAGACTTTGCTCTTCTCGCAACTCGACCAGATCACGAAGCCCGAGTGCATCCTGGCGTCGAATACGTCGTCGATCTCGATCACCAAGATCGCCGCCGCAACGAAGCGTCCCGAGAACGTCATCGGCATGCACTTCATGAATCCGGTGCCGGTGATGACACTCGTGGAAGTGATCCGCGGCATCGCTACGTCGGATGAGACGTGGCAGAAGGTCGAAGACCTCTCGCGCCGGATGGGCAAGACGCCCATCGAAGTGAACGACTATCCCGGCTTCATCTCCAATCGTGTGCTGATGCCGATGATCAATGAAGCCATCTTCACGCTGTATGAAGGTGTCGCGACGCGCGAGTCGATCGACGGCGTGATGAAGCTCGGTATGAATCACCCGATGGGTCCATTGACGCTCGCGGATTTCATCGGCCTCGACGTGTGCCTCGCCATTCTGCGCGTGCTCGAAGAGGGCTTCGGCGATCCGAAATATCGGCCGTGCCCGCTACTCGTGAAGATGGTCGACGCAGGCTGGCTCGGACGCAAAAGCGGACGAGGCTTTTACGACTATCGCAAGTGAAAACGGGCCGGGATGACACCCGGACCCAACGCTGTTCTAATCCGCACCCAAATCATGCTCTGTCAGACCTGCAGCGCGTACAACGACGACGAACGCGAATTCTGTTTTCGCTGTCAAAACAAGCTCCTCGTCCTCTCCGGCGTCACCTCTTTCGAAGAAGACGACCTCGACGATTACGAAGAAGAGGAAGACCTTTCCCTCGACGAGCATCTGCTCGAGCGCGTCTCCGCGATCGAAGAGATCGTGAAGCGTTCCGCGGAAACGGTCCGCTCGCTCGTCGACGCCGTGCAGAAGCACGAGCGCGCGATCTTCATCAATCAGACCGGCCTGCTCTCCGTCAAAGAGCTGCTCGAAAAGAAGAACCTCCTCACATCCGATGAAGTCGTCGAACTGTGGGAATCGAAGATGGGCGAGCAGATGCTCGCGCTCGAAAAGAAGCAGCGCTTCACGGAGCGCAAGGACCGGATGGTCTCGCTCTTTCGCGGCGAGAAGCGCGAGCGTTTTCTGCTCCTCGTCGCGGATGCCGAAGCGGCGTTCGACGGATTCGATCCCGAGCGCGGCGTGAAGCATCTCGAAGAAGCGTTCCGTCTCGACCGCGACAACTACGAGCTCTCGTTCTTTCTCGGCGAGATGTTCTTCAACGACGGCAATCTCGATCGCGCGAAGGCATATCTCGAGCGCACGATCGAAGTGCAGCCCGATCATTTCGACGCTGCGGTTTTCTATGGCGTGCTGCTGCACGAGCGACAGGACATCAAAGGCGCGGAGCGCTGGCTGCGCCGCGCCATCCAGATCTCCCAGGAGTCGTTCCTCCCGTACTTCAGCCTCGGCGCGATCTACGCCCGCAAAGGCAAACTGCTGCGCGCGCAGAAGTTCCTCGAGAAGGCCATCCAGCTTGAAGCGATCCCGCAGGCGTACTTCCTTCTCGGGACGATCTTTTACGAGAAGGGGCAGCTCGAGCGCGCCATCCGTTCGTTTCAGGCCGCGCTGAAGCTCGACCCCGACTACGAGGAAGCGATCTATCACCTCGGCCTCTGCTATCTCGATCGCAACTGGAACCGCAAGGCAATCGACTGCTTCCAGGAAGCCCTGGAGCTCAATCCGAACAAGATGGAGTACCAGCAGGCGGTCAAGATTTACGAAGGCATCTCGGGCCACGTGCCGGTCGAAGGCGCGGCCGCGCATGTCGTGCGGCAGGCCGATACGCTGGCGGCCGAGGGCAAGTATGCGGAAGCGCTGGATCACTATCGGCGGGCTGCGCAGGAAGAGCCGGACAACGTCAACATCCTGTTGCCGTACGCGCTGCTCTGCTCCCATCTCGACATGAACAGCGAAGCGATCGCGGTCGCGCGTCGCGTGCTCACGCATCATCCCGCCGAGGTAGTTGCGGCGGCCGCGTACACGACGCTCGTGGAAGCGCTGCGTGCGGAAGGCAACTTCAAGGAAGCGAACCGCGCGCTGGAAGACATGCTGCGCGACTACACCTCGAACTACGCGAAATCGATCGCGTACTTCGAGAAGGCGTACACGCTCGCCGACATGGAAGAGAACCTCGACGATGCACTCGAAAGCGCGCAGCTCGCGCTGAAGTACTCGCCGAAGGAGCTCAAGCAGTTCCCGCTCGCCGCGCTCGGCTGGGTGCATTTCAAGCGTAAAGAGTTCAAGAGCGCCGTCGACTTCCTGACAAAATCCGCCGACCTCGGACCGACCGCCACGAACCTCATGCACCTCGGCATGGCGCTGTTGGAAAGCGGCGAGAAGGATCGCGCGCGTGCGGTGTTCCGTCGCGCGAAGGGCTTCAAGATCAAGGGCGCGGGACTCGAGGAGAAGATCCTCGAACAGGTGCGGACGGCGACGAAGCTCATCGACCGCCTGCACGCGCGCCGGCGCAAAGTAGCGAAAGGCTGACGGGCTACTCGCCCGTCTGCCGCTCGCGCTCTTCCTGTTCCGCTTCGTCGATCTCACGCCGCGGCACGCCGGATTCGCGCGCCTGCTCGCGGATCGGTGGCGACTGCACGGCCGGATCCTCGCCGGGCTCGGGCTGCGCGGGGCGGTTGCTGTTGTCCACGATGCGCGTCTTCATCATGACGCGGGGAAGTGCGACTGCTGTGCCTACACGCGCGTCAATTTCGCGAAGCGCGCCACGAACTTCTTGGAGCCCCAGCGGTCGAAGTAGACCGTGAGCTTGGCATCCGGACCGCTGCCTTCCATCGTCAGAATCGTGCCGACGCCGAACTGTTCGTGGTGGACTTTCTGTCCGCGCTTGAGCTCGCTGCTGGTCGTGGTTTGCTGCTGTTGCCGCGCGGCCTGAATCGCGTTCGGGTCGAACTGCACCGGCGCGTTCTGGAAGAACGACAGCACGCCATTCGCCGAGTCCTGCTTCGGCGCTGCGGCTTTCGGCGGCGCAGGCTGGCTCATCGGAACGCGACGCGGCGGCTCGGGGCGACCGTACTTCGAAGGCGATCCGCCGCCGTTGTTGTAGCCGCCGCCGTAGTTGTTGTTGGAACGACCGAGCGGCTTTTCGCGCCACGTGGGCTCGGCGGATGTGTAGCGCTGCGAGGCGAGGCGCACCATTTCGGTCGCGTCCTCCGGAATCTCGCGGAGAAACGGCGACGGGCTTTGTTCGCGAAAGCGACCGTGCACGCGCCGCTCGTGTACGTGCGTGCAGAACAGCAACTCGCGCGCACGCGTCATCCCGACGTAGCAGAGGCGGCGCTCCTCTTCCATGTCCTCGTTGTGCTCGAGCGAGTTCGCGTGCGGGAGAATGCCTTCCTCCATACCGACGAGGAAGACGACTTTGTATTCGAGCCCTTTCGCCGAGTGTAGCGTCATCAGCGTGACGCCTTTGCCGGTTTCGGCTCGATCGATGTCGGACATCAGCGTCAGTGAATCGAGGTAATCCGCGAGCATCGCCTGCGGGTTCTGCTCGACGTATTCACGCGCGGAGTTCAGCAACTCCTCGAGGTTCTCCATGCGCGATTCGTCCTGCAGATCGCGCGATTCCTGCAGCATGCGGCGATAGCCGGTGCGCAACAGAACGTAGTCGACGAGCTCGAAGATCGGCTGCGTCGCGGCGCGCTGGAGGTCGTGCACGATCTCGCGGAACTCGCGCACGGCTTTCGCAGCACGGCTCGGGAGAAAGGCGAGGTCGCCTTCGATGACCGTCCAGAGCGAGACTTCCTGCTTCTCCGCCTGTTCGGAAAGTGTGGTCACGGTCGTGTCGCCGATGCCGCGCGTCGGCACGTTGATCACGCGCTCGATCGCCGGCGTGTCGTGCGGACGGATCGCCAGTCGCAGAAACGAGAGGATGTCTTTGATCTCGGCGCGCTCGTAAAACTTCACGCCGCCGACGACGACGTACGGCATCTTCGCGCGCAGCAGTTCTTCTTCAAAAGGCCGCGACTGCGCGTTCGTGCGAAACAGCACCGCGAAGTCGGTGAGCTTGTACTTCGATCGCAGCGACGAGATCTTCTCGAGGACGAACTGCGCCTCTTCGCGATCGTTGCTCATCGTGACGATGCGCACCGGATCGCCTTTGCCGCCGCTGGTGAAAAGCGTTTTGCCCTTGCGGGCGATATTGTTGGAAACGACGCCGGTGGCGGCGCCGAGGATGTTGCCGGTGCTGCGATAGTTCTGTTCGAGCTTGATGATGCGGGCGCCCGGGAAGTCCTGCTCGAAATTGAGGATGTTGTTGATATCGGCTCCGCGGAAGCGATAGATCGACTGATCCTCGTCGCCGACGGCCATGATGTTTCCCTGCTTGCCGGCGAGCAGCTTCACGAGCACGTACTGCGCGCGGTTCGTGTCCTGGTACTCGTCGATGAGCAGGTGCTGGAAACGCTCATGCAGCTCGTTGCGCACGTCTTCGTGCTGTTCGAGGAGCTGCACGTAGTTGCCGATGAGGTCATCGAAGTCCATCGCGTCGAACTCGCGCAGACGCTTTTGATAGAGGCGATAGATCTCGGAGACGCGCGCGCCGAAGAAGTCGTGATTGGTCTTCTCGTACTCGACCGGTCCGATCAACTCGTTCTTCGCGTGCGAGATGCGCGACAACACCGATCGCGGCGGGAACGCTTCATCGTTCACGTTCAGCTCGCGCATGCAGCGGCGGACCAGTGTGAGCTGGTCGGACGTGTCGTAGATGGCAAATGACTTCGTGAATCCGAGGCGGTCGGCGTAGCGGCGCAACATGCGCAATGATGTCGAGTGGAACGTGCCGATCCAGGGGCGATAGCCGCCGGTCGGCGGCACGAGCTGATCGACGCGATGGAGCATCTCCGCCGCGGCCTTGTTCGTGAACGTGACGGCCAGGATGTTGGCAGGACGCACCCCCATCTGACCCATGAGCCAGGCGATGCGATAAGTGATGACGCGAGTCTTCCCCGAGCCTGCGCCGGCGAGGACCAGCAGGGGTCCGGTGCCGTGGGTTACCGCTTCGCGTTGCTGGGGATTGAGTCCGGAGAGATCGAGCATGGTTGGCGGGCCGATAGTACCAAGGGGAACGCATTCCTCCGTGGCGCTGTTCTGGCCCCGTAACGGCGCAATTCGCGTTAGACTTCCGACGCTTCGCGCACGTCCCATTGGAGGCTTCATGTTCGGTCTTGGATTGCCAGAGCTTCTCGTCATTCTCGTGATCGTCGTCGTGATTTTCGGCGCGAGCAGACTCCCTCAGCTCGGCAAAGGACTCGGCGAAGGCATCTCGAATTTCCGCGACGGTCTCTCCAAGGGCGGCCGCGACGACAAAGCCCTCCCGAAATCGCCCGATGATCGTCAGGCCTGATCTCGTCATCGAAGTGGTTGCCCGTTGAAATGGCTCATTAGCGGCGCCGGCGGAATGGTCGGCCGCGACCTCCGCGATGCGCTCACCGCACGCGGGGAAGACGTCGTCGCACTTTCCCGCAGCGACCTCGACATCACCAATTCCCGTCTCGTGAACGCCGCGATCGGCGATCACGCGCCTGCGATCGTCGTGAACTGTGCGGCTTACACGAAAGTCGATCTCGCCGAGACCGAAGAAAGCGCAGCGAACGCGATCAACGGCTCCTCGGTCGAGTTGTTGGCCGCGGCTGCGAATACGGCCGGTGCGCTGCTCGTGCACATCTCGACCGATTTCGTATTCGACGGGACGAGCACCGTGCCGTACGAAGTCACCGATCCCACGGGACCTGTGTCCGCTTATGGACGCTCGAAGCTCCTCGGCGAGCTTGCGGCCACGCACGCGGAGAAGCATGTCGTCGTGCGGACTTCCTGGTTGTTTGGCGTGCATGGGCCGAACTTCGTCGAGGCGATTCGGGGTCAGATCCGAAAAGGGACGAATCCGCTGCGCGTCGTCGCCGATCAGCGTGGGCGTCCGACATACACACCGCACCTGGCGACAGCGATCATTCGATTGGCGCGGCTCGCGTATGAATCGGATGTGGCGCGCGGGATCGTGCACTACGCGGACAACGACGAATGCTCGTGGTTCGACTTTGCGCGAGCGATCGCGGAAGAGAGTGGCTCGGATATCACGGTGCAGCCGGTGACGTCGGATGAGTATCCGCGTCCGGCGAAGCGGCCCGCGTATTCGGTGTTGTCGACGGAGCGCTACGAGCGACTGACGGGCGTCGCGCCGGAGTCGTGGCGGGAAGGATTATCCGAGTACTTAAAGATTTGCCTTTAGCGCGTACATTAAATATTCGATATTCCCCTCGGCACCTTTGATCGGGCTCTCAATCAACCCCTTCACCTCGAAGCCTTCGGTTCTCGCGAATTCGACGACCGATTCGACAGCAGCGGTGCGCTTCGCGTCATCGCGCACGATCCCGCCTTTTCCGACTTCGTGCTTGCCGACCTCGAACTGCGGCTTGATCAACGCGACCATCTCGCCTTTGAGGAACTCGGCGACGGCCGGCAGAATCAACTTCAGCGAGATGAACGAGACATCGATCGAAACGAACTCGATCGGCTCCTCGAAACTCTCCGCCTGCAGGTAGCGCGCGTTGACCTTCTCGCGATTGATCACGCGCGGATCGTTGCGCAGCGAGACGTCGAGCTGTCCGTATCCGACGTCGATCGCGTAGACCTTCTTCGCGCCGTGCTTCAGCATCACATCGGTGAAGCCGCCGGTCGACGCACCGATGTCCGCGCAGACTTTTCCTTCGAGCGGGATGGCGAACTCCTTCACCGCTTGTGCGAGCTTCATTCCGCCGCGGCCGACCCATGGATGCTCCAACTCCGCGATCACGACCTCGTCATCCGCGGCGACGTTCGCTCCCGCTTTGTCGACGAACTGTCCGTTGACGAGAACACGTCGCGCCATGATCAGCGACTGCGCCTTCGAGCGCGTATCAACCAGTCCCCGCTCGACCAGGACGACGTCGAGACGCTGCTTTTTCATGGCGCGTCCGAGAGGACGGTGAAGCCTTCCTGGCGGAAGTGATGATCGTGAGTCAGAACATGAGTGACACCGCGCGATCGCATCAGTTCCATCGAAGTGCAATCGACAAGCGAGTACTCCTTGTCAGGGCGGCGTCCATAGAGACCAAGAGCGCCGCGAAACAGCGACCGATCCACGGAAATCACGTCCATCTCGATCAGCGCTGTCTGAACCGCTTCCGTGGCGAGCAACCGCGCACGCGCGCCTTCTGCGGCAAAGTACGCAAGGACTTCGGTGAGAACGCCTTCGTGCGTCAGAAGCCTTGTGCGCTCAACGAACGTTGCCAGCCTGCGTGCGCTTCGATGATCTCCATCTCGAGGCTCGAGAAGCGCGATGAAGTACCACGCATCGGCAAAATACGTACGTTGCATTACTTCACGGCAGTGCGGCGATTCTTCCCGGTGATGAACTCATCGATGTGATTCGAGTCCTTACCGCGCTCGCGCATGCTCAGCGAGACTTCTTCCGGGAACTGCGCCGAGAGCTCTTCCATCTTGTCGAGGAACCGCTTCGTCCCCGCCGCCGGCTTGTCGACCACAAACTCCCGAACCCTCTTCGCAATCCCTTCCGCGTGCAGATCATGCTGCGCGCGAAGCACATCCTGCGCGCCATGGTGCACGTACTCATCCGGAATGCCGATCCGGTGGAACCGCACGTCGCGAATGCCGAGCTGTTCGCAGCGCTCCATGATCGCCGAGCCGAAGCCGCCGGCGAGGGAACCTTCTTCGACGGTAATGACGTTCGAATAAGTCTTACAGTATTTCTCGATCAATTCATCATCCAAAGGCTTGATGAATCGAGCATTGATTACTGCTACGTTAATGTTGTCTTTGGCGAGCTGCTCCGCGGCGTGGACGGCAGGCCAGACTTCGCTGCCGATGGCGAAGATCGTCGCGTCGTCGCCTTCGCGCATCACTTCGCCTTTACCGACAGGGAGCGCCTTCAACTCGGCGTCCAGCTCCACGCCGACGCCGTTGCCGCGCGGGTAGCGCAGCGAGGTCGGGTGGCCGGTCTCGAGCGACGTCTTCACCATGTGCCGCAGCTCGTTCTCATCGCGCGGCGCCATGCAGACCATGTTCGGGAAGATCCGCAAATACGCCATGTCGTAGATGCCGTGGTGGGTCGGGCCGTCGGCACCGGCGATGCCGCCGCGGTCGAGCGCGAACACGACCGGCAGATCCATGATCGCCACGTCGTGGAACACCTGGTCGAACGCGCGCTGCAGGAACGTCGAGTAGATCGCCGCGACCGGCTTCATCCCCTGCGTAGCCATGCCGCCGCTGAACGTGATGGCGTGCTCTTCCGCGATCCCGACGTCGAACATCCGATCCGGGAACGCCTTGGCGAACTTGTCCAGCCCCGTTCCTTCCGGCATCGCCGCGGTGACCGCGATGATCTTCGGATCGGTCTTCGCCAGCATGATCAGCGCATCGGCGAACGCGGCCGTGTACGTCGGCGGCGGCGCAGGCTTGTTCGACTTCGGCACTTCGCCGGTCAGGACGTCGAACGGATTCACGCCGTGCGACCAGATCGGCTTGTTCTCGGCCGGCTTGTAGCCTTTGCCCTTCTTGGTGATGACGTGGATGAGGATCGGACCGTCGTAGTCGCGGTGCTCCTCGAAGAGGTCGAGCAGCAGCGGCAGGTCGTGTCCGTCGTACGGGCCGAGGTACTTGAAACCGAGCTCCTCGAACAGCGTGCCGGGCACGATCATGTTCTTGAGCACCTGCTCCATGTCGTGCGCGAGGCCGTGGATCTTCGGGCCAATCAGCGGGATGCGGTCCATCACGCCCTTGGCCAGGTCTTTGGCCTGGTTGTAGCGCTGGCCCTTGATGATCTGATTGAGGTAGCCCGACATGGCGCCGACGTTCGTCGAGATCGACATGTCGTTGTCGTTCAGGACAATCATCAGCTTGCGCTTGAGATGGCCAGCCTGATTGAGGCCTTCCAGCGCGAGGCCGCCCGAGAGCGCACCGTCGCCGATGATCGCCACGACGCGGTAGTCCTCTTTGCGGAAGTCGCGCGCCACGGCGATCCCGAGCGCGGCCGAGATCGACGTCGAAGCGTGGCCGGCGTTGAACACGTCGTACGCCGACTCCTCGCGCTTGCAGAAGCCCGAGATGCCGTCGTGCTGCCGGATCGTGTGGAACGTGTCGCGGCGCCCGGTGATGAGCTTGTGCGGATAGCTCTGATGACCGGTGTCGAACACGATCTGGTCGCGCGGCGTGTCATAGAGGTAGTGCAGGGCGAGCGTGAGCTCAACAATGCCGAGGTTTCCGCCAAAGTGACCGCCGATGCGCGACACGACGTCGACGATCTGGTCGCGGATCTCCTGGGCCACCTGAGGAAGCTGTTTGCGGTCCAGTTTCCGCAGGTCGGCGGGCGTTTCGATCGAATCGAGTAGTCTCGGCATCGTGTCCAATCCGGCGCCTAATGTCGGCGCTCGCAGATGAAACGCGCGATAGGCGCCAGGTAATTCACAGGGCCGGCGATCATATCAGCGTTCCCCAGCGCCTCTTCCAGCAGGCGCCCCACCTCGGCACGTGCACTGTCCGCGCCGAGCAGAGCGGGCCACGTCAGTTTTCCCTGCGCGATATCCTTGCCCGCCGTCTTCCCCAGTGTCGCAGAGGACTCTTCAATGTCAAGTAGATCATCGACAATCTGGAACGCCAGCCCGAGGGCATCAGCGTAGCGGCGCAAGGCCACGAGCTGTTCTTCCGACGCGCCGCCGAGCAGCCCGCCGAGGACGACGGATGCCGTGAAGAGCTTCCCGGTCTTGTTGCGATGGATGAACTCGAGCTCGCGGAGGAGCGTGTCGCGATCGTGGGCAACTTCGTGCGCGCGCTCGGCGACGATGTCCGCGACCTGGCCGCCGATCATGCCCGTCGTGTCGATCGCCGTTGCGACTTCCGTGATCGCGCGCAGTTGCCGCGCCGGATCCACACCCGCGATCGGTCGCGCCAGCCACGCAAACGCCTCGGTCAGCAGTGCGTCGCCCGTGAGGATACCCATCGCTTCGCCGTAGACGACGTGCGTGGTCTTGCGTCCGCGGCGAAGATCATCGTTGTCGAGCGGCGGCAGATCGTCGTGGACGAGCGAGTACGTATGGATCAGTTCCAGCGCGCATAGATGCGCGAGCAGCGGATCGACACTTGCACCGACCGCTTCTGCCGCGGCGATCGCGATGATCGGTCGGATGCGTTTTCCGCCGCCGAGGACTGCGTAACGCACTGCCTCATGAATGATGGGCGGGTTCGTGTCGGCGGGATGCAGGTTCGCGTCGAGCGTCGCATCGACAACCTCGCGCTTCTCGCGCAGGTATTCGGCAATGGTCTTCGTTCCCTCGCGCATCACCACCGTCATTCCACGACTTCCTCGTCTTCGTGCATCTCTTCGTCTTCGAACGGCTCCGTCACCGGCTGACCTTTCGCGTCGGCGAGGATCAACTCGATCTTCTTTTCGACCTCTTCGAGACGCTGATGGCAGAAGCGGGAGAGTTTGATGCCCTCTTCGAACAGCTGCAGCGATTCATCGAGCGGCAGTTCCTCGCTCTCGAGCCGATGGACGATCTTCTCGAGGTTCTGGAAGGATTTCTCGAATTCGTTGGGGCGACGGGTGGCCATTTGCGCGGGTTTATAGCACGGGCTTGTCGGGTGGGAGCTCCGGCCAGAGGCTCTCGACGCCGAGCGTGTGACGATCGACCGTCGCCTCCAGTCGCCCTCGCTTGAGCTGCACTTCGATCTGCTCGCCGACCTTCACCTGCGCGGAATCGAGGATCGGTTTTCGTCCGCGGCGCGTGCCCGAGAACGCGATCGCGTAGCCGCGCGAAAGCACCGACAGCGGCGACACGGCCTGCAGCGTTGCCATCGTTGCGCGAAGGCGCTGGCGTTCGCGGGCGATGCGTGCTGGATAGAGCGCGAGCGGCTCTTCGCACGCGTCGAGGCGGCGGCGCAACGTTTTCGCGCGAGCGTCGAGCAAGCGGAACAACGCCACGCGACGGCGCTCGAGTCGTTCCCGCGCGATCGCCACGCGACGCACCACAACGCCGAGGCGATCCGAGGATGAGAGATGGCGCAGCTCGTGGCGATAGTTGCGGACGCGACCTTCCATCACGTGGCGCACGCGACGCACCATCGCGTCGACCTGCATGCAGATCTCGCTCTTCGCGCGGATCACGATCTCCGCGGCGGCGGATGGTGTAGGCGCGCGGAGATCGGCGACGAAGTCGCAGATCGTGAAATCGGTCTCGTGGCCGACGCCGGAGATCGTCGGGATCTCACACTCCGCGACGGCGCGCGCGACGATCTCTTCGTTGAATGACCAGAGGTCTTCGAGCGAGCCTCCGCCGCGGCAGATCAGCACGACGTCGTGCAGTTTCCACTTCGAAAGATTGCGCACCGCGGTCGCAATCTCGCGCGCGGCGGTCGGGCCTTGCACACGCACCGGATAGATTTGCAGCGCCAGACCGGAGAAGCGGCGTCCGAGAACGTGGAGGATGTCGCGGATCGCGGCGCCGGTCGGACTCGTGACGACCGCGATGCGCTGCGGCAGCATCGGGATCGCCTTCTTGTTCGCGGGATCGAATAGTCCTTCTTCCGCGAGTTTCTTCTTCAGCTGTTCGAACGCGAGCTGCAACGCGCCGATACCGGCCGGCTCCGCCGAGACCGCGTTCAGCTGGAAGTCGCCCTTCTGCTCGTAGATCGTGGCGCGTCCACGAACGATGAGCTGCAGGCCGTTCTCGATCCGAAATCGGAGGAAGCGCGCATTCGTCGCGAACAGCACGACTTTGATCTGCGCACGCGCGTCTTTCAGCGTGAAGTAGAGGTGGCCGGCCGCCGAGCGAACGAAGTTCGAGACCTCGCCTTCCACCGCCACGTCGTTGAAACGGTAGAGCTGGAGATT
Organism: Thermoanaerobaculia bacterium; assembly: GCA_036009605.1. GTDB lineage: Bacteria > Acidobacteriota > Thermoanaerobaculia > Gp7-AA8 > Gp7-AA8 > QHVT01. Next base: position 5,160 of record DASYLL010000145.1, on the reverse strand, counting down.
GACCTCGCGGAGCAGGTCGGAGACGGAAAGCGTGCGCGGGGCAACCACGCGCGAATCATAGGTCCGCGGCGTTCGATCTTCTACTAATAACAGGCATCGAACTTGCGATTCACAAAAGTCGATGGCCACCACGTTGGCGGCCTCAGATCCTGGGAAACGATTGACCAACAGGAGCGACGAACATGTTCAGAAAACTGATCAACAACACGGCAACCGCCGCTGGATTTGCGGCACTTCTTCTCGTCGGCGCGTGCGCGTCGACCAACGACACAGTGGCAACCACCGAACCGACCGACGAAGTCGTCCAGGTCACGCAGACCGAGACGATCGTCAGCACTCCCGATCCGCTCGTCGATCCAAATGCGCCGATCGTGAGCGAGAGCACCGTCAGCGTGACGAACGCGCCGGTCGACGAGCCCGGCCTGGCCACGACCACCACGACGACGACCACCACCGTCGCCACGCCGGGTTCGATGACGTCCTCGTCGACGCTCGACACGCAGTCGACCACGGATGACACGACCGCTACGACCGAAACCGAAACCCGTACGCGCTTGCGCAAGGATTGAGAAAGCCACAGCAGGACCGAAGGGGCGCGGGCAACCGCGCCTTTTTTGTTTTTGCCTGAGAATCAGCTCGGCGCGCGCGCCTGAAAACGCCGCTCGATCGTGATCTCGTCTTCGTCCTCGCCGTCCGTCAGCGGACCCTGCGCGCGGCCTTCGATGAACTGCCGCACGATCGGATTGCTCGTCTGCTGGAACTTCTCGGGCGTGCCCTCTTCGATGATGTGGCCTTTGTAGAGCATGGCCACGCGGTCGGCGATCTTGAACGCGACCTTCATGTCGTGCGTGATCGTCACGGTGGTCGTGCCGAGCTTCACGTCCATCTCTTCGATCAGGTCCGCGATGACGTCGCTGATCACCGGATCGAGTCCCGTCGTCGGCTCGTCGAACAGCAGAATCTCGGGCTTCAGCGAGATCGCACGCGCGAATCCGACTCTGCGCCGCATGCCACCCGAAAGCTCGGACGGCCGCTTTCTCTCGACGTTGTGCAGATGCACGTCGTCGAGGCACTCCTCGACGCGCGCGCGAATCTCCGCCTCCGTCATCTTCGTGTGGCGGCGCAGCGGAAACGCGATGTTGTCGAAGACCGACATCGAGTCGAACAGCGCGCCTTCCTGAAACGACATCCCGAAGCGGCGGCGCACCTGATTCAGCTCCATCTCTTTCAACTTCGTGATGTCCTGACCGTCGACGATCACCTCGCCGTGATCGGGTCGCAGCAATCCGATGATGTGCTTGAGCGTCACGCTCTTGCCGGAGCCGGAGCCGCCGACGATCACCAGCGATTCGCCGCTCTCCACCGCAATCGACATGTCGCGCAGCACGCGCCGGCCGCCGAACGACTTGTCGATGTTGCGCAGCTCGATGATCGCCATCAGAACAGGATCTTGGTCAGGAAGAAGTCGGTGAACAGGATGATGAGCGACGCCGACACGACCGCGTACGTCGTCGCGCGGCCGACGCCTTCCGCGCCGCCCGTCGTGTAGTAGCCACGCACGCAGCCCGTGAGCGTGAGAATCAATCCGAACACGCCCGCTTTGATCAAACCGCTATAGACGTCGCTCAGCTGCAGGAACTGAAACGTGTTCTGTTTGTAAACCACCGGATTCGTCTTGAGCAGCTTCACGGCGACGATGTAGCCGCCGTAGATGCCGAGGGCGTCGCCGAGGATGACCAGGAAGGGGAGCATGACGATGCCGGCGATGACGCGCGGCACGAAGAGATAGTGAATCGGTTCCGTCGCGAGCGCTTTGAGCGCGTCGAGCTGTTCCGTCACGCGCATCGTGCCGATCTCGGCGGCCATCGACGAGCCGACGCGCCCCGCGACCATCAGTCCGCACAGCACCGGCGACAACTCGCGGAGCATCGCCAGCGACACGACGCTCGCGACGAACTGCTCCGCGTGCACACGCTGGAATCCGCTGAACGTCTGTAGCCCGAGGACCATGCCGGTGAACATCGTCGTGAGGAAGACGACGGGGATCGAGTCGACGCCGACGCGCACCATCTGCCGGAACCATTCGCCGAAATCGAACGGACGGCGGAACGTCCAGACGAATGTGCGCCACAGCGCGTCGAACCACAGGCCGGTCTGTTCGAACAGGCGGATGAAGGTGCGGCCGATGCGGTCGAAGATCGTGGTCATGCGTCGAATCGAGTCCGGATGCGCGTCAGTGTGTCGCCGTCGCGATAGACGCGCGCAACGCGCGCGCTGACGCCACACACAACTTCGTATGGGATCGTATCAAGTTTCGCCGCCAGGTCTTCCACGGCGATCTCGTCATCGCCCTGCCTGCCGAGGAGGACGACTTCATCGCCGATGGCGGGCTCGTCGATGTCAGTGACATCGATGGTCACGAGGTCCATCGAAACGCGTCCGACGATCGGTGCCCGTTTGCCGCGCACGAGCACTTCGCCGATGTTCGAGAGGTCGCGCGGATAGCCGTCGGCGTAGCCGACCGGGAGCGTGGCGATGCGGCTCGCGCGCGTCGTGTGAAATGTCGTTCCATAGCCGATGGCGTGTCCCGCCGGCAGATCCTTCAATCGGGCGATGGCGGTACGCCAGCGCATCACCGGCTCGAGGCGTTCGTGCGGCACCGCTTCCACACCGTACAACGCGATTCCGACACGCGCAAAATCACCGGGCGTGATGCCGCGGAACGTCGCCGCGCTGTTCGCGACGTGATGCAACGACGCGGTCAGTCCAGCCTCGCGCAACGTTTCGACGAGCGTCTCAAAACGCGCAACCTGCTCCTGCGTGAAGGGGTCGCGTACATCGTCCGCGTTGGCGAAATGCGTGTAGAGCGCGTCGACGCGCAATCGCGGCGCGGAACGAATCAACTCCATCACGCGTGGCAGCTCGCTCTCGACGATGCCCATGCGTCCCATCCCGGAGTCGAGCTTCAGATGAATCGCGACGTCCATCTCCTTCGCGACCTCCGCAGCAGCCTCCAGTTCCTCAGGACCAGGCACACCAATCGTGATGCCGTGCTCGATCGCAATGCGCACTTTCCGTTCATCGAGCGGTCCGAGCACGAGGATCGGCAAGGCGATGCCTTCGCGTCGCAGCTCCAACGCTTCTTCGAGCAACGCGACGCTGATCATCGCCACCTGCTCCGGCTTGCATCGCCGCGCCAGTTCCACGGCGCCGTGTCCGTACGCGTCGGCTTTCAGCACCGCACAGAGCTTCGTTCCCGCGGGAAGTCGCGACGCGATCGCCGCGACATTGCGCTCGAACGCGCGCAGATCGATCTCGACCCACGTCGGCCGTTGCGTCTCGAGAAACTCAGGAAGAGAAGGCATGCAGGTTCTGGCCGTTCATCGGACGCGATCGGTCGGATGCAAGAAAGAGAATCACTTCCGCGACTTCGGCCGGCGTCATGTCCGCGGGTGCGCCACCGCTGGCGTGCGCCCACATCTTCGTATCGACCGAACCGGGACTCACTGAATTCACGCGCACGCCACGCGATCGCACTTCAACCGCCAGTGCCTCCGTGAGCGAAATGACAGCGCCTTTGCTCGCGCAGTACGAAACGAAGCCGGGGAACTTCTTCGGACCGACAACGCCGGAGATCGACGCCACGTTCACGATCACGCCGGCGCCGCGCTCCAGCATCGACGACAACGCGCGACGACATGCGAGATAAACACCGTTCACGTTCACGTCGAACATCCGCTGCCAGCGCTCCGGCGTGGTCTCGAGAAGCGGCGCGGGATCGACCATCCCCGCCGCGTTGATGAGAATCTCGCAGGGACCGAATTGCGATTCCGTCTCCGCAAAAAGCCGTTCGATCGCCGCGGGATCCGCCACATCACCTCGCACGAGGCCACTCGAGCGAGCGAACGTCACGACGCGCGCACCACGATCTTCCAGCAATTCCGCGGTCCTTCTGCCGATACCCGATGAGGCGCCGGTGACGATCGCGACTTTTCCGTCGAATTCACTCATAATCCGGCGCAGGCTACCCCAATTCGACATCGAGGAGATTTGTATGCCTCAGCACGTCAACGACATCATGCAACTGGTCCTGCGCTGGGCGCACGTGGTCGCCGGAATCCTCTGGATCGGCCATCTCTATTTCTTCAACTTCGTCAACGCTCATGTCGCCAAAACGCTCGATGGACCGACGAAGAAGGTCGTCGTTCCCGAGCTCATGCCGCGCGCTCTCTACTGGTTCCGCTGGGGCGCTCTCTGGACCTGGCTCACCGGTATCCTCCTCGGCGGTCTCGTCTACTACCACTCCAAAATCGTCTTTGACGACCCGACGGCCGCGGAGAACAACCCCTGGCTCTGGCTGGTGATTGTGCTGGTCATCCTCATCGTCGGCTTCCTCGTCTACAACGTGGTCATGAAGTCGGTGAAGAACGTCGTCGCGGCGAACGCGATCGTTCTCGCGCTGTTCATCGCCGTCTACTTCTTCCTCGAATTCGTCGGCAAGTTCGGCGGACGCTCGCTCTACATCCACGCCGGTCTGATCTTCGGCACGATCATGGCGCTGAACGTCTGGATGGTGATCTGGCCGTATCAGAAGAAGATCATCATGGCCACGAAGGAAGGCACGCCTCCGGACGCGGCGCTCGTCGCGCAGGCGGGCCTCCGCTCGCGCCACAACACGTTCATGTCCGTGCCGCTGGTCTTCACGATGATCAGCAATCACTACCCGACGATGTACGGCAACACGAACAAGCTTGCCGGCGTCCCGATCCGCGACTGGTGCCTGTTCGGCATCATCGCCCTCGGCTTCGCATTCGTGCGCTGGACGTACGGAAAGTCGGCGAAGGTCTCCGGCTTCTAGCGCGCGTAGCGCGCTGGAAGCGTTGTCGGTTGTCCGTTGTCGGTTGTCCGTGAGCTTCACGTCTCGCGGCAACTACACGGACAACTGACAACCGAGAACCGATAACCCGCTATGCGGCAGCCGACAACCGCAATGAAATTGCTGCAAATCGACGCGTTCACCTCCGAGGCAGACCGCGGCAATCCTGCCGCGGTCTGCCTCCTCGATCGGGAACGCGACGCGCGGTGGATGCAGGACGTGGCCGCCGAGATGAACCTCTCCGAGACTGCGTTCCTGCTTCCGCGCGAGGATGGCTTCTCCCT
>DASYLL010000144.1:0-14843 GCA_036009605.1 Thermoanaerobaculia bacterium | reverse complement strand
CATCATCGCGAACAACGACCGAACCTATCGCACCGTCACGACGAACCTCGACTCATCGGCGTCGATCTACGGCCGCGTCTTCGCGGGAGAGTTCAATGGTGACGATCACGTCGACGTCGCCATCCTCGATCAGCTGGATCTCCGATTCCGAATCGCATACGGCACCGACGATGGACGCTTTACAAACATCACGTCGATCGAGTTGCCGCGGCGGATGTTCGACGGCGCGGTCGCCGACGTCACGGGCGATCACAAATCGGACATCGTCATCATCGACGGCACGGACGTTGTGTTCTACGCCGGCGGAACGAGTCGGCGCGTGATCGCGACCGGTGGCGAACCGACCGCGCTTGCCACCGCTGATTTCGATCGCGACGGCCGCGAGGATCTCGTCGTCGCAGGACCGGACGAAGCGACATTGTTTCTCAGCTCGCAGGCCTCGGCACCGGGGATGACGATTGCGATTCCGATCTGGACGCATTACGGCGCGCTCGTCGCGGCAGATTTCACGGGCGACGGACGGATCGACATCGCCGCGCGCAGTGAAGCCAGTCACGACGTGACGATCCTCGTCGCCAATGAAGACGGTACGTTCTCACCGGGACGTTCGTTCGCAGTCGCGAATCCATGGACGACCACGCGCACGATCGCGGGAGATTTCGACGGCGACGGAAACGTCGATCTGGCGATGAATCTCCTCGGCGATTTCCAGGTCGTGTTCAATCGCGGTCGCGGCCTGTTCGACGCTGCGCAGACGTACGCGACAGAGCCCGGCGCGACACGAATCGCGGTCGCTGATCTCAATCGCGATGATCACGACGATGTCGTCGTCATCAGCCGCCGCAATATTGATGTACGGATCGCTGGCGACGACGGCACGCTCGGCGCGCCGCAGAAGATTGAATTGCCGCAGGACGTGGTCGGCGGGGTCCTCGAGGACTTCACCGGCGACGGCTATCCCGACCTGTTCATTGCCGGTGTGCTCAACGGCGTGCTTCGCGGTCCGCACTTCGGCAACACCGGGGCCTGGGAGATTGACAGCGTCGACTTCCTTCTCGTGCCGAGCGATCTGGCCACGGGCGACGTCGATGGCGACGGTCTCATCGACGTCGTCGTCGTGTACGAGCACGATCGAGTCATCTCGATCTATCGCTCGCGAGGCGACGGGAAGTTCGACCGGCACTCGCAGTTCATCACGACGAAGCCGAGGCGGGTCGAGCTTGCCGATTTCGACGAGGACGGGCATCTCGATGCCGCGATCACGTCGGAGTTGAAGCTCCTGATCCTGCGTGGCACCGGCGACGCGTTCGAGAGCACTCCTCGCATCGTTCTCGATGACACGGACACCGAAGGGCTGGAGACGGCCGATGTGAACGGCGACGGTCACGCGGATGTGCTGAGCTTCTCGAATCAGCGTGATGCATTGAACGTCCTCCTCGGCCGCGGCGACGGCACGTTCGCGCAGAAGCGCATCCGCGGCAGCGGGTCGCTCGGCAACTCGGAAATCGTGGCCACGGAGCTGACCGGCGACGGTGTCGCGGATCTCGTCATTTCCGTCGACAGCAGTCTGATCGTGATGGAGGGGGATGGTGCAGGCGGCTTCACCGAGCTCTGGCGCGAGATCACCATCGCCGCGCCCGACATTGCGGTCGGCGACTTCAACAGCGACGGCCTCGGCGACATCGCGCAGCTCTCGACGTTCCCCGGGACGAACGGGCTGCAGGTCTTCTCTTCGTTCTGCGCGTCGAGGCGCGTTGCCGCGCCGCCGATCGTGCGGCTGCGGGTCGAGAACGTGACGTCGCACGGCGCGACGCTCGTCGCCACGGTCAGCGAGCCCGCGGAAGGCGTGATGGTTCAGTTCTACGCGCAGACGGGCAACCAGTTCGGCACGATCGGCAGCGCGCCGATCGTCAACGGCGAAGCGCGATTCCCGTTCCGGTCACTGTTGATTGCATCGCACGAGTACTGGGCGTACTTCACGGGGCGGGGGAGACTCACGCGCGGACGGAGCAACACGGTGACGACGGAGCCGCCGATACGGCGACGCGCGACGGGGCACTGACGGGTTGAGGGAGCGTTCGCTCTCGCTACCGCTTCTTCATCGCCGCCAGCCGACTCTTCGCCTGTTGATTCTCCGACGAGATCTTCAGCACATCCTCGTAGCAGGTCTGCGCGCGACCGGCCATTCCCTCGCTCTTGTACAGATCGCCGAGGGAGATCATCGTTTCGACATTGTTCGGATCGATCGACAACGACTTCTGAAAACTCTCCGCGGCATCGCGGCGCCAGCGCGGATTGCGTTCCTGACACGAACCGAGCAGCGCCCATGCTTCCGCGTGATCGGGAACGAAATTCACGGTCTGCTTGAGCAGCACGATCGCGCCGTAGTAGTCGCCCAGGTTCGTCAGCTCTTTCGCCTTCGTGAAGTTCTGCTCAGCGATGCTGCGCTGCGTGAGCCGTTGCTGAATCGATGCCGCGCCTTCGCGTCCGCGCGTTTGCAGCAGCTTGTCGTATGCAGAGCGACGCCCCGCGTCCTTCAGAACTTCGCTTGCCTCGTCGATGCGCCGCTGAATTGTCGCCATCGAATCGCGCACGATCGGAGGAAACGTCGCCGGGTCGTATTTCTTCTTCACGATGTCGGACGCGGCCAGAATCTGCGCACGCGTTGCCGCGCGCGGAACGTCGAGCACCTGATAGTGATCGAGTGTCGGCAATTGCCGCGACAGTGCAACCGCACGCAGCGATCGCTGATCGCTCGAGCCGATCGCGGCGAGCATCTCCAGATCGCGCTGCATGTCAGCGATGTCTGTCGTCGGTTGCGGCGCACGCTCTTTGACCGTCGTATAAACACCGAGCGCAAGCATTGCGATGACGACTTTCGCGCCCGCCACCGATTGCGACGAAAGATGTTTCAGAAATGACTCGATCGTCGTCGCGTCATGCAGAGACGAAGCGATCGTGCGCTCCTGCTCCGTCAATGGCAGCGACTCGATCGTGAAGCGATTGCCGCGCGCCATCTCGACTTCGCGCTTGAGATCGCCAATCGAGCGCCGCAACACGAGCCCATTGGTAATGGCGCGTACACCCTCAATGAGCAGTGCCGCGGTCGACTGTACGAAGATCCGTTTCTCCGGCGGCAGCGGCTCGTCCTCGGTGAAAACGGCCGTGCCTTCATCGAGTGAGAACAGCGGGATGAATTGCGCGGAAAGCCACTCGCGGAGCAATGATTGCCGCGTTGACATGTCCAACACGCCCGACTCATGCACGCGTGCAACGACGTCATTCGCATCCTCCGCGAACAGCTGCACGGCGCGATCGGGCGGTACGGCTCCGCGGCGCACCAAAAAGTCTCCGAGCGAATCTTCGGCTGCAGCAGATGCCGCCATCACCAGCTCGCCCTGAGACCAATACAGCACTCTCCGGATCGGGGGCTTCAGAATCGTCAGATAGCCCGTTTTCCGGTTCTGCAGGATCTCACCCGCGATCACTGCGAACGGAGTGACCTCGATCCTCTCCAGACTCACGCTTTTTTTAGCCTCGTTTGACGCTTTTAGCACAATCCTGCCCAACTGTCGTGGCTGCATGTCACTGGCACCTCACATGCGTTGGAAGCAGTGACGCGCAGCCCGCGTTGCGGATGACTTGAGTCGGGCACACCGATCCCGAGTGCTAGGATGAAAAACAACATGAAGACGTGCTTGCTACTGATGCTGGCGGTCCTCTCGCTTCCTACGATTGTCAAGGCGCAGGAGTTTCCGACAGAGCCGCACGAGTTTCTGCTGGCCAAGCTCGCTGCCGAGGAACGACGCTTCGACGAAGCGCTGAGCCGCTTCGACAAAATCATTGCGAAGAATCCCGATGACACGGTGCTGCTCTTCGAGCGCGCCATGATCATGCTCGACGCCGGCCGCATTGACCGCGCCGAAACGGAGCTGCGCAAAGTCGTCGAGAAGGATCCCGAGTTTTACGACGCCAATCGCGTTCTCGGCCGCGTGATTCTCGATCGCAACGGGTCGGATCGCGCCAAGGTTCAGGAAGCGCTCGTCTTTCTCCAGGCTGCCTATAAGGGAAATCCTGATGATCTCTCGACCGGAATCGCCGTCTCGCAGATCCTTCGATCGCTCGAACGAAATGCCGAGGCCGAGCGCGTGCTCGCGACGATGGTTGAGCGTGCACCCGATCAGCGCGCACTCAATTACAACTACGCACAGGTCCTCGCCGCTCTCGAGCGCGGCACGGAAGCGAAGCAGTACCTCGAGAAAACCATCGCCATCGATCCGACGTTCGGCGCGGCGGTGATGCAGCTCCTCGACATCTATCAACTCGAGAATCAGTGGCAGAAAGCCGCGAACATCCTGGAGCCGCTCATCGCCGAGAATCCGATGCGGCTCGAACTGCAGCGGCAGCAGGCGTACTTCTACCTGCGCGCCGGCGACGCGCGCGGCGCGCGCGATCGTTTCCGCACACTCGTCGCGTCCGATCCGAAAGACATCCGTTCGCAGTTCTATCTCGCCGAATCGCTCAATGACCTCGAGGAGTATGCCGACGCCGAGAAGCTCTTCCGGCAGTTGATCGTGGCCGATCCGAAGGACGTCGATTACGTCACCAGCCTCGGCCTGAGCCTCGCCGGTCAGAAGAAGTGGGACGAAGCCTCGGCCACATTCACGAAGCTCCTCGGCATGTCCGACGTTCCGGAAAACCTCGGCGCGGTCGCACGCACGCAGCTCGCGTATATCGATCTGCAGAAGGGCAACTACGGTGCGGCCGTCGAGACGGCGAAGCCGATTCTCGTGTTCAACAACAAGCCGAACACGCAGGGCATCAACATCGCGCTCGAAGCGCTGAAGAAACAGAAGAAGCCGGAAGAGGCGATCACGCTGCTCGCGCCGCTCGTGAAGCAATTTCCGGAGAACGTGTTTCTCCATTCGCGCTACGTGGAGTCGCTGGTCCGCGCCGGTCAGAAAGATCAGGCGAAGGAACATGCCGCGACGCAGGTGAAGCTCGGGACGCGCAACGTCATCGCGATGTCCGAGGCGTACATGCAGGTGCCGGATTACCCGTCGGCGATTGCGCTGCTGCGGTCGGGGATCGCGGCGAAGCCGGAAGAGGTCGATCTGCAGTTCCAGCTCGGCTCCGTGCTGGAGCGTTCGGGCGATCGCAAGGCGTCCGAGGCGATCTTCACGAAAGTGCTGGAAAAGAATCCGGAGCATGCGCCGTCGCTCAACTACCTCGGCTACATGTGGGCCGAGAACGGCGTGAATCTCGAGCGCGCGCAGGAGATGCTCACGCGCGCCGTCGGTCAGGAGCCGGACAACGGCGCCTACGTCGACTCGCTCGGCTGGGTGTACTTCCGACTCGGACAGCTCGAGCTCGCGGAGAAGTATCTGACCGACGCCACACGTCTGCTGCCGCGCGATCCAACGGTTCACGAGCACCTCGGTGACGTGCTCGCGAAGCGCGGCGACATGCAGCGCGCGCTGCAGCTCTATCGCACGGCCGTCGATCTCGATCCGGAATCGAAGGACGTCGACAAGCTCCGCTCCAAGATTGCCGAGATCGAGCGGACTTCGCTTTCGACGCAGCGATGAAGAGGGTTGCAGTCGCGTTCATCGCAACGCTGTTTCTCTTCTCGTGTCGCACGGGACGTCCCGACGGTGTTGCCATTGCGCCGCTGACGGCGACGTCGCCCGATGAGGCGATACAGCAGTTGCGCGTGCGTCGTGCAGGCTTCAACGGCTTGCGTAGTCTCATGCGCGTGCGAGCGACGACGAACGGAAAAACGCAATCGTTCCGCGCGCAGCTGGCGGTGCTCGATGCGAACCGCATGGAGCTCACCGCGTACACGCCGGTCGGCACGACCGCGCTCGTGCTGAAAGCGAACGGCGAGGACGTGAGTGTGCAGAACCGCATCGAAGGGAGCGAATGGGAAGGCAACGCGAATGACCTCGCGCGCTCTTTCGGCTTCCTCGGCGCGGGCCTGTCGCCCGCGGAGATGGCGATGCTGATCGCCGGCATCCCACCGCGCGATGACTTGCAGTACGAAGTCGACACCGCGGGCTTGCGCCGCGCGTCGTTCGGCGACGTCGTGGTGGTCTTCGATCCGCCGTCGTTTCCCGCACAGTCGGTGGTTGTGACGCGCGGTCAGGATCGCGTCGAGATCGAACATCTCGAAGTCGTGCAATGAAGTCGCACGCGAAGATCAACTGGTCGCTGCGCATCACCGGCAAACGCGCCGACGGGTTCCACGATCTCGAGACCGTTTTTCAAACGATCTCGCTGCACGATGAACTGACATTCCGCGAGTCGGATTCGCTCTCGCTCACGTGCGACGATCCGACGATTCCGACCGATGACACGAATCTCGTGATGCGTGCCGCGCGATTGGTCGGCGCACCACCGGTCGCGATCGATTTGCGCAAGCGGATTCCCGCGGGTGGGGGATTGGGTGGTGGATCATCGAACGCGGCAACGACGCTGCTCGCGCTTGGTCGCGATCGCACGGATCTCGCGGAGCTCGCGTTGTCGCTCGGATCGGATGTGCCGTTCTTCCTCGTCGGCGGGACAGCCTATGCGACCGGTCGCGGCGAGGTGTTGACGCCGATGCCTTCGATGTCCGGCATCCCGTTGTTGCTGCTGCTTCCCGAAGAACGCGTGTTGACCAAAGACGCGTTCGCGCGCATCACGCGCTATTCGCCGTTGCTCGGCATCGATGCGTATTCGCGCGGATTCGCGAGCTTCACGAACGATTTCGAAGAGCCGGTGTTTGCCATGCTTCCGCGTCTGCGGGAGTTGAAGGCGCGGTTGCACGAGGCGGGTGCGACGTGGGCGTCGATGACGGGCTCGGGGTCGACGATCGTCGGGGCGTTCGCGGATGGAGCGTCGCGCGATGCGGCCGCGGCGAAGTTCTCGGATGTGCGCGTCGAACGCGCGGAAACGATTTAGGTTTGCACGCCGGAGTGATCTCGAGAACCTATCCCGGTCATCGCAACGATACGCTCGTCGACGCGTGCGGTGACACGTACGCGGAGACGCAGGTCTGGGCCAGGCAGACAGCGTATTCACCCACCTCGAGCTTCGCGAACGTCAAACGGTCGAACGACCCGGACTGATCGGTCTGGCGCTCAGTCAAGCAGGGTAGAAGGAGATGTCCGACTTCGGCGCCGCGATGGCGGAGATGCACGATGGCGCTTTCGGGCGAGGCGACGGTGAGTGTTCCGAAAGGAACGGCAACGTCGATCAGGAGCGGTTCCTTCGACACCGTCATCCGCCGCATCGTGGCCGGGAAGCCATCCGCGGTTACGATGAGATCGTAGAACTGCGCGCTGGGCGGGAGCCGCAGGCTGAACTCACCCGAGACGTCGGTCCGCGCTTCACTGCCGCTTATGATGGCGATCCCGCGGGGCGTTCCGTTGACCTCCGCCCCGTTGATTGGCCGCGTGCCCGCCACGACACGCCCGGCGATGCGACGAAACTCGCGGACGACCAACTGGATGGCGGATTGGTCGGCCTCTTTGATCTCGATGTCTACGATCTCGCTTTCGCCGCCGCGCTCCTCAGCCTGCAGACGATAGCCACCGGGGTCGAGGCCCGAGAGCTCGAAACTGCCGTCTTCCCCGGCGTTGAATTGCTGTCTCAAAGGCGCCTCGCCGGCCGAGTGAACATTGACCAGCGCCCACTTGGAGGGGCTGCCGTCTTCCCGGACGACCACACCGGTCTGACGGGTTTCGGGAACGTCGAGCCGAAATTCGAGCTCACCGTTCTCAGAGCGCTTGCCACGAACTGATTTGAAGGTTCGCTTTACTGCCGGCGCATCGGACTCGACGAGAATCTCCCACTCTTCTTTTTCGGTGGGCAGCACTCCGCGAAAGCGACCTTGCTCATCGCTGATCAGGACCTGCTGGGATGGGCCGAAGTCGCCGCCGAAGCGGAGCCTCGCGCCAAGCGGCCGTCCGCCATGCGTGATCTGGCCGTGCACCATCCGCGATTTCACGACGACCGGCATCACCACGACGTCGCGGTCGACCTCGACCTCAGCGGCAGCCCACGTGGTCCCGGATCGCAGGACATCGACGAGATAGACGCCATCCTGCTCCACGGTCTGCGTGAAGTGACCGGCTTCGTCGGCGCTGGATTCGCTTACCGGGTCGGCGTGGGCGAGTGGATTGCTCGCGGCGCCTCGTCGGCGGGCCACGCTCACTCCCCATCGCTTTCCGTCGGGGTCGAGTGGGGGGTCGATCTCGATCTGCAGGCTGCGCGGAGGCGAGACAATCAGAGGCTCTCTCAAGTCTGCCGCCATATTGTCGATGACACGCACGGGACGGGAATCGGAGCGATATCCGGTGGCTACCGATGTCACGAGATACTCACCTGGAGTAAGGCCTGAAAGCTGAAAAAATCCTCGCTGATTGGGCTGGGCCGAACGGCGTTCCGCGACGCCGGTGCCCGAAGGCGTCAGCAGCACACGGACTTCGGCGAGCGGAACGTCGACCTCCGGATGCAGTTTAACGAGACCGGTTAGCGATGCGCCGCGATGCAGGTCGATCACGCCGAGCTCGTTCGGGATTCCCGCGCGAATCGTTGTGCTCCAGACGTAGTGCGACGAATAGCCGATGGCACCAATGCGCAGATCGTAGTTGCCGGCGGGGATCGCGCATTGCAGCTTTGTGTCCGCGGCCGAGCATTTCACCACCCCTTCCGCGCGGCCATCGCCGGTACCAGTCGCCGTTGGAATAAAGCGAACTTTTGGATCGGGGAGCGAGGTCGACTTGAGTCCGTCGATCTGCAATTCACCGGTGATCAGGCCGGTCGGGAAAGTATCAAAAACGATCGCATCGCCATCCCTGGCGAGCTTTGGCGCGGCCCAGAGACCAGGGGCGTCGAGTGTCAGCTCCCACAGCCCCACCGAGAGCGCAATCGTTCCGGATGAGGGAACCTTCGATTGCTGCTCGATCACTGCGGCCGCAGCGTCGATGCGCTTCGCGCGCACGACCGCCTGTCCGATCCCCTCGGACTTCGGTTCGCGAATTCTGATCTCGAACGTTGCGGCTAACCCGTGTTTGGCCGTCAACAGCAGCAGCACGATGAACGCGCCGCGGCGGATCGACTCGCTAACCATTGTTTAGAGATCTTCCTGATAGTCGCAGCTGCCCGTGAGGGTGCAACCGTTCCCTCTATTCTGCATGCTGCACACACACGAAGCGTCTTCCCAGGTGTACCCACACTCGTACCCGTAAAGGGCGCCGTTCGCGGTGTAGATCGGTTTGCAGTATTTGCATCGTTGCGTTCCCTTCGCCGTGCATGTGGCGACCGTCGGCTCACCGGGATTGAACTTGTAGCCCGTGATGGTCGGATCGCTGAAGCAACCGTCGGTCGTCATATCGCCAGCGCAACCGCTATCGATAATGGTCTTGTCCTGAATGCCCGCTGACGCGGGAAGTGCAATGAGAAAAAGCAGCGCAATGAGAGGCGCTCTGAGGATTTTCATAGTTCCATCCTTCAGTAGAGCCTACCACGGTTGAACGTTCTGCCCTGACCGCTGCCTGTGCGAATGAAGAACTACGTTCCTGCCACCGAAACGTTCTCGAACATCAACGTCGGCGATCGCATCGACGAGTACGCGAATGGATCATTCCCGATCGCGACGAGCTTCTTCCAGAACTCGAGATGGTTCCCCGACAGGTTCATTTCCGCGACCGGCTCCGCGATTTCACCGTTGCGCACGAGGAAGCCAACAACGCCCACCGAAAAATCGCCCGTGCCGCTGTTCGAGTTGCCGCCGATGAAGCTCGTGATGAGCAGTGCATCCTTCGCATCGGCAAGTAGTTCTTTCTGGCTCTTCGTGCCGAGCTTCCACGAGAGGTTTGAAATCGATCCGCTGGTCGGCTCGATCTTCAACTTGCGGCCGTAGTACGTGTCGACGTAGTACGACTTGAGTACGCCGTTCTCGAACATCAGGCGCGGCTTCGCGGCGATGCCTTCGTTGTCGAATTTGCGTGAGCCGAAGCCGCTCGGCACGAGCGGATCATCGGTGATCGTGACGAGTGGGCTGATCACCGGCTGTCCGAGTTTTCCTTCGAGGAACGATCGTTTCTGCTGAAGACTGGAGGCCTGCAGTGCGACGCCGAGCATGCCGAGGAGGCGGCCGGTGGCGCGGTTGTCGACGAGGACTGTCATCTCATTGCTCTTGCCCTTCGTCGAGCCGAGGCGTCGCAGCGTGCGTTTCGCGGCGCTTGCGCCGATCTGCGCGGCATCGGGCACCGATCCCCAGAAGCGCGACCCCGCATAGTCATACTCCTCGGGACGCCGTCCGTCGTTGTCCTTCGCGCTGACCTGCGCGGAGACGAAGAACGACGTCGAGCGATTCGCGCCCGAGAAGCCGTTCGACGTCACCATCCAGTTCTCGACGAGGTTCGACGAGAACGACGACGTGACGCTGAGGATCGAGTCGCTGCCTTTCACCGAACGCGCGGCGTCGTGCGCGATCTTCGCGGCCTTGCGGCCTTCATCAGCGTTGACGCCGAAGTACTTCGGATCTTCGAGCTGCAGGTTCGCGCTCGACTGACCTTTGTACAGCGCGGCATCAGGGAGTGAGCGAAATGGATCGGCTGCGATTGCGCCCGCGACCGCGATCGAGTCGCCGATGAACGTCTTCAGCGCGTCGGGTCGCAGGTCGCTCGTTGATACCGAAGAGAAGCGGCCGTCGACGTAGAGCTGCAGCATCAGACCGCGCGTTGTGGACTCGCTGATCTTCTCGACCTTGCCGTCGCGGTAGTCGAGAGAAACGTCGCGGACGCGATACGCGCGTGCGGAGGCGTCGGCGGCACCCGCGCTCTTCGCGATGCCGATGGCCGACTGGGCGATGGCGAGCATGTCCTGATCGGAGGAGGTCTTGCTCATCGTCGTCATCCCTTCTTCTCGGCGCGGCCGCCGACCGTAATCGCGGAGACGCGCACCGTCGGCAGGCCCTGCGACACCGGCACGCTCTGCCCGTCCTTGCCGCACGTCCAGCCGCCTTCGTCGATCTTGAGATCGTCGCCGACCATGTCGATCAGCTCGAGCACCTTCGGTCCGTTGCCGATGATGTTCACGTCCTTGATCGGCTTCGTCAGCTTGCCGTCTTCGATGAGGTAGCCGTTCTTCACATAGAACGTGAAGTCGCCGGCGCCGATGTTGACCTGGCCGTTCGAGAAGAGCTCGCAGTAGATGCCCTTCTTCACCGACGCGAGAATCTCGTCGGGCTTGTGCGGGCCGGGGAGCATGTACGTCGAGCGCATGCGCGGCATCGGCGAGTACTCGTAGCCCTGGCGACGCCCATTGCCGGTCGGCTTGACGCCGTAGTGCTTCGCGGAGATCGAGTCGTGCAGGTAGCTCGTGAGCGTGCCGCCTTCGACGAGCATCGTGCGACCGACGGCGTTGCCTTCGTCATCGACGTTGAGTGCGCCGCGTGCGCCTTCCTGCGTGCCTTCGTCGACGATGTTGACGAACGGCTTGGCGACCGGTTTGCCGATTTTGTCCGAGTAGATCGAGACGTTCTTGCGATTGAAGTCGGCTTCCATGCCGTGGCCGATTGCTTCGTGGAGGAGGATGCCCGCGGCGCCGGCGGCCATCACGACCGGCATCTCGCCCGCCGGCGGCTGCACGGCGTCGAAGAGAACCATGGTCTTGCCGATGACGTCCGTGACCATGCGAGCGAGGCGTTCCGGCGTGTAGTAGCCGATGTCCGCGCGCGCGGCGCGGTTGATGTTGTTGTTCTCGCGGCGGCCATCCTGTTCGGCGACGATGGAGAGATACATCGTCGTCATCGGCTGCGCGTCTTCAACGATGCGGCCCGTCGAGTCGGCAACGAGCATGACGCTGCCCTGATCGGTGAAGCCGAGGTTGACTTTCCTGACGCGCGGGTCGGCCTTGAACGTTTTTTCATTCAGGCCGTTGAGCACCGCGAGCTTCTGCTGCGGACGGATGTCTTCCCATCGCACTTTCACGGGATAGCGATTCGGCTTTGCTTCCATGACTTTGAAGCGCGTGGGACCTTCGCGACCGGGACCTTGCGCGATCGCAGCCGCGGTGAGTGCGGCGCGACGCAGTCCGTCCGGCGTGATGTCTTCGGTGAATCCGTAGCCGGTCTGATCGCCTTTGAGCACGCGCACGCCGACGCCGAGGGCGACGTTGGCGGTGGCGCGGTTGACGATGCCGTCTTCGAGCGAGAGGTTGTTGGAGACGCGATGCTGGAAGAACACGTCCGCGTAATCACCGCCCTTCGAGAGCGCCGAAGAGAGCGTGCTGCGGATCAACTGCTCCGTTACGCCGAACCGCGCGAAGTAGCCGACGCCATTTGTCGGGCCGGTATTCGCGAAGAGCGAAGAGACGTTCAACAGATCAGGGACGGCGACCGCTGCCAATGCTGCCGCGCCAGCGCCGATCACGGTGCGGCGGGTGAGGCCTGAGTCTTCGGCCATACGTAAATCCTCCTGCTCGAAATGTCTGCTCCATTGAACGAGCGGAGGAAGGGGAGGTTGGTTACGGTGGAGTGAACGTTCGGTGACGCGGATGCCTGTGCGTTATGTCCGGAGCGCCGGTTGACACGTGCATCGCCGCCATGCATGCTGAATTTCCGAAATCCGTGAGTGTCTGGATGAGAGAGGGATCACGATGAAACACTCTGTGCGCACACTCGTTCTCTGTGCAGTTCTGTCCGCTGTCTGCGCGTTGCCCGCTACGGCGGCGGACGTCGAGACAAATGCGGTCGAGTACGTGAGGATTTGCAGCGTTTATGGTGCTGGCTTCTACTATGTCCCCGGCACGGACACCTGCACCAACGCAGCGAATGGCGATAGCCGCCAGGCGACTGAAAACGGAACCTGGCGTTCGAGAATGCCTTATCCGGATGGCCGGTGGCAGAAGGATGGGCGTCTCGATTGCCCGGGCAGGTTGGTCCGCGTCGGTACGTTTGCGAGCACCGATTTCACGCTCAACCCATGGGGCAAGAAGCAGACCGCTCCGATTTCGCTGCCGGTCACTGAAAAAGAGTACGTTGCCGAGGTGTTGATGAGCGGAGGCTTCTATGATCCGCGCGTGTTGGGCAATCGCTCCGGAAGCCCGACCTCGTCGGTGGCGTTCTGTCTGCGATCGCTCGATCCGGCCATCCCTGAACTGATCCCCGAACCGGAACCGGAACCGGATCCGGAAGATCCTCCGACGCCTCCGACGCCTCCGACGAAGTCCCGATGGGGAAACGGGATGCTTCCGATCGCCTGTGTTGCCAACAGCCGCCTTCTCAACATGCCGGCAACCTACGTCGTCGACGCCGACGCGAGCTATCCGTCCGTCGAAGCCGGGTTCTGGAACGCGGAGCAGACCGAGCAGTACGGCCCGTTCGTGTACAACAGCCATGTTGCGGTGACGACGGATATGGGAAACGCGTCCCCGCATCTCCTGACGTACTTCGACGCGACCGACGGGCCGGAAGGTACGCACAAACCGCTCGCAGGAACGGTGACCGTTTCGGTCTGTGTGGCGAAGAGTCTGGAAGGGATCCGCCGGTTGCCGTAGTTCGCGCGGGGAGCGCGCGGTTGCTGGTTGCTGGTTGCTAGTTCAAGGTGCCTCAGCGCGGAAACGGTGCTGATCGCGAAAACTCACCTTGAACCAGCAACCAGCAACTTATTTTCTGAGCGCTTCCAATCTCGTCTTCACCGCGCGTTCCGCGCGCTCGATCGCCTGCTGATCGTCGCGCAGATAGAACGAAAAGTTTGCGCCGAAGAAGAGCGAGTTGAGCTCGAACGCGAGCTGCGCGGAGTCGACGTCATCCTTCAGATGCCCTTCGTCCTTGGCCATGCGAATGGAGCGTTCGAGCGCGTGCATCCAGTCATCCATCATGTGGCGCACGCGATCGCGGACGGGGCCGGGACGGCTGTCGAACTCGAAGGACGCGGCGGCGAAGAAGCAGCCGCCGGGGAAGACGGAGCGGCGGATGTACGAGAGCCACGCATTGCAGATCGCCACGAGCCGCGGGTACCCGCGCGGCTCATGCAGCGCCTCGGTGAAGATCTCGGTGATGTAGCGCTGCGACGCGGCTTCGATCGTCGCGATCTGCAGTTCTTCTTTCGAGCCGAAGTGCGCAAAGAGGCCGCTCTTCGACATCCCCAGCTCCTCGGCCAGGCTGCCGATGGTCAGGCCCTGCAGTCCCTGCAGCGATGCGATGTCGACGGCGCGGTCGAGGATGCTCTGGCGCGTGCGCTCACCTTTGGGTGCGAGAGTGGGTGAGGGCGCGGCGACGGTCATCTCCGCCATTGTAGGTCAGGCATACGCCGGAAGATCCTTCAGCAACTCCGTGTGCGCGACGCGGAACTCGTTGCTCCACTTCTGCGGAGCGCGCGAGCGCGGATCGATGTTGACGACCGTGCGCTCGCCGCGCGCGTACGGCACGCAGCCGTTCTCGCTCGACACGACGAAGCCATACGTGCACGTGTAGTCGGCGAGATCGTTCACCCACAGCTCGATGCGCAGGAGTCCTGCGGTCGCGACGGGATTGAGCTGTTCGACGAACCAGTCGCCGCCAATCGGCGCGCGACCATCGAGCGCGATGATGGCGTGGTCGACATGCTCGGCGAGGTCGGTCGGGGTGGTGTGGATGGGGGAGAAGAAGTGGAACTTGGGGTTGAGATCCGCGAATGGCATAGGGGGCCTCCCTTCGTGTGGGAGAAAATAGTACGAACGTTCGTTTTAGTCAAGACAACAAAAAAAGGGCGCCGGGAAGGCGCCCCGCGAGAAGCCGGCTACTTGTAAATGTCGACGTGCGGAACTCCATCTGCCCCAATCCATCCGCGATACATCCCCTCGCTATTGAA
>DASYLL010000143.1:0-16386 GCA_036009605.1 Thermoanaerobaculia bacterium | reverse complement strand
GGCCTGAGTCCCTTTCGCCGCTTCGATGGCGCCTATCGCGACTTTCTCGAGCTTGCCGCCGGCCAGGTGGCATCCGCGATCGCGAACGCCGAGGCCTACGAGCTGGAGCGGCTGCGCGCCGAATCGCTCGCGGAGCTCGATCGCGCCAAGACCGCGTTCTTCTCGAACGTCAGCCACGAGTTCCGCACGCCGCTCACGCTGATGCTCGGGCCGCTCGAAGACATCCTCGCCAAACCGGAAGGCCAGGTGCTGCCGGAAAATCGCGAGCTGCTGCAGGTCATGCAGCGCAATGGACAGCGCCTGCTGAAGCTCGTCAATACGCTGCTCGATTTCTCGCGCATCGAAGCGGGACGCGTGCAGGCGCGCTTCGAACCGACCGATCTTTCGACATTCACCGCGGAACTGGTGAGCGTCTTCCGCTCCGCGATCGACAAGGCGGGCATGCGTTTGATGATCGACGCGCAGCCGCTGTCGCAGCCCGTGCATGTCGATCGCGACATGTGGGAAAAGATCGTTCTCAATCTCGTCTCGAATGCGTTCAAGTACACGCTGGACGGCGAGATCGCGGTGTCGGTGCGCGAAGAGCGCAACTCGGCCATCGTCACCGTGCGCGACACCGGGATCGGCGTCCCTGCGGATGAATTGCCGAAGCTGTTCAATCGCTTCCATCGCGTCGAAGGCGCGCGCGGCCGCACACAGGAAGGCAGCGGCATCGGCCTCGCGCTGGTGCAGGAGCTCGTGCGACTGCACGGCGGCAACGTCAGCGTGACGAGCGCGGTTGGTGTCGGCAGCGAATTCGAAGTCACCATTCCGATCGGTACGGTGCATCTGCCGGAGGAGCGCGTCAGTGCCGAACGCTCGCAGGTTCCCACGAACATCGCCGCGCGACAGTTCGTCGAAGAAGCCCTGCGCTGGCTGCCCGATTCCGAGGAACCTGGACCTACGGGCGCTCAACCCATCGAATCCTCGCGCGGCCGGATCCTTCTCGCCGACGACAACGCGGACATGCGCGAATACGTGCGTCGCCTGCTCGCATCGACGTACGACGTCACCACCGTGAGCGATGGGCTGGCCGCGCTGAACGCCGCGATCGAGAATCCGCCCGACCTCGTCCTCACCGACGTGATGATGCCGCACCTCGACGGATTCGGCCTGCTGCGCGAGCTGCGCGCGAATCGCATCACGTCCTCGATTCCCGTGATCATGCTCTCCGCGCGCGCCGGCGAAGAAGCGCGCATCGAAGGTCTGCAGGCCGGCGCCGACGACTATCTCGTGAAGCCGTTCAGCGCGCGGGAACTGCTCGCGCGCGTCGACGGCATGCTCGCACTCACGCGTGTGCGGCAGGAAGAGCGGGCCGTGCTGCACGACATCTTCACGCGCGCGCCGGCATTCATCGCCACGCTGCGCGGACCCGAGCTGATCTTCGAGGTCGTCAACGCAATGTTCCAGACGACCGTCGGCGAGGCCCGTGCCGTCATCGGCAAGCCGATCACGGAGGCGTTGCCGGAGGTCGAGTCGCAGGGCTTCATCGATCTGCTGCGCAACGTGTACCGGACCGGCGAGTCGTTCATCGGACAAGAGGCGCGTGTTCTGCTCGATCGGGACGGCACGGGGACATTGCACGAGCACTTCGTCAACTTCGTCTATCAGCCGATGCGCGACGCCGACGGCGCGATCACCGGCATCTTCGTGCACGGCAACGACGTCAGCGAGCAAGTACGCGCGCGGCAGGAACTGCTGCAGGCGCAGGAGTCATTGAAGGAAGCGGACCGCCGGAAGGACGAGTTCATCGCCACGCTCTCCCACGAGCTCCGCACGCCACTCACCGCCATCCTCGGCTGGTCGAGTCTGCTGAGGATGGGCGGCAACGACGAGAGCACGATGCGCACCGCGATCGAGACGATCGACGCGAGCGCGAAGGTGCAGGCGCAGCTCATCGACGACGTGCTCGACGTCTCCCGCATCACCTCCGGCAAAGTGCGCATCGCTTCGGATGTCATCAACATCGCGACAGTCGCCGCATCGGCGATCGATACGGTCGGACTCGCGGCCGCAGCCCGCGGCGTTCGCCTCACCCCGAAGTTCGAAGATCCCGCCGCGCTCGTGATCCTCGGCGACGCGAATCGTCTGCAGCAGATTCTCTGGAACCTGCTCTCGAACGCGATCAAGTTCACGCCCGCAGGTGGCGAAGTTCGATTGGAGATTCGTCCCGTCGGACAGACCGTCGCGATTCAGGTGCGCGACACCGGCATCGGTATCCGTCCCGATTTTCTGCCCCACGTCTTCGAAGCATTCCGCCAGGCAGAGAGCACGACCACGCGCGTTCACGGCGGCCTGGGCCTCGGACTGTCGATCGTGCGCTATCTCGTCGAGCTGCACGGCGGGCAGATCATGGCGGAGAGTGAAGGCGACGGTAAGGGCTCGACGTTCACCGTCGAGCTGCCGCGTTTGAAAGGACCGTCGGAGCTGCGTCTGCTCGATCAGCTGCCGGCGAACATGGCGGACCTGAGCGGGATGAACGTGCTCGTCATCGACGATCAGGCCGTGCCTCGCGACTATCTCGAGGCAGTGCTGCGTCGCGCCGGTGCGAGCGTCCGTACCGCGGTGTCGGTTCAGGATGCGGTACGCGCTGTCGAGACCGAGCTTCCCGACGTGATTCTCTGCGACATCGCCATGCCGCACGAAGATGGCTACGCGTTCATCGCCTGGATGCGTTCCGTACGCTGGCCGCGGCGTGTGCCGGTGCTCGCGATCACGGCGTTCGGCCGACCCGATGACGAGCTGCGCGTGCGACAGGCGGGTTTCGATGGCTACGTTCGCAAGCCTGTGGAACCCGAGGTTTTGGCGGAAGCGGTTGCCAGCGCGATCTGAAGGTTTGTCGGTCTGACTCACGTCAGATCCGCTTCAGAATGAGCACCCCTTTCTAGTTGGCGTAGGTGAAACCGATGTCGACCATTGCTCGCTCTTCGTATTGGTTGAATCCTGTCCGGCGCACGTAAGTACCGACGAGCATCAGGCTGTTGCCATTCGCGTACGGTGTGTGATCGTGCACGCGGGCGAGATTGAGGGCAATGATGCGATGCATCGATGGCAGGGAGACTTCGAAGAGATCCGCCATTCCATCATGGTCGTGGTCGGTCCATAACCGTAGTCGCCACCAGACGTCGTCTGCCGCGGTGATGCGGCCGTCCCCGTTCCCCCCAAAGCTGGCAGTGTCATATTTTTCCAGGGCCTGAAAACCGTTGGAATGCGGGCCGCCTGTGGGGGAAGGCATGCGGCTCCCGAACAATTCGGTTTCGTCGATCGAAAGATCCAATTCGCTATTGAGCCAGAGGAATGCTTCCTGCGTTGCCGGGTTCGTCCAGCCGTGATCGGTCATTGCGCCGCCGAACGTCCAGAAACGTACCGGAGATTCGAGGCCAGTCGTATGGATACCGTCGCCGTTCAGATCCAGTATGAGCGGACATAGCTGACTGATCTGAATGGGTCCTGGGCGTGGGCCCGGCCAGCACACTTCAGGTCCTGTTCCCGTGCCGTTGGGCACAGGGAAGGCAGTGGCCAGAATAGACGACGCATAGCAGTTCGAGATCTCAGCAGGTTGGGTCGCCGTGAGGACTACCTCACCCATGGCGTTCCGGGTCAGGCTCGTCGTCTCCGCCCCGTTGGTCGTGATCCTGACGGTGGCCGTGATTGGCACGAAAGTGCACGGCTCACCCGCGAGGTTTGTCACCTTCGCAGTACCGGGGGCATCAATCCGACCAGATACCGTAAATACTGAAGTACCGACATTCGCGTCGACGAGCACGGGCGCTAGACAGACCGCGAACACGCCCGGCGCAAGAGCAAGAGTTGCCAGCAGGCCAGCAACCAGGGCACATCGCTGGAGACTCATTCGCACTCTTCCGCCGTGACGCGTCGCAGTTCCTCAGGGTCAATCTTGCGAAGGATCGTACGGGTCATTGTGGGTGCGACCGCCGTATAAAGAAACTGCACGAACTTCGGACCAAATCGCTCCTCTGCTTCGCGCAGTGCCGCGCGCCGGTCGCGACACATACGCGCGTAGATCACTTCCTGGCCAGCATTCTTTTCGGCCTCTGAGCGATCCGAGAACGCGTTATGTTTCTCGTCCTTACGATCGGCGCGATAAGCGGCGGTGATGACTTCAAGGGTCTCCCAGAAATCGGCCGGCAAACCGAGCGCCTCGAGGGCGTCCTCCTTGCTATGTCGGTAAGCGTTTCGCGTCATCGACTCATCCGCGTAGGCCATGGTTGCAACCATGTCGAGGAGGTCCGATCGAAAGAAGAGATGGGGATCCCGCCTCCCTTCGATTCGGTCATAGACGCCCGCGATGGGATCGTTCGCGATACCCTCAACTGCAAACGTCGCAGCTGGAGGTTGACTCGCTCGATATGCTCGGAGTCGTGCGGCGACGGCCGTGTCATCCGTGAGCGCGGCGATTCGTTCGGCGTCGGTCCACTCCCATGGCTGCTTCGGTGTTTGTGCGACGACCGGCAACGCTGTCAAGAGGGCAAAAGCGAGCAAGACTTTGTGCACGCACGAAACACTACCGGCTGCACCGCTGGGCGTCAATAAGGAATGAATAGGGATCAGGCAAGGCAACGGCACGGGTCGGATGGCGCGCGTTAATCCGCGCTCCACTTCAACAGCGCGTCGCCTTCGGCTTCCACCGCGTCACGATCTTTCTTCGCCAGCTTTCCGAACGGCGTCATCACGAACTTCTTCTTCACGATGTTCCACATTCCCGCGACGTATCCATCGACGAGAAACGTCGCCGGTACGCGCAGGTTTTTCGTTGCGACGAGAGGCAGATGTTCATCCGCGATGATCCGTTTGCGATCGGCCCAGCCGAGTCGCGCGCTGTCGTAGTCGGGGAGGAGGCGGACCGGCGCGGGCGTGTCTTCATCGGGAAGCGGCGCGCCGCGAACATCGAACAATTCGCGCTTGCGATCATCGCGATACGTCACGAGCTTCGGTCGCAGCTCGTCGAAGAGAGCACGTGCGCCTTTGAGTCCGGACCATGATTGAAAATCAGCGGGAGTTGCGGGACCGAACGCCGCGAGATAGTGCAGCACGAGTTCGTTCGCCGAGGATGATTTGCCGAGCGACTTGCCGAGATAGGTTTCCGCGACCGCGAATGCAGAATCGCTCGGCCAGCTCCATGTCGAATCGTCCGGCACCATTACCAGTGGCAGATGCATGCGCACCGCATAGGCCATCAGTCGCGCATTCGTATCGGGAAAGAGCTCGGCGAGATGTTCGCGCAGCGCCTCGAATGGCCGTGGCTCCTTGTCGAAAAATGTTCTCGCTTTTGCGGCGAGACCCTCGACGTCGATCGTCATCGCGTCTTTGGTGATGCTGTGACGTCCTTCATCGAGCACCGGCTGCAGCGCTTTGCGCCATGCGAGAAAATCCTTCGTCGACAGCAGGTGCAGCGTGCCGCGCATCATCGTCGCGCGGATGACTTTGCGCTGCGCGATCAGCTTGCGCAGATCCTCGCGATCGAAGTTCGCGACGCGCGACCAGAGGCCGATGAATGGCGGCTTCGGCACCTGCGCCTGCATCCCCGCGATGCGCTCGATGGCGACGAGCGGCGAGACCTTCTCGCGCTCGAGCAGCATCTGTCGCGCGAGCGCGGCCCGGTTGAGTGCGCGCAGGGTGAGCACGCTCATTCATCCCACCATTTCGAGAGGCTGTGCGTCGGATTGCGCGGGTGCTGCGAGTAGTGCGACGTGTCGTTGAACAGCATCAATCGCGCGTGTACCGCGTCGCGGAAATCGAGGACGTTGAGACACGCCGGCGCCTGATCGAGACGGTCGCGGTAGCCGCGTGCATCGAAGCCGAGGAGACTGCTGATGAGGATGCGGATCGTGGCTTTGTGCGAGACGACGAGCACGCGCTGATCGCGATGCCGCATCGCGATCGTGCGGATCACCGGCAGCACGCGCGCGAGTACCGCGACGCCCGACTCGCCCCCTTCCGGCGCGAACGTGAACGGATCCTCGTTCCACGCCGCGTACTCGTCCGGGAACTGCGCTTCGACCTCGTGCCGCGTGAGCCCTTCCCACCGCCCGTGACTGATCTCGCGCAATGCATCCATCGGAGTTGGCTCGATGTCGCACTTGTCGCCGAGGATGCGCGCGGTTTCCATCGTGCGCGATAGCGGACTCGCGTAAATCGCGTTCACGCTTTCCCGCGCGAGCCGGTCGCCGAGACGCTCCGCCTGCCAGCGGCCCTCGTCGGAGAGGTCGACGCCGACCGCGCCTGCGAAGCGGTCTTCGGCGCTGAGCTGCGTCGCGCCGTGACGCGCGAGGTAGATGCGGGTGCTCA
This sequence comes from Thermoanaerobaculia bacterium, assembly GCA_036009605.1. Lineage (GTDB taxonomy): Bacteria > Acidobacteriota > Thermoanaerobaculia > Gp7-AA8 > Gp7-AA8 > QHVT01. Next base: position 10,038 of record DASYLL010000143.1, on the reverse strand, counting down.
TGGGTGCAGAGTATGACAACTGTTTGGAGTGGGGCCGCCGCAGCTGCCGCTTTTGTATGTTTGTTCCGCGCCTGAACATACGAAAGCGGCGGCTGCGGCCACCGCACTCCAAACGTTCACCGTCGTTTCCGAACTTTCCGCTCGACCGCCCCAACCAACAAATGCACATCCGGAGTCGCCACCGCGATCGTTCGGATCGCCTGCAACTCTGCATCCGCGGCGTCGTAGTCGCGATTGGAGATGGCATCGTTCGCGCGCCAGTAGTGCTCCGCGATCTGCTGTCGCACTTCCGCGTCTTCGCGCAGTTGCCGTCGCGTGATCTCGTAACGCTGCAGAACGCTCACGATCTTTGGTGCGTCGTCGCCGGCGGCTTCGAGAATTTCGCGCTTCTTTCGCACATATGCGGGATTCGACGGCGATGGTTCGTGCAGCAGCAAATCATGCAGCTGCGGATACACCGGAATCTCACGCGTCGCCGCACGAGCACGCAGGAGTTTTTCGCGAATCACCATCGGCGCACGTCCACGCGTACGGCGCGAGAGCGGCCCTGACGAATCCTCCATGATCTCTTCATTGCCTGCGTCGATCACGAACGTCACGCGCGTCTTGCTGCCGTACGTCGAATCGCCGCCCTGGAACGGGATGTCGTACGCATCCCAGCAATGACCGAGCTCGTGAAAAAGGTAATAGGCGAGCAGCTCCGCGGTGACGCCGGGCGCGGCGCTGATGAGCAGCGCGTCGGAGCCGCGATAGGCGAGTCCGCCGATCGCCATCGCGTGCGTGCCGCTCGTGTAGACCTCGAGCTGTCGTCCGACGATGTTGATGTGAATCGCATCCGGCAACGCGACGGTGCGATGCAGAAAATTTGCGAGGATGTACGACGCGTCGAGCTCCGATCCTGATGGACGAAACGTCAACTCGCCGAGGATGAACCACTCGCGGCGATAGCGACGCCATTCGATGTTGTGCATCGCGATCGCTTCGCGCACGACGTCTTCAACGCCGTCGCCGTGCTGCTCGAAAAACGTCTCGTCGTATTCGACGTGCAGCGTGATGACGCGATCGAAGTCGAGCGCGATTGGCGGCTGCTTCGGCGGATCCGTCGGGAGGATCGTCATCAACAGCCAGAGGACGAAGTTCATGGCGACGCGAGTCCGCTGAGGTATTGCCGCAGCGCATCCAGCTCCATGTGCAGCAGGTCGAAGCAGCGAGCGACGTATTGGCGATCGCTCATGGCAAGCGTCTCCGCGTCGATCGTGCGTCGCAGTCCGCCGATGTCGGACTCGATCGCCTGCACGCGCGACATCACCGCCTCGATCGCTTCTGCGTCCATCGCTGGCTCCGTCCCTGAGAAAAGATCGCGCACCGGCGGAGCGCCGAACTCCGCCGGTACGCGCTGCTCTTCACATCGCGCTGCGGTCGCTTCGCGAAGAGCATTCTGTGAATCAGCGTTTGACGAGCACGAGGTGCGCGCGGCGGTTCTGCGCCCTATCCGCCTCGGAATCCCCTTCTTCGAACGGACGCTCCTCGCCGTAGCTCACGGTCTCGATGCGGGTGCGGTCGAGGCCGAGCGTGGCGAGATACGACGCGGCCGTGTCCGCGCGGCGATCGCCGAGGGCGAGGTTGTATTGCTCGGTGCCGCGGTCGTCGCAGTGACCTTCGACGCGAACGCGGTACTCGGGATGCGCGCGCAGCCACGTTGCAGACTGCTGCAGCGCTTCCTGCGCGTCGGCATCGAGCGTCGACGCGTCGTATGCGAAGAACGCGTCGCGAATCCAGCCGCGCTCGTGCGCGACGCGATTCGCTTCGTTGATGTCTTCGCTGAGCACGTCCGGATCGGCCGGCGGCGCGGGGAAGTCGGTGTCGGGCGATGGGACCGGCACCGCTGTTTCCGGCGCTGGCGCTTCCGTGATGACCGGAGGCGTGGTTGCCGGCGGCGGTACGGTCTTGCGCGACCTGCAGCCCGAAACTGCGAGGATCGCGACCAACGAAAGAAGAATCAGTACTGTTGCCCTTCTGCTCATGGACGCCAGTCTGGAGAAACCGCCGCGCGATCGCATCGGTCGCGGGGTCAGGTCAACCTCGACTTTGGATAGGGTGGAACGGCGAGGCGCATCGAGTAGTTTGCTTTGGACGTGACCTCGACGCCGATCACCGCGATCCGCCCCGACTACACGCCGCACGCGCGCGCCGAGCGCCTGATCGCGGCCGGTCGGTTCGTGCTCGCGTTCTCGTCGCTGGTCGCGATCTACCTCGAGCCATCGACACCCGCGCGATTCCAGCGCGCGACCTACTCGCTGCTCGTGATCTACACCGCGTACGCGCTGATCACGGCGATCATCGCTTGGCGCTCGCCGGTGCCGTCGGCGCGCTGGCGACTCTTCTCGCACGCCCTCGATCTCGTCCTCTTCTCGGTCTTCGTCTATCTGACCGAAGGTCCGGCCAGCCCGTTCTTCCTCTACTTCGTCTTCTCGCTCTTCTGCGCGACGCTGCGATTCTCGCGTCGCGGCATTCTCGCAACCGGCATCGCCGCGATGGCGATCTACGCGGCGATGGCGCTCGTTGCGTCATTCGACGATCCCACGTTCGAGATCAGCCGCGTCCTCATTCGCGAAGCCTATCTCGCCGTCATCGCCGCACTGCTCTTCTACCTCGGCATGTATCACCAGCGCCTGCGCGGCGAGATGGCGTTGCTCGCCGCGTGGCCGCGCGAGCTGGCCGGCGGCGTCGAGGACGTGTTGCGCGGCGGACTCGCGCATGCGGCGTCGGTCGTGAGCGCGAATCGCGTGCTGCTGGTGTGGGAAGAGAGCGAAGAGCCGTGGATTTACATCGCCGCGTGGTCCGGCCGCGATTTCAGTCTGCAGCGGCTTGCGCCGGGTACGTTCGAATTGCCGGATGGCCCGCGCAACACGAGTTCGTTCGTGCGCGGCATCGATGAGCCGATTCTCGTTTTCGATCCTGCGCGTTCCACCACAACCGAGGCATGTCATCCCGAGCGTAGCGAGGGACCGGTGCGGGCGGGGCGCGAACAACGTGCAACGGCGCCCCGCCCACCCAGGTCCCTCGCTACGCTCGGGATGACATGCGGGTTTGCGATCGATTCCTCGATCGTCGTATCGCTCGAAACGCAATCGCTGACGATGCACTTCGTCATTCCGAACGTGAAGGCGGCGACCGCGGACGATCTTGCGCTTGCGCACATCGCCGGCCGCCTTCTGCTAGCAACGCTCGAACAATATTTTTTCGTGCAGCAGGTGCGACAGACAGCCAGCGCGGAAGAACGTCTGCGCATCTCGCGCGAGCTGCACGACGGCATCGTTCAATCCCTCGGCGGCGTCGGTCTGCAACTGCAAGCCATCCGCGCGCAGTTCGCACACGAGCCGGCGGCGATCGAGCGGCTCAGTCACGTGCAGCAGGTCGTCGAGCACGATCAGCGCGAGCTGCGTGCGATCGTTCGCGAGCTGCGTCCGCATGACGCGCGTGCAGGACGCGACATTCTCGCGGACGAGCTGCAGCGGATGCACGAGCGATACGCGCTGGAGTGGGGACTGGAAGTGGACGTCGAGACGCGCGCGGATGATGACGTTCCGGCGCGACTCGCGCATGAGCTGAGCCGCATCGTGAACGAATCGCTCGCGAACGCGGCGAAACACGGCGGTGCGACTCGCGCGAAGATCTCAGTCACCGGACGCGATGGTCATCTTCACGTGAGCGTCGCGGACAACGGTCGCGGATTTCCGTTCACGGGTCGCTACGATCTCGATGCATTGCAGCGCACGGGCGATGGACCGCGAACGTTGAAGGAGCGCGTGATCGCATTGAAAGGATCGCTCGTCGTCGAATCATCGCCGCGCGGCGCGATCATCGAAGTCGCGATTCCGATTCATGCGGAGACGAATCGATGACGATCCGGATCGTGGTCGCAGACGATCATCCGTTCATTCTCGACGGGCTCGAACAGCTGTTTCGCGCGGAAGCCGACTGCGAGATCGTGGCGCGCACGGCTGACGGAGAGCAGGCGCTGAAAGCAGTACAAACGCATCAGCCGGACGTGCTCGTGCTCGACGTCCGCATGCCGCGCCTCGACGGCATCGAGCTGCTCCGAAAAATGCACGAGCTGCAGTTGCCGACGAAAGTCGTGCTGCTCACCGCATCGCTCGACGATGCCCGTCTGCTCGAAGCCTTCCGCCTCGGCGCGAGCGGTCTCGTATTGAAAGAGTCCGCGCCGCGGCTGCTCGTGCAGAGCGTGCGGCAGGTCGCGAACGGCGAGCAAAGCTGGAACGGCAAAGCGATCGCAGGCGCGCTGCGATTGGTGTTGCAACGCGAACAGGCCGTGGCCGGCGCGTCGGCGATGCTCACGCCGCGCGAGCTCGAAGTGACGCGCATGGTCGCCTCGGGGCTGCGCAACAAAGAGATCGCGCTGCGGCTCGAGATCACCGAAGGGACGGTGAAATTTCACCTGCACAGCATCTACGAGAAGTTGCAGATCGACGGCCGGTACGCGCTGATGAGCTACGCCCGCGATCACGGCCTGGCCTGAAGTGCGCGACAATCCCGCCCATGCATGGATTTTTGCCGCAGACCGTGGCCATGGTGGCCGCGAGCGCGCTCATCGCCTACATCTGTCATCGACTGAAGATTCTGCCGATCGTCGGCTTCCTGCTCGCCGGCGTGTTGATCGGGCCGCACGCGCTTGGGCTCGTGCAGGACGCAGAGCTGATCGATCAGGTGGCGGAGATCGGGATCGTGCTGCTGCTCTTCACGCTCGGCATCGAGTTCAGTCTCGAACGCTTGTGGCGCATCAAGCGCGCGATCTTCATCGGCGGCGGATTGCAACTGCTGCTCACGATCGCGGCAGTCGCAGGCTTGCTGATGTTGATGCACGTCGATTGGCGAGTCGGCGTCTACACCGGCGCGCTCGTCGCGTTGTCGAGTACCGCACTCGTGCTGAAAGTTCTCGGCGATCAGAACGAGATCACGACGCCGAAAGGGCAGCTCGCCCTCGGCATCCTCATCTTTCAGGATCTCGCCATCGTCGGTCTCGTGCTGATCGTGCCGATGCTCGCCGGCGGCGCAGGCTCGACGCTCGGGATCGTGAAGGGACTCGGAACCGCCGCGGTCATCGTCGTGCTCGTGGTGATCGTCGCGCGCCGCGTGATGCCGCCCGTGCTCGAACGCGTCGCGCGCACCTGTTCGCCGGAGATCTTTCTCCTCACCATCATCGCCATCTGCCTCGGCACCGCATGGCTCACCAGCCTCGCCGGCGTGAGTCTTTCGCTCGGTGCGTTTCTCGCGGGCCTCGTGATGAGCGAGAGTCGCTTCAGTCATCACGCATTCGCCGAGATTCTGCCGCTGCAGATTCTGTTCAGCGCGGTGTTCTTCATCTCCGTCGGCATGTTGCTCGACGTGCGTTTCGTCGCCAGCCAGCCGCTGCTGATCCTCGGCGTCGTGATCGCGGTCGTGATCGTGAAAGTTCTCGTGACCGGCGTTGCTGCAAAGCTGCTCAACTATCCCGGACCGATCATCGCGGCGAGCGCGTTTCTGCTCGCGCAGATCGGCGAGTTCTCATTCGTGCTCGAACGCGTTGGCCGCGCCGCCGGTTTGTTTCCCGCGGGCGTATCCGATGGCGGCGGCCAGATCTTCATCGCCGCGACCGTGCTGCTCATGGCGCTGACGCCGCTGCTCGCGAAGGCCGGACGCGCGGTCGAGGAACACAAGAGCGCGCGGACCATCGCCGCGGCGACGCGCGCCGCCGAACCGCAGATCGAACAGGTCACGCTCGAGAATCACGTCATCGTCGCCGGCTACGGATCCGCGGCGCGTTATCTCACCCGTGTGCTGCGCGATTCCGGCGTGCCGTTCATCATCGTGACGCTGAGCCCGACCGGGGCGACCGAGGCGCAGGTCGAGGGGTTGCGGGTGATGCTGGGGGATTACAGCAAGCGCTTCCTCCTCGTTGCCGCCGCGATCGAAAACGCGAAGATGCTCGTCATCCCCGACGACACCGCGGACATGGCGCGACGCGTCATCGCGGTCGCGCGCGGTATCAATCCGACGCTGCATGTCGTCGTGCGCACGCAGGCGGAGAGTGAAGTCGATCCGCTGATCGCCGAAGGCGCGGACGATGTGCTCGTCGACGAGATCGAGATCGGCGTGCAGCTCTTCACGCACGTGCTTGACGCGTATCAGGTGACGCCCGGCGAGATCGACGCGCACGTCGAGACCGTGCGCAGCGGCGGTTACGCTGCGCTGCGCGCCGGCATCCCCGAAGTCCCTCTCGTCGTCTGCGAAGACCTCGGCGAAGCATGCTTCGACACGCGGACGTTCACCGTGCGACGCGGCACCGCGACGACGCAGATCACGATCGGAGATCTCGCGACCCGCGCGAACGTGCGCGTCGTTTCCGTGCAACGCGGCAGCGAAGTGATCGCGCCGCCGCCCGCGGAGTTCGTGCTGCAGTCCGGTGACCGCCTCACTGCACGCGCGAGCGCGCAATCGTTCGCCGCCGCTGCGCGGCTGCTCTCCAACGCCGCGACGTCCGCGTCTCCTTCCACGGAAGAGCCTCCGATTCGCAGCATCACGCTCACGCCCGAACAACGCGCCGCGTGCGAGCACGCACGCTCCGTCCGCGCCGAGATCACCAGCACCGCGACCGGCTGCGAAGAGTGTGTGCAGCGCGGCGAGACGTGGGTCCACCTCCGCGCCTGCATGACCTGCGGCCGCGTGCGCTGCTGCGATTCGTCGCCGAATCAGCACGCGACGAAGCACTTTCACACGAGCGGGCATCCGGTGATGCGCTCGTACGAGCCGACGGAGTTGTGGGGGTGGTGCTATCCGGAGGAGAAGACCTTGTAGCGGGCCATCATCGGGGGGACGGAATTGAGAATTGAGAATTGGGAATTGAGAATTGCCGGGAGCCCCATTCTCAATTCTCAATTCCCAATTCTCAATTCCGTTCTCCGTTGCGGTTACCTCGGATCCCCCCAACCCGCCGAGGACTTCTACCGAAAGTAGATCGAACTCCGCGTCGAGATCGGGCGCCCGAGGGGTAGCGACCGCGTGGCGGTACGCGCTGTAAAGATTTGAAACGCGGCCGAGGACGCGCGCGATGCTGATCGCGGAGATCACGATCATGGGTCATGCGGACGTCGACGTACAGATCACGGGCGGCGGGCGGTTTTCGGCGAATCCGGGCGCCATCGCGACAGTCGTTGATGCCGCGGTGTGGTCGGCTGCGCAGGTCGTGTTGCGCGAGCGCTTGTACGCAACGGATGGGGCGTCCTACGCGTGCGTGCCGAATGGGAAGCGCGTGATGCATTCACGATGCAGATTGTCGATGAGCGCGAGCGTGCGGATCCGCGTGACTTTCTCTCCTTCGCTGAGTTGTTCCTGCACGATGCATTTCTCCTCTTCAACATTGCCGTGCCGGGATCGTTCGGCGGCGTGATGACGTGCTCGATCGGCGAGGAGTGGATCGAGCGGATGCTCGACGCGCGTGTGTTCGAGAACGCATGGGTTGCCTCGGCGCGCGGGGAGGGACCGGTGATCGAGCCGCTGGCGCTCGAGAATGTGGTCGCGTGGTACGACGCGCAGAACATCGGGACGCAACAGTTGGCGACGTTCGGCGTTGCGCGAGCGCTGTTTCACCTCCTGCACCTGTCGCGCGCGAAGGAGGACGACACGCCGTCCATCCTCCGTCTGACACTCGCGCTCGATGCGCTCGAGGTCGACGCGAATCTGCAAACGCTGCGCGAGCTGCGTACCGCGATCGCCAATGGCACCGCGCCGGTCGTGCATCCGATGTACGACGATTCACTCGATCCGCGTGTCGACGATCCTTCCCTCGACGTTACTCTCTCGTCGACTTCGCGTCCTGCACAATCGTTGCGGCGCTGCAGGCCCGCGTGCGCGCACAATGTGCGCGATGAGTAATCGCATCCCCGATCAATCGCCCGCGGGAACGCTGCTGCTATGGGGCTTCGCGCTCCTGTGGTGCGCGATGTCGACGCCCGTCCTGTTCGTCATTCCGCGTGAGACGTCGAGAGGAAACACGATCGCATGGCTCGGCGTGTTGTTTCCGCTCATCGGCGTCGGGTTGCTGCTCGCCGCGTTGCGACTCACGTTGCGGACGATGCGTTTCAAGCGATCGACGCTGACGCTCGACGCCACGCCGGTGCCGATCGGCGGCACGTTGCGCGGAACCGTGGAGGTCCCGCATCTATTGACGTCCGTGTCGGGCATCATGATCCGTCTGCTCGCGCTCGAGCGCGTGCGTCGCGGAAAGTCGACGCACGAAACGCTGGTCTGTCATGAAGAGCGCGAGCTCGCGCCGTCGATGGTGCGGCGCAGTGCCGAGGGCGCGATCATCCCGATCGAGATTCCCGTTCCTCCCGACGCGCCGCCATCCTCGAAGACCATTTTCTGGCGCCTGAATGTCGACGCGGACGTGCCGGGCATCGATTACTTCGCGACCTTCGACGTACCGGTGCAGCAAAGTGCGTTCACCGACTTCCGGCCGCACGGCGCGCCTGAGCCGCTCAATGCACCATTGCAACCGAAGTGCTTCGTCGAACGCCAGACGCCCGAAGGACGCGAGCTGCACTTCCGCCGCTTCAATGCGCCGCAGCGCGCGTTCAGTTCGCTGATGTTTCTGCTCGCGTGGCTCGGTGCGATCGGATTCATGACGTTCGTCGGCGTCCCAACTGTGGTTCCGATCATCCTCGGTCTCATCGCCATTCCGATTCTCTTCTCGACGCTCAATCTCTTCTTCGAAACGCGCACGATTCTCCTCGGCCATCACGACGTGACGGTGAGCCGTCGCCTGCTCACGAGCAGCAGGAAAGTGATTCCGTACGCGGACATCGAAAGCACGCGCGCCGTGATCACCGCCGATGCGAGCGGCGCGCGGCCGTACTACCGCGTCGACATTTACACGAAGCAGGGGCGCGTGAAAGCCGCGAAGAACATTCGCAGCAAGCGCGAGGCGGAATGGGTGGCGTCGCGGATTCGGAAGTGACGCGTCAGAAGTGATAGCGCATCTCGAGCGACGCGCGTTTGTCGTCGCCTGAAACGATCGCTTCGATGCCTGTCCGCAACTTTCCGCGCGGCGACCAGAAGTACGCCGCGGTGAGCGCGTGTCCAACATCGCCATCGAGCGCGAACGTATCGCCGCGCAACGAAACGCGTCCATTCGCGAGTCTTCGTGACACGAGAACGTAGCCCGCGGCGATGCTGTCCGAGTAGCGCTCGCCTTCTTCGATGATGTCGGTGGCGCCCCAGCCGTACTCGGATGCGACGATCCAGTCGCCGATCGTGATCTCGCCGCCGAGGATGTCGAAGCGCGTGTCCCAGTTGAAGAGATGGCCGTAGGGGAGCGCGTCGGCGCGATTGTCGAGATGCGTGTATTGAACGGAAGCTCGGTCGTTGTTCCAGCGGGCGCGTGCGGACCAGCCGAGGCGGCCGTCGTTTTCGGCGGAGACGGAGGTGAAGTACTCCTCGTCGACGGGAAGATGCTCGCCGAGGAGAGCCCAGTGATCGCGGAGCGACCAGCCGCGCTCGGCGGGAAACGAGCCGAGCGTGTCGTTGCCGCGGAAAACCGTGACCCCCGCGGTCCACTGGCGACGCAGCGTGTACGCGGCATCGATGCCGATCGGACGGAGCTCCTCGCCAAACCAGCTGTTGAGTGCCGATGACGTGATCGTGTACGGCGATTCCCAAAGCGCGTCGACGTTCTCGCGCGACGTCGGCAGGAAAAACGCGCCTTCCGTCAGTCGCAGACGATGATCGCCGCGCACGAACGTCTGATCGAGATACGCCTGCACGATGCCGAGACGTCCGCGATGCGAGCCGTCGCTTTCATTGCGCGCGAGCAGATGAATCTGTCCGCCGTAGCTGGGCGACGGACGCCAGTCGATGCCGACCTGGATCTGCGCGGAGAGCGAGTCTTCGTCGAGCGGTGCGTCGTTGATCGAGCCTTCCTGCACAGCGCCTCGCAAGAGCGCGAATCCGTGGAACTGCAACGCATCGGATGCATGCGCG
>DASYLL010000142.1:0-23711 GCA_036009605.1 Thermoanaerobaculia bacterium | reverse complement strand
GCGCGGCTTCGGCATCGACGCGCCGATCGCGCGCCACGCTTCGGTCCAGCGGTTGGGCTGGATGGCATTCATCGGATTGCCGTGGCCGAAGAAAAACGCCGGCATTCTCATCGCGGGCACGAATTTCGTTATACGGTTCCTTCATGGAAAAACGCAAACTCGGCACGCAGGGTCTCACCGTCTCCGCCATGGGCCTCGGCTGCATGGGCATGTCGGAGTTCTACGGCTCGTCGAACGAGGCCGAGGCGATTGCGACGATTCATCGCGCGCTCGAGCTCGGCGTGACGTTCCTCGATACCGCCGACATGTACGGGCCGTTCACGAACGAGAAGCTCGTCGGGAAAGCGATTGCCGATCGTCGCGACAAGGTCGTGATCGCCACGAAGTTCGGCAACATGCGCGGCGAGGACGGCGCGTTTCTCGGCGTCAATGGACGTCCTGACTACGTCCACAAGTCGTGCGACGACTCGCTGCGGCGCCTCGGCGTCGACGTCATCGATCTTTACTATCAACATCGCGTCGATCAGAAGACGCCGATCGAAGAAACGGTCGGCGCGATGGCGGAGCTCGTGACCGCGGGCAAGGTGCGCTACCTCGGTTTGTCGGAAGCGGCGCCGGCGACGATTCGTCGCGCGCATGCGACGCATCCGATCAGCGCGCTGCAGACCGAGTACTCGTTGTGGAGCCGCGATCCCGAGGATGAGATTCTGCCGACGGTGCGCGAGCTGGGGATTGGATTCGTTGCGTACAGTCCGCTCGGTCGGGGATTTCTCACGGGTAGGATCAAGTCGATGGACGACCTCGAAGAGAGCGACTATCGACGCCGCTCGCCGCGTTTGCAGGGAGAGAACTTCCGCAAGAACCTCGACGTCGTGGCGAAGATCGAAGAGATCGCGCGCGAGAAGGGCGTAACACCGTCGCAACTCGCGCTGGCGTGGGTTCTACATCGCGGAAAGGACATCGTGCCGATCCCGGGAACGAAGCGCGTGCGGTTCCTCGAAGAGAACGTGCGCGCGATCGATGTGCAACTCAGCGACGAGGATCTACGTCGCATCGATGAGGTTGCACCGAAGGGGATCACGGCCGGGGATCGCTATCCGGATATGAGCACGGTGAATCGTTGAGAAGGCGTTGCTGGTTGCTGGTTCAAGGTGAGGCCTCGCGAGAGCCTTGGCCCTCGCGCTGAATGACCACGAACCAGCAACCAGCAACCAGCAACAAATCGAATATGAAACGCATACTTCTCTCAATCGCAGGCGCCATCGCCGCACTCGTCGGCGGCGGTGCCTTCCTCGGATGGTTCTTCTCCGCGCCGCGCTATCGCGGTCCGAAGTCGGATCATTTCGACGGGCGGCGCTTTCACAACATCCCGCCGACGTCGCATGCGGACGGCACCGATTTCCTGAAATGGATCACGTCGCGCGATGAAGGTCCGTGGGACGAGTGGCGCGAGATCGCGCTTGCGCCACCTCCGCCGCAGCGCGTGAACGGCGGCGAAGTGCGCGTGACGTGGGTCAATCACTCGACGTTTCTGATTCAGACCGAGGGGCTGAATATTCTGACGGATCCGATCTGGTCGGAGCGGTGCTCGCCGGTTGCGTTCACGGGACCGAAGCGGCATCACGCGCCCGGGATTCGGTTCGAGGATCTACCGTCGATCGACGTCGTGCTGATCAGCCACAATCACTACGACCACATGGACGCGCCGACGCTGGAGCGTTTGCAACGCGAGCCTGCTCATGCGAAACAGGCTCCGCGCATTTACGCGGGACTCGGCAACGCGGCGTTCGTGAAAGGTGCGACCGATCTCGACTGGTGGCAGGCCGCGGAAATCGGGGAGGGCGTGCGCGTGAGCGCGGTGCCGGCGCAGCATTTCTCGTCGCGCGGCATGTTCGATCGCGATGCGACGCTCTGGTGCGGATTCGTGATCGAGACGCCGCACGGCGCGATCTATTTTGCGGGCGATACAGGGTGGGGGCCGCACTTCGCGAAGATTCGTGAGCGTTACGGACCGATGCGCATCGCGATGCTGCCGATCGGTGCGTTCCGGCCCGAATGGTTCATGCACACCGTCCACGTTTCGCCGCAGGAAACGGTGCGCGCGGCGCAGACTCTCGAAGCAGCGGTGTCGATTCCGATGCACTACTACACGTTCCATCTCGGGGACGATGGGCAGGATGAGCCGCTGCGTGTTCTGCGCGAAGAATTGACGCGCGCGAAAGGCGTGAGATTCGAGTTTTTAGCGCCTGGAGAGAGCTGGCAAGAGTAAAAGGCGCCCGCCCAACCAGATCCCGCGCTGACGCGCAGGATGCCTTCGGCACTTGACGAGACTGGTTGAGACGATTACGTTGTCGCTCATCAGCTGAGACTGAGTCTCAATTGCACTCGAGCGAGGACGCGAATTGCCACTGCGCAAAATCTTTTTCTGGACCCACCTGATCGCCGGCATTGCCGCCGGACTGGTGATTCTCACGATGTCTCTCACCGGCGTCCTGCTCGCGTTCGAGCGGCAGATCGTTGCCTTCGCGGAGAAGGATCTTCGGGCGTCCGAGGCGGATGCGCGGAAGCCGTCGATGGCGATTTCGGCGATCGTGGCTGCGGCGGTTGCGAACTCGCCGGCCGGCGCGAAGCCGTCGAACGTCACGCTGCGCTCCGATCGGCTCGCGCCGGTCACCGTCGCACTCGGACGCGAGCGCACGCTCTTCGTCAACCGCTACACCGGCGCGACGAGCGAAGGCGCGAAAGGCGTCCGCGCCTTCTTCCACGTCAATGAAGACCTGCACCGCTGGCTGGGGATGCACGGGGAGAGCCGCAAGGCCGGCAAACAGATCGTCGGCGTCTCCAACACGATCTTCCTCTTCATCGTCTTCAGCGGTCTGTACATCTGGATTCCGAAGCGCAAGACGCGCTCTTCGTTCCGCAACGCGTCGCTGTTCCGCGGCGGTCTGAAAGCCCGCGCCCGTGACTACAACTGGCACAACGTCCTCGGCGTCTGGTCGTTCGTCCCGCTGGTCCTGATCGTCTTCTCCGGCATGGTCATCTCCTATCCGTGGGCGAGCGCGCTCGTCTATCGCGCGTTCGGCGACGAGCCGCCGAAGCCGCCCGCTCAAAACGAGCAGCAGCGCGAAGGCGGTCCGCGGCGCGGCGGTGGAAATCGCGAAGCCCGCGGTGGCAACGACGGACAGCTCGACCGCCTCTGGACCGCCGCGATCACCAATGCGACGAGCGTCGCGCCGAAGTGGCAGAGCGTCAGCGGACGGCTGCCTCTCTCGATGAAAGGTCCCGTGACGTTCGCCGTCGATGAAGGCAACGGCGCGCGTCCCGACAAACGCTCGCAGATCCTGCTCGATCCGCGCAGCGGAAAAATCGTCGAGCACAAAACATACGCCGCGCAGAGCTCCGGACAGAAAGCGCGCGGATGGCTGCGCTTCATTCACACCGGCGAGGCCGGCGGCATCATCGGACAGATCGTCGCGGCGATCGCATCCGCGGCTGCCGTGGTCCTCGTGTGGACCGGCATTGCCCTGGCGCTGAGCCGCCTGCGCCGCTGGCTGCGCAAGCTCCCGGAAACGCAACCCAACAACAAAAACTCGGAATTGGTCGAGGAGGTTTAACTATGAGTGGACGTCGTTCGAAACAAATCAGAAAGAACATGGCCGTGGGTGCGCTCGTCGCGTACTCCGCATTCGGAACGCGCGTGGCCGTCGCGGATGAAGCAGCAGCCGCGAAACTGCCGCCGGCGAGTGGCCAGGTCGTGGAACTGCCGATGAAGCGCTTCGACATCGCAGCGGGAACGCTCGATGAAGTGTTGCGCGCTTACGAAGCCGCCGCAGGCGTCGATGTGCGGTATTCGTTCCCATCGGATTTGCTGAGTCGCATCGGATCGGGCGGTGTCACCGGCACCATGACGAGCGATCAGGCACTGGAGCGGCTCCTTTCCAATACCGGCATCGACTATCGCTTCGACAGCCGCCGCGTCGCGACCATCACGATGCAGGAGCTGGCGGAGTCGATCGACGTCGTATCGAAGGCGCCGGCGGTCTCCTCGCCGAAATTCACGCAGCCGGTGCTCGACACGCCGCGCACCGTGACCGTCATCCCCGATGAAGTCTTCCTGGCGCAGGGCGCGACGACGCTGCGCGACGTCCTGCGCAACACGCCCGGCATCACGTTCCAGGCAGGTGAGGGTGGCGGCGGACTTCCCGGCGACACGTTCAGCATGCGCGGCTTCAGCTCGGGCAACGACATCACCGTCGATGGCGTGCGCGACATCGGTGCGTACTCGCGCGATGCGTTCAACCTCGAGCAGGTCGAAGTGGTGAAGGGACCGTCGTCCGCCGTCTCCGGTCGCGGCTCGACCGGCGGCTCGATCAACCTCGTCTCGAAGACGCCGAAGGCGAATGCATTCACGCGCGTCTCCGGCGCCGCGGGCACCGACAGCTACTCGCGCTCGACCGTCGACGCAAACATGCCGATCACCGCGTTTGCCGACTCCGCGTTCCGCATCAACGCGATGTTCGGCGCGTCCGACGTCGCAGGTCGCGACGTCGTGCACAACAGCACGTGGGGCGTCGCGCCGTCGCTCGCGTTCGGCATCGGCAAGCCGACGCGCTTCACGCTTTCCTATCAGCACGTGACGCAGGACAACGTGCCCGACTACGGTCTGCCGTGGGCTGCGTTCGGCGCGAATCCCGAGATCGACCAGAGCAATTTCTACGGTCTCGAAAACTACGACTACGAAGACATCCAGAGCGATCTCGCGAACGCACTCTTCGAGCGCGATCTGAATTCGGGCTGGGTGCTGCGCAATCTCTCGCGCTGGGGCAGCAATGACCGCGACTCCGCGATCACCGCGCCGCGTCCGCCCAACCGCCAGCTGCAGCGCCGCACGATGGAGCTGTCGCAGCTCGCGAATCAGACCTCGCTCAACGGCTCCGTCACCGCCGGCGGCATGCGTCACGATCTCGCGATCGGACTCGAGATCGGACGCGAAGGAACGAAGAGCTACAACGCGGCGCAGACGACGAACCAGCCGCAGACGGACATCAACAACCCCGATCCCGATCAGGATCCGTTCGGCCCGATGCCCGCCAACCTCGGCAATCCTTCCGAAACGAATCTCGATCTCGTTGCGCTCTACGCGTTCGACACGATTCAGCTCAGCCCGAAGTGGGAGCTCACCGGCGGCGCGCGCTTCGACAGTGTCGACGTCGATTACGAGCTGCTCAATCGCACGAATGGCGTCGTCACCAACCTCGCCCGTCAGGACGAGATGCTCAGCTGGAGCGCGGGCGCGGTGTACAAACCGCGGGCGAACGCCAGCGTCTACGCGAGCTTCGGTACGTCGTTCAATCCGTCGGTCGACGCCGGCACGGTCGGCGCCGCGCTGAGCGACGCACCGACCTCGGTGAACAGCATCAATCTCGATCCCGAGAAGACCGAGAACCTCGAAGTGGGCGCGAAGGTGGAGCTCGGCGGCGGTCGCGCGATCATCACCGGCGCGCTGTTCCGCACGACGAAAACGAATGCGCGCACGCGCAGCGCAACGACCGAGCCGTTCGTGCTCTCGGGTGAGCAGCAGGTCGACGGCGTCGAGATCGGCGTCAACGGACAGCTCACCGATCGCTGGAGCGTGCTCGCCGGCTATTCGCACCTGAAGAGCGAGTTCTCGCGCTCGAACAATCCGCTGGAGCAGGGAACGCAGCTCGCGTTCACGCCGGAGAATTCGTTCAACGTCTGGACGGACTACCGCATCAACAAGATCAGCGTCGGCGGTGGCGTGCAGTACATGGATTCCGTGTTCCGCAATGCGACGAATACGGCCGAAGTTCCGAGCTACTGGCTGGCTGGTGCGATGGCGGCGTATGACGTGACGAGCAGTCTCACGCTGCGCCTCAACGCGAACAATCTCATGAATGAAGAGTACGTCGACCGCGTCGGCGGTGGACACTACATCCCAGGGGCGGGCCGCTCGTTGATGTTGACTGCGGAGCTGGGTTTCTAATGCTGCTGCAGGTGCCGCAGGTACTTTCTGCAGAAGAAGTGGGTCGGGCTCGCGAGATGCTCGACGCTGCGGAGTGGGTTGATGGCCGGGTCACCGCCGGCCATCAATCCGCACGAGCGAAAGACAACGAGCAGCTGCCGGAGCAGCATCCGGCCGCGCGCGAGCTGGGACAGATGATCGTCAACGCGCTCGCGCGCAGTCCTTTGTTTCGTTCGGCTGCGTTGCCGCTGCACGTCTTTCCGCCGCTGTTCAATCGCTACGCCGGCGGACAGAACTTCGGCTCGCACGTCGACAATGCGGTACGCCGCGTGCCCGGTACCTCGAATCAGATTCGCACCGATGTATCGGCGACTCTGTTTTTGAGCGAGCCGAATGAATACGACGGCGGAGAGCTGGTCGTCGAGGACACGTACGGCGTGCAATCCGTGAAGCTCGCCGCGGGCTCGATGGTGCTGTATCCCGCGACGAGTCTTCATCACGTGCGCCCCGTGACGCGCGGTGCGCGTCTGGCGTCGTTCTTCTGGATCCAGAGCATGGTGCGCGACGACGGACAGCGAACGCTGCTGTTCGATCTCGATCTCGCGATCCAGCAGTTGCACGAACATCCAGCCGCGCTGCAGTTGACGGGCGTGTATCACAACCTTTTGCGGCGGTGGGCCGAGGTGTAGTGCCTGCGGCGCGTGGTCGGTTGTCGGTTCTCGGTTGTCCGGGAACCGACCACCAGCTCACGACCGCGCCAGTGGTTTGACCGTGCCCGGGCGCCGATGCGGGCAGCGATCCAGGCGTGGTTCCGCCCCTTTTTCCACCCACGCCCAGCCGGTCGCTTCGCATTTGTCGCAGGTCCAGGCCTTGCGCTCGAACTCGCGCGGGCGCGGTGGAGCGTCGAAGTGGCCTTCCGCCTGCGTCATCTGGCCGGCGCCGGTGTGTCGCGGGACTTCCAGCAAATCGGGCGCGCCTTCGTTGTTCGGACAGTCGGGCCACGGGCACGGCAACTGCCGGTGCTCGTGGCGATGTTCGGGGCAGCTTTTCATCACGGTGACATCCTAATGCGAGCAGCGCGCCGTGCGCGCGCTCGGTTCTCGGTTGTCGGTTGTCCGTTGTCTGTAATTCAGCGCTAGAACCGACAGACAACCGAGAACCGACCAACCGACAAACTCCCGGCAACGCGTGGGTGCATTGACGGTTCTCAGTTATCGGTTGTCGGTTGTCTGTGGGTTCTCGCGCCGAGTCACAGACAACCGAGAACCGAGAACCGACAACTCCCGGCAACGCGCTGGTGCGCGCGCTCGGTTCTCGGTTGTCAGTTGTCCGTTGTCTGTAATTCAGCGCGAGAACCGACAGACATCCGAGAACCGACAACCGACAACTCCCGGCAACGCGCGGGTGCGCGAGTTGCAAACATCGCCCGCCGTGCTCGCCTTCGCCGCACTCCTGCTCCTTCTGGACGAGACGATTATCGTCACGGCGGAGCGACTGGAGCAAACGCTCGACGAAAGCACGGCCGCTGTCACCGTCCTCCATCACGACGATTTGCAGCGCCTTCCCGCGACAAACCTCGGCGATGCCTTGACTCTCGTGCCGGGCTTGCAGCTCATCTCGGTGAACCCCGGCGCGCCGCCGATGATCGCCAGCCGCGGATTCTTCGGCGCGGGCGAGGTCGAGTATCTGCAGTTGCGCATCGACGGCGTGCCCGTGGGCGATGCGGAGTCGGGACTCGCGGACTGGCGTTCGGTGCCGATCGAGTCGATCGATCGCATCGAGATCTTGCGCGGCGCCGGCTCGTCGCTCTTTGGCGACACGGCGCTCGGTGGCGTCGTGCAGGTGTTCCGTCGCGAGACTTCGCACGCGGCGATGTCCGCCGGCAGTTTCGGATTGCTGCGGTGGAACGCAGCGTATGCGAGCGATGCGTTCGAGATCGGCGCGCATGTTGTTCAGTCGGATGGATTCCGCGAGCACTCCGCGTATGAGGAACGCTTCGCGCGCGGCGCGTGGAAGCGCGGTCACATGCGACTCACGCTCGATGCCTCGCAACGCGACCGCGAGGATCCGGGACCGCTCGGCGCGGAGGAGCTGTATCGCTTCGATCATGAAGACAGCCTCCGCATGCGCGGAGCGTTTGTCTATCGCGGCGAGACGTTCGACGTGCTTGCGCACGTGCAGGATCGCGACAGCGAACAGGTGCGCACGCTGCTGCTCGCGCCCGGCTTCGGCGATCGCGCGCGACGCGATGTCGACACGCGCGCGTACGGCGCCGCGGCGACGAAGACGTTCACGATTCGCACCGGTCGCATCGCCTCGGGTGCGGACGCGACGTACGAGTCGATCGACAGCGCATACGCGGACGCACAGGGCAGCGGCTCGCGTCGTCGCGCAGCGGCATTTGTCTCTGGCGACTGGACCGCAACGTCGACGCTGCGCTTTGCTGCCGGCGCGCGATGGGATGCGATCGCCGACGAATTCGCAGGCCACGACGCACGCGATCGCGCCTTCTCTCCGCGCATCGGCGCATCACTCGATCTCGGCGCGGCGACGGCGTACGTGCAGCTCTCGCGCGCGTTCAAAGCGCCGACGCTCGATCAGCGATTCGATCTTCGCGAGATCGCAGGCGAGTTCACGATCTCGAATCCCGAGCTCGTTTCGCAGCGCTCGAAGAACATCGAGCTCGGCCTGCGCGGCGGCGGGAGTGCGTTCGTGTGGGAAGCGGTCGGCTACCTGACGAACGTCGATGACGAGATCGACTTCGACGCGAACACGTTCCGCTACGCGAACATCGGACGCAGCCGTCATCGCGGCATCGAAACGATGCTCCTCGCACACCCCTCGGGACCATTGGCCGCGCGGCTCACGTATGCATGGACTCGGGTGCAACCGCTGGAAGGGGAGCACCGCGGCAATCAACTGAAGAACATCGCCGAGCACGTCGCCCGCCTCGGTATCGACCTTCGCACCGCGCTCGACGTGCATGTCGAGATCGAGCACTCCGCGTCGCGCTTTCTCGATGATGCGAATCAGTTTCCGCTCGACGACGCGACGGTCGTCGATGTTCGCGTCGCGCGTGCGATCGGCGCATTCACCGCGGCGCTCGACGCGCGCAATCTTTTCGATCGCGACTACGCGCCTCTTGGGTTCGCGTTGATAGACGTCCCGTTCTTCTATCCCGCCGAAGGCCGCTCGCTCGCCTTCACGCTTTCCTGGCATGCGTCGAAAGGAGATTCCCGATGAAACACTTCGTGATGCTCGTCGTGGTTGCGCTGTTCCTGAATGGTTGTTCGACGCTCGGTCAGCTGGCGTGGCAGGCCGCCGATCAGGCCGGGCGGTATTCCGCGAAGCAGGTGCCGGTCGACGACATCATCGTCCCCGACGGTTATCGCGCGGTGCGCGTCGTCAACGGTCTCAACTTTCCGAGCGCGTTCACGTGGGATGCGGCCGGGAACATCTACATCCTCGAATCGCACACGGTGCCGGCGCCGATGCTGAAGCCGAAGATCGTGCGTGTGAGCACGGACGGCGCGATCGCGCGCGTGCGGCTCGATGGTCCCGACGCGCCGAACGGCGACACCGCGATTGGCCTGACATTCCACGACGGCTGGCTCTACTTCTCGCACGAACAGAAGGGCGGCACGTTCTCGATCAGCCGCGTGCGTCCCTCGGGCGGCACGGTCGAAGCGATCGTGCGCGCGGTTCCCGTGACGGGCGATCACGACGTGAATCATCTGCTCTTCGATCGGGAAGGGACGCTCTACTTCGGCGTTGGTAGCGCGACGAACGCGGGCGTCGTCGCGAGTGGCGATCCGGTGAATCAGAAGTGGCTGGCGAAACATCCCGAAGCGCACGACATCCCGTGTCGCGATCTCAAACTGACGGGACAGACGTTCGGCGATCCGAAAGGCAAGACCGGCGCGTATCAACCATTGGGACGATCCGATGCGACCGAAGTGCGCGGCGAGGCGATGTGTACGAGCGCGATCTATCGGCTGCGCGTGGGCAATTCGTCGCCGGAGCTCGTGGCGTGGGGTTTCCGCAATCCGGTGGCGCTGGCGATGGAGCGCGACGGCACGCTGCTCGTCGGCAATCAGGGCGCGGACGTGCGCAGCACGCGCCCAATCGCGAGCGACACGGACAGCGTGCTGCGCGTGCGACAGGGCGCGTGGTACGGCTGGCCCGATCACAGCGCGAGCCTGACCCCGTTTCCGAACCCGCGCGTGATCGATCATGCCGCCAGCGGATTGACCGTGCCCGATCGCGCGAACCTTGTCGCTGCAACCGAGCCGCACGCCGCGATCTGCGCGATCGCGGTTGCGCCGGACGGGGGAGTGCTCGTCGCCGAGATGGGCGACTTCAAACCGATGACCGCGCCGGATAGTGAGCGCGCGGGATACCAGGTCGAGCGCATCGACCCGCGTACCGGCGCCATCACACCGTATCTGCGTAACCGTAACGACGGCGACGCGGCGCCCGCATCGACACTCGATCTGCGCAACGGCTTCGAGCGTCCGGTCGACGTGCGCATCGGTCCCGATGGCGCGATCTACGTGCTCGACTTCGGCGCGTTCGTGACGGCGGGAGGAGCGCCGAAGGCGTTCCCGAAGACGGGGAAGCTGTTCCGGATCGCGCGCAACTGAGTCGTTTGGTGGGTAGGGAAATCCATCCAGCCGGCACTCCTCCGGTATGAGAAACCTCATCGCAATCGCCGCGCTCTTCGTCTTCGCTGCCTGTGCGTCCGTCGCCCCCGCCCCGTCGACGGAAGTGAGCGTACCGAAGTTGACGGTTGGTCCCGGCGACGCGCTGTTCATCGGCGCGGGCGACATCGCGGTCTGTCCCGGCATCGTGAATGCGAAAGCGACCGGCGACCTCGTGCGCGCCGTACTGCAGGAGCATCCCGACGCGGTCGTCTTCACGGTCGGGGACAACGTCTACGAAAACGGCGCGGCCGCCGAGTTCGTGGAGTGCTATGACCCCGCCTGGGGATCGTTCAACCGAATTACCCGTCCCACGTCGGGGAACGTCGAGTACCGGGTCGACCCGAAGAGCTATTACGACTACTACGACTGGTTCGATCAGCATCCCGAGGCGCGGCGGGGGTACTACAGCTACGATCTGCAGAGCTGGCACATCGTGTCGCTCGACTCGAACCAGGATCACACGGCCGGCTCGCCGCAACTGCAGTGGCTCGACGCCGACCTGAAGGCGTCGACGAAGCCGTGCACGCTCGCGTACTGGCATCACCCGAGGTACAGCTCGAGCCGCCATGGCAACCACACGGACATCGAGCCGTTCTGGGACACGCTGCTCAGCCACGGCGCCGACGTCGTGCTGAACGGCCACGATCACAACTACGAACGGTTCAACCAGCAGGACGACAACGCCACCCCGTCCACGACCGGCATCGCGCAGTTCGTGGTCGGCATGGGCGGCAAGAACCTCTATGACTTCACGACGATCCAGCCGAACAGCGGGAAACGCGACAACACGCACTACGGCATTCTGGCGCTGACGCTGCACGCGGGCAGCTACGACTGGGCACTCATCGGTACCGACGGTCTGGTCTATGACCAGAGCTCTGCGCCGACGAACTGCAACCCCGCGCCGCGGTAAGCGAGCCTTCCCACCCTTGACAAACCGGTGAGCGTGAACCTAACTTACCAACCAGTTGGTTAAACCAACCGGTTGGTGAGAATGGCCACGCGAAAGAAAACAAAGATCCCCGAAGCCGATGCCCGCGCCCGCATCCTCGCGGCGGCCGCCGAGGTGTTCGCCGATATCGGCTTTGCCGGCGCGCGCGTCGATGAGATCGCGGCACGCGCGGGCGTCAACAAGGCGATGCTCTACTACCACGTCGGCGACAAGGAGCATCTCTATGCGACGGTGCTCACCGAGACCATCGATCGCGTGCCGCCGGTGCTGCGCAAGGCGCTCGAAAACGTTCATACGCCCGCGGAAAAGCTCCAGTGCGTGCTCGACACGATGGCCACGCTGCCCACCTCGAACCCGCACTTCGTCCCCATCATGCTCCGCGAGATCGCCTCGGGCGGCGCAACGCTCCCCGACGAAATGCTCGTGCGCATGGCGGCGATCTTTCGCGTCGTCTCGGACGTGCTCGCCGAGGGCACGACGTCGGGTGATTTCCGCGCGACGGATCCGCTGCTCACGCACGTGACGCTCGTCGGATCGATGCTCTTCCTCGTCGCGTCGCAACCGATTCGCAAGCGCGTCGCGAAATTCGCCGGCGTCCCGCACACGCACACGCTCGAAGACCTCGCGCGGCACACCGGCAATCTCGTGCTGCACGGGCTCGAAGTTCCGAAGAAACGGAGAGTGCGGAAGTGAAGCGCGCGCTGTTTCTGCTGTTCCTCGGTATTACCGCAAGCGCGCAGGAGTTGACGCTTTCTGATGCGATCGCACGCGCGCTCGAGAAGAACGCGGACATCGTCGTCGAGCGCGAGTCGCTGCACATCGCTGATGCGAACGTGCTGCGCGCGAACGCAGCGTACGAGCCGACGCTGCGCGGCGATGCGCGTCTGCGCAAGCGCACCGATCCGGTGAACTCCGTGTTGTCCGGCGCGCCGAGCGGTGAGCTCGCACCGACTGTGCGCAATCTGCAGACGTCCGCGTCTCTCGTGCAACTGCTGCCGACCGGCGCGACGGTCTCCGTGTTCTCGGGTGTGAGTCGCGATGAGACGAACAGCATCTTCGCGCTGCTCACGCCGTCGTGGTCGACGAGTTTTGGTGCCGAGGTGCGGCAGCCTTTGATGCAGAACCGTCGGATGGATCCGGCGCGACGGGCGATTCGCATCGCGCGCGTCGATCGCACGCGTGCGCTGTCGTCGTTGCGGCGCACGGCGAATGAAGTGACAGCCGCGGTCGAGCGCTCGTACTGGAACGTCGTCGCCGCGCGACGCGATGTCGAGATTCGCGAGTCGGCGGTGCGGGTGGCGCAGAAGCAGCGCGAGGACACGCGCGTTCGCATCGAAGCGGGGACGCAGGCAGAGGCGGATCTCGCGCAGACGACCGCGGAGGTGGAGCGGCGGCGCGGTGAGGTGATGGTGTCCCGCGAAGGTTTGATTCGCGCGGAAAACGCGCTGAGGAATCTCATCGCACGCGATGCAGAGGATCCGATCTGGGATAGCGAGTTGAATGTTTGGAGTGCGGCAGCCGCAGCTGCCGCTTTGCCACGTTCGCGCATTGAACCTACGAAAGCGGCAGCTGTGGCTGCCGCACTCCAGAATCGCCCGGAGCTCGAAGAGCTGGCCACGCGCCTCGAACGCCAGGACATCGAGATCGACGCAGCCATCGATCGCGTGCGCCCGCAAGTCGATCTCGTCGCGTCGTATCAGGGCCGTGGCCTCGCGGGTACGCGCAATCCCGATGCGTTCTCGCCCTTCGGCCCGATCGTCATCGATGACGACATCCGCGGCGGCCTCGGACAGTCGCTGCTCACCATCGGCCAGAACGAATTTCCGGACGCGGCGCTCGGCGTCTCCGTCGTCATCCCGATCGGCAACACGGCGGCGAAGCAGGACGTCGCGATCGCGCGCGCGCTGCGTCGTCAATCGACGGCCACGCTCGACGCGGCGAAACAGCGCGTCGCGCTCGAAGTTCGAAACGCACTCGCTTCACTCGATAGCGCCGAACAGCGCATCGAAGCCGCGCAGGCAATGCGCGTCGCGGCGGAAGTGCAGTTGCAGGCGGAGCGCGACCGCTTCGAGGCAGGCACGTCGAACACGTTCTTCATCCTCACGCGCCAGAACGACCTCGCCGCCGCGGAGCTCGCCGAAACGGTCGCCATCACCGATCAACGCAAAGCAGAAACGGAGCTCGCGCGCGCGATGGGCACGTTGCTCGACGACCGCGGCATCGAGGTATTGCCATGAAAGCAGTGAGCATCATTCTGGCCGCGTCGCTTCTCGTCGCCGGCTGCCGCAACACGCAGGACGACGACTCGATCGTCCATCTCAACGGACGCATTGAAGCCCCCACCGTCGACCTCGGCCCCAAGGTCCCGGGCCGCATCGTCGAAGTGCTCGTCCGCGAAGGCGACCGCGTCAAAGCCGGCGCCCTCCTCGCCCGACTCGACCTCGGGGAAACGTCGATCGCGGTCGAGCGCGAGCAGGCCGGCGTGCGTTCCGCGCAGGCGCGTGCGCAGGATCTCGAAGCGGGCACGCGCGCGTCGGAGATCACGGCGATCGATGCCGAGGTGTCGGATCGTCGGGCGGCAGTCGGGCTTGCGGAGAAAGAGGCGGAGCGGCAACGATTCCTGCTCGATCGCAAGGTCGGCACGCAGCGCGACTACGATCGCGCGCGAACGGACCTCGAACGTTCGCGTGCCGCGTTGAAAGCGAGCGACGCGCGATTGAAGGTTGCGCGCGAGGGAACGCGCGTCAATCAGACCGCGGCTGCGGAGGCCGAAGCGGATCGCGCGCAGGCAGTGCTCAAGCAGTCGGAGGCCGTCGCGCGCGAGAACGAGATTCGCGCACCTGCAGATGGCGTGATCGTGCATCGACTCGCGGAGCCGGGACAACTCGTCGGCGCGGGACAGCCTGCGATCACGATGGCGTTTGCGAATCGCCTGTACGTGCGCACATTCATCCCCGAGACGAAGCTCGGTCGCGTGAAGATGGGCATGGCCGCGCGCGTAACCGTCGATGCATTTCCGGGACGCGAATTCGCGGCGCGCATCACCGAGATCTCGCCCGATGCGGAGTTCACGCCGAAAGCCGTCGAAACAAAAAGCGAGCGCGTGAATCTCGTCTACGGCGCCAAAGCGGATCTCGATCGTGGATGGCGCGAACCGCTGGTGCCGGGCCAGCCGGCTGACTTGACGGTGAGGACCCCCTGATGTCATCCCGAGCGTGAGCGAGGGACCTGGGCGGGCGGGGCGCGAACACGGACCGCCATGCCCCGCCCACCCAGGTCCCTCACTCACGCTCGGGATGACAGCGGACACGATCATGATCACCGCCACCCACCTCACTCGTCGTTTCGCCACAAAAACCGCCCTCGACGACATCACCTTGCACGTCTCATCCGGCGAGCTCTTCGGCCTGATCGGCCCCGACGGCGCCGGCAAAACCACGTTCTTCCGCATCGTCGCCGGCGTGCTGAAACCGACATCCGGCACCGTGACGATCGAAAACAACACAACCTTCGGTTTCGTCCCCCAACGCTTCGCGATGTACGAAGACCTCTCCGTCGACGAGAACCTCACCCTCCGCGCAAAGCTCTACGACGTCCCGAACGACCTCGCGAAATCACGCGCAGCAGATCTGCTCGAACGCGTCGGCATGGATCGCTTTCGCAAGCGACTGGCAGGCGCGCTATCAGGCGGGATGAAGCAGAAGCTCGCGCTCGTCGCGGCGCTGCTCACGCAACCGCGCTTGCTGTTGCTCGACGAGCCGACGACCGGCGTCGACCCAGTCTCGCGGCGCGAGTTCTGGGCGCTGCTCAATCAACTGCATCACGACGGCCTCACGATCATCGTCTCGACGCCGTACATGGACGAGGCCGAGTACGCGACGCGCATCGCGTTTCTCGATCGCGGCCGTATCTCGAAAGTCGGCACGCGGCAGGAAATCATCGCCACGTACGATCGGCCTCTTCTCGAGATCTGTACGTCGAATCGCCTGCAGGTGCGACAGATCCTCGAGCCGATGCCGGAGATCGACGATCTCTCGCTCTTCGGCACCGTGCTGCACGCGCGCGGATCGGAAGGCACCGGTCCCGCTCTGATGCAACGCGTGCGCGAAGCGCTGCGCGGCATCGTCGGGGAAGACGACATTCGTTCGCTCGCACCGAGCCTCGAAGACGTGTTCGTGCTCGCCGGCGGTGAAGGAGAGGTCGAGTGAACGGCGACTCGCTCATCCGCGTCGAGAACGTCACGCGCAAGTTCGGCACGTTCACCGCCGTCGATCGCGTCTCGTTCGACCTCCCGCGCGGCAAAGTCTTCGGCTTCCTCGGCCCCAACGGTTCCGGCAAATCGACGACGATCCGCATGCTCGCCGGTCTGCTCGCGCCAACGTCGGGTCGAATCACCGGTTTCGAAAATCTCGACGTCACCAGAGACACCGAGCGCTGGAAATCGCGCCTCGGCTACATGAGTCAGAAGTTCTCGCTCTACCTCGACCTCACGGTCGACGAGAATCTCCGCTTCTACGGCAGCATCTACGGCCTCGACCGCGCGAAGCTCGACGCGCGCATCAACGCACTCGCGAAACGGCTGCGCTTCGAGAAGATCCGCAATCAACTCACCGACGGCCTCTCGACCGGCTTGCGACAACGCGTCGCGCTCGCCGCGGCGTTGCTGCACGAGCCCGAGTTGTTGTTCCTCGACGAACCGACGGGCGGCGTCGATCCGCGCGGACGCCGCCTCTTCTGGGATCTGATCTACGAGCTCGCCGCCGATCGCGGCATGACCGTGCTCGTCACGACGCACTACATGGACGAGGCTGAGCAGTGCGATCGACTCGCATTCATCCTCGACGGCGCGCTCATCGCCGACGGCTCGCCGAGTGAGCTGAAACGCGATCTCCACAATCGCATTCTCGAAGTGCGTCCCGAGCGCGATCCGTTCGCGGTCGTGAAAGAGCTGCAGCGCGATCCGGCGCTCGAAGATGTGTACCTCTTCGGATTGACCGTACGCGCCGTCGCGGCAGAAGGGCAGGCCGCGCGTGTGCGCGAGTTGCTCGCGAGATGGGGCGCGCCGGAAGATGCCGAGCCCTCGCTCGAAGACGTGTTCGTATCGCTGGCGCGCAAGCGCGTCCGCGCGAAAGAAGCGGTGATCGCATGAAACGCCTGCTCGCATTGACGTGGAAAGAGTTCCTGCAGTTGAAGCGCGACAAGATGACGCTGCGCATGATCGTCATGGTGCCGGTGATGCAGACCATGATCTTCGGCTACGCGATCAACTACGACGTCAAGCATCTGAAGACGGTCGTCCTCGACGAGAGCCGTTCGTACGAAAGCCGCGAGCTCGTCGCGAAGATGACCGGTACGGACTACTTCGATGTCGTGAAGTACGTCGACTCGATGGACGCGATGCGCGCGGAGATCGACACCGGCAAAGCCGCGGTCGGACTCGTGTTCGATCGCGATTTCGGAAAGAACCGCCATCGCGGACGGCCCGCCGAGGCGTTTCTGATTGTGAATGCGTCGGACACGACGACATCGTCCGCGGCGATGTCGACGATGGCCGGCATCGCGCAGACGATGTCGATTCGTGCGCTCGCGCAGCGAGGCGGCTGGACGAGCCGGCAACTCCCGGTCGATATCCGCGTGCGGCCCTGGTACAACCCCGATCTGAAGACGTCGCGCTTCATCATCCCCGGCCTCATCGCAATCATCCTCACGTTCACGCTGATTCAATTCACGGCCATCGCCATCGTGCGCGAGCGCGAGCGCGGCACGCTCGAACAGCTGCAAGTCACGCCCGCCACCCGCGCCGAACTGATCCTCGGCAAGATCCTGCCGTACATCGTCATCGGCTACTTTCAATTCACGCTGACGATTCTGCTGATGCGATTTCTCTTTCACATCGAAATCGCGGGCTCCGTGCTCCAGCTCTACCTCGTCGGCTTCCTCTTCATGGCCGCCGTCCTCGGACTGGGCATGCTGATCTCGACCATCGCGCAGACGCAGATGCAGGCCACGCAGATGTCGATGTTCTTCCTGCTGCCGTTCGTCTTTCTCAGCGGCTACGTGTTTCCGATCGACGGCATGCCGCTGATCTTCCGCTGGATCTCGAACGTGATTCCCGCGAAGTACTTCATCGAAGTGATCCGCGGCATCGTGCTGCGCGGCGCGTCGCTGACGGAGCTGTGGCGTCCGACGGGATTGCTCGCGCTGTACACGTTTCTGATCATTGCGCTGGCGGTGGCGAGGTTCAAGAAGACGACGGCGTGAGCTCGCGCTCGATCACGAGGCGTCGCTGCATCAACTCTGCGAAACGCCGGTGGGCCGAGAACAGCATGAACACGGCGACAGCCAACATCACTGCGCCCGTTCCCGCCGCAGCGTAAGCCGCGCGTCCCATCGATCCGAAGATGCCGAGGGACAGGAAGCCTAGGACGAAGATCGTAGTGAACGTGACCGCCATTCGCGCGGCGAGGATCCGATGTCCGGCCAGCATCACACGGCGGCGCGTCAACACCCATACCGAGTAGGCGACCCACGAGAGACCGATTCCGGTCATCAAGCCAAACGCAACCTGCGTACGAAGAGGGAGCGACGGCTCGGTGAGCCAGAGGGATGCGATCACTACGGCCATCGCGGACGCGACGAGCAGCAGGGCTGTGTGTCCGACGCGGGCGCGCGGGGACAGCTCGGCGCTGATCATGCGCTGGATTTCAGAAGCGGTGATTGTCGGTGTGTCGTTCATCGTGTTGCTCCTTTTTTCACGAGTTGGTTTCTCAAGAGATTGCGTGCGCGGAAGAGACGGGACTTCACGGTTCCAACGGGTACGGCCATGACCTCGGCCAGCTCGATCAGAGTCAGTTCTTCGAGATAGAAGAGGACCAGCATCTCGCGATCCGGCATCGGCAGGTGCGACAGTTCTTCGTGCATCAGCGCGAGCCGCTCCTCGATGTCGCTCGCCGCATCCTCGGCAAAGTCGTGCTCGTCGATCGGAAGCAGCGTCGGTGTCGCGTACTTCACCCGCAGCCGATCCATAACGACGCGACGCGCGATTCCGAAGATCCAGGCTCTCAGGTGGCTCGCCTCACGCAGTCGCGCGACCCCGCGAAGGATGCGCAGCCAGACATCCTGAATTGCCTCGGCCGCCGCATCGTCGTCGCCGGTGACGCGGCGCAGATACTTCCACAGCGGCTCGTGCCATCGCGCGATCAGCGCATCGAACGCTGCCGGTTCGCCAAGCTGACACCGGATGGCCAGCAGTTCGTCGTGTTTCCGATCCATCTCGTTCATTCAATGAGGGAAGTCGGGGGAAGGGGGGAAAGGTTCACCGGGGATAGTCGCAGAGTCGCAGAGTCTCAGAGGGTGTGCCATCGACTTCTCTGAGACTCTGCGACTCTGAGACTATCCTTCACGGCGATGCGCCGCCTCCTCGCCACGCTCATCTTCCTCGCCGGCTGCGCGAAGCCGGAAACCGCGCTGCCGCCGATCATTCTGATCTCGGTCGACACGCTTCGCTCCGACCACCTCGCGATCTACGGCTACACGAAAAACGCGACGCCGAATATCGACGCGTTGCGGCGCGACGGGGTGTTGTACGAGAAGGCGTGGAGCCATGCGCCGCTGACGTTGCCGTCGCATGCGTCGATGCTCACGGGATTGCTGCCGACCGAACATGGCGTGCGCAATAACATCGGGTATCGATTTGACGGCGCGCGGTTGCGCACGCTCGCCGAGGTTTTGCGCGAGAAGGGGTATCGCACGGGTGCGGCGGTTTCGTCATATGTGTTGCGCTCCGAGACCGGCATCAGCGACGGGTTCGATCTGTACGAAGACTCGATCCCGGTCACGGTCGGCGCGGCGACGGCGGAGAATCAGCGTTCCGGATTCGAGACGGTGAAGCACGCGCAGCAGTTCATTGCCGCGAATGCGCAGAATCCGTTCTTTCTCTTTCTGCACATCTACGAGCCGCATGCGCCATACGAGCCGTCGTACGACGGCGAGATCGCAAAGTCGGACGCAATCCTCGGCCAGTTGATCGCGACGCTGAAATCGAGCGGGGTCTACGATCGCGCGGTCATCGTCTTCACGTCCGATCACGGGGAAGCGCTGTGGGAGCACGGTGAGGATCAACACGGGATCCTGCTCTATCGCGAAGTGTTGCAGGTGCCGCTCGTGATCAAGTTGCCGCAATCCGAGCGCGCCGGTTCTTCCGTCGCCGAGCCGTTCGCGCTGCGGCAGCTGTTTCATGAACTGCTCGCGCACGCCGGCGTTGAGACGCCTTCCCCAAAAGGCACCATCTACTCCGAAACGCTCTACCCTCGCATTCACCTCGGATGGAGCGAGCTGCGCTCGATGTTCGACGGGCGCTATCACTACATCGAAAGCTCCAGTCCCGAGTTATACGACGTCGATCGCGATCCCGCGGAGAAGAACAATCTGATCGCGAACGAGCGTCGCGTTGCGGCGTCGATGCGTACTGCGCTCGCGGCGATTCCGACCGCGGTCGAGAAGATGGATCCGATCTCCGCGGAGGACGCGAAGAAGCTCGCGGCGCTCGGGTATGTCGGAACGCCGAAAGAACGCACCGGCCCGTTGCCGAACCCGCGTGAACAGATCGCGACATTGCAACAGATCAAGCAGGCGTTCGCGCTCGCGGCGGAGCATCGCAACGATGAAGCGATCGATGCGTTGCGTGCATTGCTGAAAACAAATCCATCGATGGACGTGGCAACGCGACTCGGCGAAGTGTTGATGGACTCGGGCCGCGCGGATGAAGCAATCGCAGTGTACGAAGCCGCGATCCAGCGCGCCGAACGGTTCTCGCCCGACCTCGCGCTCGCACTCGCGGTCGCGCATGCGAAGGCGGGACATCCGCGCGAAGCCGAGCAACATGCGGAGCTTACACTCGCGGGATTGCCGTTCGAAGCGCATGAGCTGCTCGCGCGCGTCGCGATCGACGATCAGCGATTCGCGGAAGCCGAGCATCACGTGCGCGCTGCGATCGAAGCGAGCAATCGTCAGCCGGCCGCGTTGCTGTTGCTCGCCGATCTGCAACGTCAGTCAGGACAGTACGACGCGGCCCTGGAAACGCTGAATGCCGTGGAGAGTCGCGCGGCAGAACTGGGGATCGCGCAGCAGGGGATCGATCACGCACGTGCCGATGTGTACGCGCGCACCGATCGTCCCGATGAAGCCGTCGCCGCGTATCGACGTGAGATCGCGAAGTTCCCGCATCACCTGCAGTCGTACGCGAATCTCGCGATCATCGAGATGATTCTGGGAAAGCCGCGCGAGGCCGAGTTGCTGTTGCAGCAGATGGTCGCGGCGAATCCGCATCGTGGTGCGCGGGAACTGGCGAGGAAAACGCGCGAGGCCACCACCCCATAGGCCTTCTCCCCTCTCACGAGGGGAGAAGGCCGAGGGACTTAGAAACGCACTCCCAGCGAAACGCGGTACGTCCGCGGCAGCTGATACGCCTCGAGCGCGGTGGGCAGTCCGAAGTTCACGCCCTTCGACCAGTGCGTGCCTTCCACCGGCTCTTCGCCCGCGAACGGGTTGAAGCGCGCGCAGCGCACGCCGTTGCAACGCGTCGTGG
This sequence comes from Thermoanaerobaculia bacterium, assembly GCA_036009605.1. GTDB lineage: Bacteria > Acidobacteriota > Thermoanaerobaculia > Gp7-AA8 > Gp7-AA8 > QHVT01. The sequence continues at coordinate 2,487 of DASYLL010000142.1, read as the reverse complement.
TCTGCCGGTTCGTCTGCACGGTCTTGTCGACGAAGTCCGGATCCTCGATGCCCTGCTGATTGAAGATGTTGAGGATGTCGGTCTCGATGAACGCGCGATAGCGGCCGCCGAACGGCAGCGCGTAGTTGAGCCCGAGGTCGGACGACGAGATGTCGTCGACACGGAAGCCGCCGCGTTCGCCGAATGTGTAGCCGACGTTCGAAGGTGCGGTGACGTATCCCGGATTGACGACGCCGTTCGGCGTCTGGCCCGCACCCGCGGTGTTGCGCACGTCGATCGTGCCGCGTGCCGAGTACGACAGCGCCGAGTGATAGCGCTCGAGGAACGAGATGTTGAAATCGCCGAACGTGGTCGGGATGTCGTAGGCGACCCAGATGTTTGCGCGATGGCGCATGTCGGGTCCGAGGTAGCCGATCGGGTTGAAGGCGTCGAAGCCGGTGTACTCGGGACGATCGGGATTCTCGGTGAGCACCGTGGCGCCGCCCGCGGATTCACCTTCGACGTTGCCGCGGAGCTTCGACCAGGTGTAGTTGCCGCCGACGTTGATGCGCTGCCACGGTCGCCAGCTGGCCTGCAGCTGCACGGCCTGATAGTCGCGGCTCAATCCGTCGGTGCTGTTCTCGATGACGCCCTGATCGACGACTGTGCCATCCGGCGTCGTACCTCTGCCGGTGGCGAGAGTACGGCGGATTGCGTAGAACGCGTCCCAGTTGCGATCGATGTAATCGGCGCGCACGAAACCGCGATCGCCGAACGTCATTGCGTAGCCGACCGTGATCTCGTCCATGTACGGCGACTGCAGCGAACCGTCGAAGCGCGTCGTCGCGCCGGGGATGCTGACGTCATCGAGCAGATCGGTGTTGCCCGTGCCGCCCGCGGCGTTGAACGCGTTGAAGATCATGGCGATGACCTGCGGCGTCGGGATGAGCTGATTGATCGGAGTGCCGACCGGATTGATCTCCGGTCCGGTGTAGCGGTAGAGGTAGTACGAGTAACGGCCGGCCGGTGCGGTGAGATCCGCCGGTCCCTGCTCGACCTTCGCGACGTAGCGTCCGTAAGTCGCGCTGAAGCGGTGGTGGCCGTTGCCTTTCGGATCGAAGATCGCGGCGAGGCGCGGGCTGAATGCGCTGTCGTCGACGGTCGTCACGCCTGCCTGGTTCTTGCCGAACGACGTGTCGAAGCGGCCGCCGACGTTGAACGACCAGCGGCTGCCGAGCTCCCACTTGTCGTTGAGGAAGACCGAGCGCATGGCGAAGTCGGAGGTCTTCGAAAGCGCCGGAACCGGATCCCATTCGATGAAGCCGTCGACGTCGGGCGTGATGCCGAAGTAGAGCTTCGTCTTGTCGCTGGGGTCCTGAATGATGTGGCCGTGGATCCAGAAGTCGCTGCCCGACTGGAAGTTGTTGTCGGCGCGGAGCTGGTGGAACTCCTCGTAGCCGGCGGTCATGCTGTGATTGCCGAGGGACGGGGTGCTCAGGAAGTACGAGGCCTTGCCGAGCCAGGTCTTGTTGTCATGCTGCTTGACGCCGCAGATCGCGCCGCAGCCCGACGGCGACCACATGCGGTTGCCGGTGTCGGAGTCGCGGAGCAGCGTACCTTCGATCGGGTCGCGCGTTTCGGAGCCGCGGGAGAGATCGTCGTCCATGCGGCTGAACTGCGCTTCGAAGAGCAGGTTGTCGGTGAGCACGCCCGCGTAGTTGATGCCGAAGAGAGTCTTCGGCTGATCGCGCTTCGAGAGGCTGCGGACGTCGACGATGGGACCGAACGTGACGATGTTGTCGCGCTGGTTGTCGCTCTTGAGGAACGAGCCGATGAGCGTGTGCTTCTGCAGAGCCTGGCCCGTGACTTTCGCTTCCCAGCGGCGGTCTTCCCGCGATTCGATGTACGGGATCTCGGTGAGGATCAGCTGCTGTGAGGTCTGGCGGTCTTCCCACCGTCCGGCGGTGAAGAACCAGAGGCTGTCGCGGATGATGCGTCCGCCGAACGTGCCTTCGTAGGCCTCGTTCATCTCGTCGATCGGGTCCGCCTGATTCGCGTAGTCGGACTTCGAGGTCCAGTTCGGATTGGAGATCGAGTCGCGGATCGAGCCGCTGAACTCGTTGCCGCCGGACTTCGTGAGCGTGGAGACGACGCCGCCGGTGAAGCGGCCGAACTCCGCGGAGACGCCGCCGGTGAGGACCGTCGTTTCCTGGATGGCGTCTTCGATGAAGAGGTCGTGCGGCTGGCCGCGGAGGTTCTCGTTCACGATCACGCCGTTGACGAGGAAGAGGTTGTCGAACGACATGGCGCCGGAGATCGTGATCTGGTTATTGACCGCGCCTTCGGTCACGCCGGGTGCGAGGAGCACGGTCGAACGGATGTCGCGTCCCGTCGGCAGCTCCCGAATCTGTTCCACGCCGAAGTTCGCCGAAACCTCGGTCGTCTCGATGACCGCCAGCGACTGCGCGGTGACCGTGATGTCTTCCGACACCGACGCGACGCTGAGCG
>DASYLL010000141.1:0-10103 GCA_036009605.1 Thermoanaerobaculia bacterium | reverse complement strand
GGCCTGGAGGGAGCGCTGAAGGCGGTGGAAGCCGATCGCGCGACCAGCATCCTCCTCATCACCGACGGCGTCACCAACGAAGGCATTGTGGATCCGAAGGAGTTCCACAAGCTGCTGAAGCAGTACGACGTGCGGGTCTTCGGCTTCCTGATGGGCAACAACTCGAACTGGCCGCTGATGCGTCTCATCGCGGAGACCAGCGGCGGGTTCTACTCGGCCGTCTCCAATGACGACGACATCGTCGGCCAGATCATGCTCGCCAAACAGCGCATCACCAGCGAGGCGCTACACGACGCCGTGCTGACCGTCGACGGGGTCAGGACGTTCGACAAGACCGACGAGGTGATCGGCAAGATCTATCGCGGCCAGCAGCTCGTGATCTTCGGCCGGTATCAGAAGGGCGGCACCGCGAAGGTGACGCTGAAGGCGAAGCTGACCGGCAAGGACGAGACGTACAAGACAACGTTCGACTTCCCCGATGTGACGACCGAGCATCCCGAGCTCGAGCGGATGTGGGCGCTCGACCGGATCGAGCAGGCCGTCATGAAGGAAATGACCGGCACGCTGCCGCCGGAAGAAGCGGAGCGCTACATCCGCGACACCGGCGTGAAGTACCAGCTCGTGACCGACTACACGTCGATGGTCGTACTGAGCGACGACGTCTTCGAGAAGCGCGGCATCGCGCGCAACAACAAGCAGCGGATCGACATCGAGCGCAACGCGCAGACTGCGCGCGCATCGCAACCGCCGGCGAACCGCCGCGTCGACACCTCGGCGCCGATGTCCTCGGGGAAATCGCACGGGCTCAAGGGTGGTGGCGCGTTCGATCCGTGGATGGCGCTGCTGGCGGTGTTGGCCGCGGCCGCGCTCTGGAGGATGAAATGACGAATGGACCGTCGACGGTCTCGCCGATGGCGGAACGTCGACGGTCCGCGGGCATTCTCGTGGCGGCGGCATTCGCTGTCGTCGCCACGTTCATCCCGGGCGCATGGCTCGAGCTTCGTCCCGAAGCGAGCCTTCTGCGCATGGTCACCTGTCATTTCACGCATTGGAGTCATGAACAGCTCGCGTGGGACGCGCTCGCGTTCACCGCTTTGGGCGTCGCATGCGCACGACGGAACGCCCGCGCGACCTACGCGACGCTGTTCGCCAGTGTGTTGGTGATCCCGATGGCGGTGCTCGCGTTCGCACCGGAGGTCGGCGCGTATCGCGGCCTTTCGGGCGTGGCCTCGGCGATGTTTGCGTTGCTGCTGACACTCGAACGCAAGCGGCTCACCTGGTCCGCGGTGACCTTCGCGATTCTCTTCGCTTCCAAGCTCGCGTTCGAAGCCATCACCGGCGGCGCCGTTTTCGCGAACGACATGGGCGACAACGTCGTCGCCGTTCCGGCCGCGCACCTCGCCGGTGCGTTGGTCGGAGTGATTGGCGGATATTCAATCCGGACCGGCGCCTACTTCACCTGGTCCGGCCTGTTATCCGCGAGGGAATCCTCCAGAGGATCGTCGGAATCGTCTTCCTTCTCAGGAGGCTGACCGGAGTGCTCGGCCTGTGCGTGTCCTTCGTAGCCGAGCACTTCATCGCCAACGATCGTATCGATCTTCTGCATTTGCTCTTCGGTCGATTTCTCTTCGCTCATCGGCAACTCCTATGTCGCTACGCCAGGTCTTCCCACAACCGCACGTACGTCTCGTACCGCGCCTGATTCAACTCCCCTGCCTCGACGAGCGCCTTCACTTCACAATTGGGCTCGTGGACATGCGTGCAGTTCGTGAAGCGGCACGATTCGTTCGGCTCGTCGAACTCGGGGAAGTAATCGCGCAGCGATTCGCGGTCGAGATCCCAGAGGCCGAATTCGCGAATACCCGGCGTGTCGATGAGGTATGTGCCGCCGCCGAAGTCGTAGAGAGTGGATGCCGTCGTCGTGTGACGGCCGGTGCCGCGTTTGCGATTGAGCGTGTTCGTCGCGAGTTGCAGGTTTTCGTCGATGGCATTGAGGATCGACGACTTGCCGACGCCGCTGTGACCGACGAGCGCGGCCATCTTGCCTTCAACTTCCGCGCGCAGCGATTCGAGACCTTCGCCGGTTTTGGTCGAGCAGCCGACGACCGGGACGCCGAGGTCGAGGTAGGGCATGAGCTTGGGAAGCTCGCGGTCGCGTTCTTCGGGCGTGAGCAGATCGACCTTGTTCACGCAGATCACCGGCTGTGCGCCGCCGCGCTGGATGGCGATGAGGAAACGATCGATGAGTCGCGGACGCAACGGTGGCGACTTGAGCGATACGACGTGAATCACGACGTCGACGTTCGCGGCGATGAGCCGCTGCATGTGTTTGTGCAGCGGATCGGGACGCGCGAGAACCGTGCGTCGCGGCAGCACTGACTTCACGCGCCAGATGCCGTCTTCTTCATTCACGCGCACGCGATCGCCAACGGCCAGCGCGCTTTTCTGCCGCACGGCGATCTCGGGCGGGATGACGCAATCGAGCTCTTCGCCATCGCGCAGCACACGGCAACGACCGCTGCTCACGCTGAAGACGACGCCGGTGCCTTCGAGATTGCCGTCATCCGCGAGCTGCGCGTCCTCGTCGTGCTGCACGAGTTGCTGCAGCACGTCGCCCATCGACGGACGCTTCACCGACCGTCCATGCTGGTCGAGCAGCGCTTCCCAGTTGTCCTCGGTCACGCGTTGCTCGCGCACCGAGCCCTTGTCTTTGCGGAAGGCCTGCCGGATCTTTCCGGCCCGTTTTTTCGCCTTCACCTCGTCGTGGGGGAGATGTTTTTCGAAGTGCTTTTTGAGTTTTTTTGATTCGTGATCCATGGGGATGATCGCTCGCGAGTATAGGTTACAATCCGCCGCATCGTCTGAGTCTGGGAGATCTCCATTGGACAAACCGTTCGTGCTGTTGGCCGATGACAATGAGGCTACGTGCACGCTCATCACGGCGTTGCTGCAAAGCGAATTCGTTGTGGAGGTTGCCAGCGACGGCGGCGAGGCGATCGAGAAACTGAAGAGCCGGCAATACGCCGCGATTCTGCTCGATCTGCGCATGCCGCACGTCGACGGCTATGCGGTCCTGGACTCCTTAAGCACGGAACGCGCCGATCTCCTGAGCCGCGTCATCATCCTCACCGCCGCGGTCGACGCACGCGAAATGCAGCGCCTCGGCGGCTACCCGGTGCAAAGAATCATCGCCAAGCCGTTCGAAGTCGACGTGCTCTTCCACGCCGTGCGTCAGTGCGCGGGCGGCGACGACGCTTCGACGATGCGCGTGCCGATCATTTCCGGCGGGATGTTGTTCCTGCTCGCGGAAGTGCTGCGGCGCGTGTGAGAAGTGTTGCTGGTTGCTGGTTCAAGGTGACTTCACGTGAGAGCGTTACTGGTTGCTGGTTGCTGGTTCAAGGTGACTTATCGCAAGCGGCGATGACGTTCGCCTGAATGTACATTGAACCAGTAACCAGCAACATCTTCCCCTCAACAGTCTCACAACTTCAGCAGCGCGATGAGCGGCGCACCGGTCATCACCGTCGCCACGGCCATGGTCTCGAATGCGCTGCGTCCGCGGATCTCGGCGCACGCCGCGACGACGTCGGCGACTTCCTGCGGGTCGAACGGTTTCCTGATGACGCCATGGATCTTGTTCGCGTTGAGCCGCTGGATCACGCGACTCTCCGCGCCGCTGACCACCAGCACGATCGGCGCATTCGCCACTTTGGTATCGATCGCGTCGAGCACGTCGAAGCCGCTGACGCCGGGCATGATCAGATCGAGAAGGACCACGCCGTAGGAATGCTCACGCAGCAGGTCGATTGCTTCCCGACCGTCGGCAGCTTCGTCGATCAGCAGGGATCTGCCGCGCAACGCTGCAACGAGGAGCCTCCGGACTTCCAGATCATCATCGACCACCAGAACGCGCCGGTGCTGCTCACTCGTCAATTTCACCTCGCTGCGAATCTGACGGGCGATACTGCACGCGCATCATTCCACTGTCAACCTCAACTGATGGAACGGGGACGTTGCCATCGGCGAGTGCTGACGATCGCGCAAAAGCTTTTCGAAATCGGCGACCGTGAGCGGCGGGCTGTAAAGAAATCCCTGCATCTCCGAACACTGTTCGCGCCGCAGAAACGCCAGCTGCTCCTCGGTCTCCACGCCTTCCGCAATCACGCGCAGATTCAGCGCGCGCGCCATCGAGATCACCGCGGAGATGATCGCGGCGTCATCCGAGGTCAGATCGCGGACGAAGTCCTGGTCGATCTTCACCGTGTCGATCGGAAAGCGCTTCAAGTAACTCAATGATGAATAGCCGGTGCCGAAGTCGTCGATCGAAATGCGGATGCCCATTTCCTTCAAACGATTGAGGATCGAGAGTGAGAGCTCCGCGTTCTGCATCGCCGTCGATTCCGTGATCTCGAGATCGAGCGACGGCGCCGGAAAACCGGTCTCCGCAAGCACGCGTTCGACGGTCGCGACGAGCTCGCGATCCTGAAACTGCCGCGGCGAGAGATTGACGGCGACGCGCATCCACGGGAATCCCGCGTCGTGCCACGCCTTCATCTGCATGCAGGCGGTGCGCAGAACCCACGCGCCGATCGGTACGATGAGCTGCGTTTCCTCCGCAACCGGGATGAAGTCTTCGGGTTGAATGAGCCCGCTCTCCGGATGGTTCCAACGCACCAGCGCCTCTGCACCGGAAAGCCGTCCCGTCGCGATCTCCACCATCGGCTGGTAGTGCAGCACGAACTCGTCGCGCTCGAGCGCGCGTCGCAGCCGCCGCTCCATCGCCAGTCGTCCTTCCGCGATCTCGAACTTCGCCGGCGTCGCGAATTGATAGTTGTCGCGCCCGAGCTCTTTCGCGCGATACATCGCACGATCCGCATTCTTCAGCAGCGCCTCGGCATCATCGCCATCGTCCGGAAAAATCGCGATGCCGACGGACGTCGTCACGTACAACTCGTGCTCGTCGATGACGACCGGATGCCGCACCGCTTCGAGCACCTTCTGCGCAACCGCGGCCGCGCCTCGGCGATCGTGCAGATCGGCGAGCAGCATGGTGAACTCGTCGCCGCCCATGCGAGCCACCGTGTCTTCCGCGCGCACGCACGTCACGAGTCGCGCGCCGATCACCTGCAGCAGACGATCGCCGACCGTGTGTCCGAGGGTGTCGTTGACGAGCTTGAATTGATCGAGATCGAGAAACATCACGGCGCTCGATCGTGAGCTGCGCCGCGTGTGCGCGAGCGCGACGGTGATGCGGTCGCGGAACAGCAGGCGATTCGGCAGAAGCGTCAGCGAATCGTGGTACGCCTGATACTCCATCTGCTCCTGCGCGTGCTTGCGATCGGTGATGTCGATGATCGTGCCTTCGAGGATGTCGCCTTCGAGCAGCGATACGTTCTCGAGCACCCACACCGTCGAGCCGTCGCGGCGGCGCAGGCGCAGTTCGAGGTTGCTGATCTGCCGCTGATCGCGAAGCATCTGCACGACGCGATCGCGCTCGAGATCATCGAAGTAGCAATCATTCGCGTTGGATCGCAGGAAGCCTTCACGCGATTCGTAGCCGAAGATGCGTGCACACGCATCGTTGCAGTCCAGGACGACTCCATCCGAGCCGGTACGGAACACGCCGGCGAGATTGCGTTCGAACAGCAGGCGATAGCGCGCCTCGCTCGTTTTGCGCTCGCTGACGTCGCGTCCCATCCCCTGCACGCCGACGGGCTTTCCGTCGCGGAAGATCAGTCGCGTGCTGAGCTCGAGCGGAATGCGATGGCCGTCTTTCGCGACGAGGTCGAGCTCGTAGAACGTTGCCGCCGCCTCGCCGCGAAGTTTCTTCTGCATCGCGTCGAGACCACGCTGGACGTGCTCGGGCGCGCCGAGATTCTGGATGAACGTGCCGAGGAGCTCGTCGCGCGAGTAACCGCTGAGGCGCTCGCCGGTGATGTTCATCGACGTGATGCGGCCGTCGAGGTCGTGCGTGTAGACGACGTCGTTCGCGTTCTCGAACAGCTCGCGATAACGCTCTTCACTGCGCCGCACCGCTTCGTCGGCGCGTTTGCGCTCGGTGATGTCCTGCGCGATCACGAGCCGCGAGCGCCGTCCGGCGGAGAGAAACTCGAACGATGTCACTTCGACATCGATCACCGCGCCGCTCCCCGTGCGATGGCGGAACTGATGCGGACCGCGTCGCGAGTCGAGATCCTGCAGCGCGGCCTTCATGGCCGCGATCTCTTCCGGCGGTCGGATGTCGGCGATCGTCATCGCGAGGAACTCTTCGCGGCTGAAACCGTAGTGCGCGATTGCCGCGTCGTTGACGGCGACGAACCTGAGCGTCTCGAAGTCGTACACCCACATCGGCAGCGGGTTCATCTCGAACAGAGTGCGATAGCGATGCTCGCTCTCGCGCAGTGCCTGCTCGGCGCGTTTGCGCTCCGTGAAATCGCTCGCGACGTAGACCACGCCGACGGGAAGCCCTTCGTCGTCGCGCAGGAACGATGACGCCGCGAGGACATCGACGCGTGCGCCATCTGCACCGCGCCACACCATCGGATGCTCGAGCACGCCCATGCTGTTGAGGAGTTGTCCGGTCGTGAGATTGTCTTCGCGCTCGAGCACCTGTCGCAGATGCGCGTCGCGCAGTTCGTGAGGTTTGTATCCGAGGAGGCGTTCCGCGCCGCGATTGACAACGCGAATGCGACCGGCCATGTCGCTGACCACGACCGCGCTCTTCATCGTCTCGAGAATCTGTCCGGCGGCGTATTCAGGCGTGATGTCCGCGAGCTCGAAATGCCAGACCGCGGTTGCGGCGACGATCACGAACGCGAGCGTTGCGAGATAGCCAATCGGCTGCAGATCGATGCCGACGGACGGGAGATAGTCGAGCATCCCCGTCGAGCCGAGGACGAAGGCGAGGAGCAGTGCGCCGGCGCGTTCGCGGCTCGGGCCTTCCGCGCGACGGAACATCCGCCAGAAGACGTGAATGCTGGCGATGATGATGCCGGCGAACGCGAGCACCAGCAGTCCGCCGATCGGGCGCCCGACCGGGTAATAGCCCCACGGAAACGAGCGCACGTGCGGGATCAGGAACGAAGTGAATGCGCCAACGAAGCCGGCACTCGCACAAAGAACCCAGAAGATCGTCGTCGGCAGACGGTACTTCGCGCTGCGCGCGACGAGCGTCGTCGCGAAATGAAAGACGGCCGCGGGCAGCAGCGCCGCGAAGAGATACCCGATGCGTGCCCACAACAGCGCGGCGTGTACGTCGCGTGAGGCGTACATGAACGCAAACGCCGCGAGCCAGCTCGCCGCCGCGATCGTGACGACGAAGAACATCCGGCTCGGCGCCATGCTGCGGCCTCGCCACAAGACGGCGGAGCCGAGGAGGAGAATCGCGAGCGACGCCAATGCGGTCGCGATCGACAACGCGTTCGCGGAGTACAGGACGCCTGCGAAGAGAGAGAGAAAGTCGGGCACGGTCGATGAGAACGCTGTGCCCGTGATGGTAACCCCTGGAACCTGTTACTGGTTACTCGGAACCGGTTGCCGGTTCCTGGTTGCTGGTTCAAGGTGCTTCAGCGCGGACAGGTGACTCTCGCCCTGAGGCACCTTTGAACCAGTAACAAGCAACCAGCAACATTACTGATAATCGCGCTTCCGGAAAAACGAATCGTGCTTCGCGCCGCCGTGTTTCGACGTCACCTTCGGCACCGGTTGCGCCTCCGCGTTCGCGTCGACGCTGCCGTCTTCCTGGCAGGTGCCGCATTCCGCGAGCTGCACTTCCGATGTATGACCGCCCTGATGCGGGGCGCTCGTTTCGTCGACGTGCGCGGCATAGAAATCACGATGCTCGGGACCGGGAGTGGAATTGGGCGGATTCACTTCCTCGCCCGTGTCGCCCGTCACCCAGTCCGCGCCGCTTCCGTAGCTCTGCGGTTCGTTTCCGCCTGATGGCATCTCGACCCTCCGACTCGCGCACGTGCATACGCATTGCCATCGCTACAATGGCGCAATGCGTCGAACTGCGGTTTTTCTTTTGCTGGTTACTCTAACTCTGTCCGCCGCGCCGTCCAAGAAGAAGCCGGCGGTTTCGCTTGCAGCACCCGATCAGGTGCCACACACGATCGCGCAGTTTCTGCGCACGCTTTCGAAGGACGGCAGGCAGAGTGTGACGTTCAAGGCGACCGCCATCGGCACGCGCTTCTTCTTCGAAGAGCCGGCCGGCGTCACCGTCTATCGATACGTCAAGGGCAACTACGTCCGGGAGACGTTTGTGAAGGGTGGGAAGTTGGGGGCGGTGGTGAAGCGCTTCGCGAAGACTTAGTCTCAGAGTCTCACAGTCGCAGAGTCTCAGAGGGTCGTTGGCGCCGTTTCTCTCTGAGACTCTGAGACTCTGAGACTCTGCGACTCTGAGACTGCGAGGAACGAGCTAAGCCGGCGGCGTCTCGCGAATCACCGCTTTCACGATGAGGTAGACGACGAACATCACGATCGTGAAATCGACGAGCGTGCCGAGCAGGTGGCCGTAGAGAATCGCATTCTCGATCGGCTTGCCGGTCGCGTCGACGCTGCGCTCGAGCACGATCTTCGCGTCACGCCAACTGCCGGACGGCAGCAGCACGCCGACGATCGGCATGATCAGATCGTCGACGATCGCCGAGACGACCTTCCCCACCGCGGCTCCGACAATCACACCGATCGCCAGCGCCATCGCATTCTGTTTGGTCAGGAACTCCCGAAAATCTCCCAGCACGACAACCTCCTTCTACTTCTTCGCCAGCAGGTCGAGCACCATGCTCACCGCGCCGCGCACGCCGGTCCGAAGCACGAGCGACGGATCGGTGGGCGCGAATTTGCTCGAGTGCAATCCCGGCTGTGTTCCATCGGCGAGCTTCGCCGGATCGGCGGCGCCGAGGGCGAGGAGGGCGGTGGGGATGCCGTCGACGCCGAAGCGGCCGAAGTCTTCGCTCACCATCGCCGGATCGATGAGCACGACATTGGCCGCACCGAGCTCGCGCGCGATCGCGTTCTTCACCCGCTCGGTGAGCGCGGGATCGTTGAACGTCGCGCCGACGGATTCTCCCGGCAGCGGCTCGAAGATCGGCGCGCGATCTTCCGGCACGCCGGCCACGAGCGCGATGCCTCTCGGAATGCGCTCGATCGATTCGAGCACGCGCTTCCGCACCGCGGGACTCATCGTCCGCACCGTCAGAAAGAGGCGCACTTCATCCGGGATGATGTTGCGCTTCGTCCCGCCTTCGATCTTGCCGACCGTGACGACGACTGGATCGAGCGGCGAGGTCTCGCGGCTGGAGATCGTCTGCAGCGCGAGGATGGTCTCGGCCGCCATCACGACGGGATCTTTCGTCGAATGCGGCGCCGCGCCGTGTCCGCCCACTCCGCGAATGGTGACGTTGATTGAATCCGTCGCGGCCATGAACTGGCCCGGGCGATAGCCGATCTTGCCTGCTTCGAGTCCCGACCAGTCGTGCAGCGCGACCGCAAAATCAGGCTTCGCAAATCGCTCGTACAACCCATCCGCAAGCATCCCCTCGGCACCGCGAACGATCTCTTCCGCCGGCTGGCCAATGAGCATCACCGTTCCGCGCCATTGCGATTTCAGATCGACGAGCAGTTTCGCGGTACCGATGAGCGTGGTCATGTGTACGTCGTGTCCGCACGCGTGCATCACACCTGCGTTCTGGCTCGCGTACGGAAGGCTGGTCTGTTCGGCAACAGGAAGTCCGTCCATGTCGCTGCGCACGAGAACGACCGGACCGGCGCCATTGCGCAGAATCGCGACGACCCCGTAAGCGGTCGTTCCCGGTTCTTTGTACTTGCCGACTCTTTCCGTGACCTCGTATCCGAGCTCGCGCAATTGCGCGGCGACGAACGCGGACGTCTTCACTTCCTGCGTCGACAGCTCGGGCGTGGCGTGCAGTGTTTTGTACGTCTCGAGCAGTTTGGGCAGCTCGCGCTGCACACGATCGTCGAGAGACTGCGCGGCCAGGGGAACGGTGAGCAGGAGGGAGAACGCAAGCGATCGCAACATGGGCGCTAGCGTAGCAGGCTCGGCGTAAGGGGAGTTGTCGAGTCTGGCGCGAGGGAGTCGC
>DASYLL010000140.1:0-13171 GCA_036009605.1 Thermoanaerobaculia bacterium | reverse complement strand
TATGCTGTTAAAGCATAAGATCGTTTGCGGCTGACAGGTGCCCCGGCACACTCATTCCTCCTTGCGTGACCCCTTCTCCTGTTGGCGCTTCCTCGCCGGGGCACCTCAGCCACTCCTGCGGAGTGGTTATCCGTTCTCGGTTGTCCGAGAGTCGTCGCGTGCGCGCCAGCCTCTTTCCGTTGCTGACGCTGGTGATCCTTGCGGGTTGCGGAGAACTGCGGCGCGTGCGATTCGCATCGGGAGCGGAGGCGCTGCAAAGCGACACCGCGAAACGCGGGTGGGTCCCGAATGGTTACCTCCCGACGCCACGGATGTTGATCTCCGGTACGACCTCGACACGAACTATCGGTGGCTGAACTTTCGTCTCGCACCGGAAGCGGCGATTCGACTCCAGCAGCAGCTTCGTCCGCTCGAGGAACAGAAAGTTCTCCAATTGACGCTCCGGCGTCCACGCGGCGACGGGCGATGGCCGGACGGACTCATTCAACTGCAGCCGGCGAACGATGCTGCGCTGAACGCACGAGTCTTTGCTGGAAACGGAACGCCCGTTCCGAGAAGCACGTCCGTGGCGTTCGAACGCGAGAGCAAGGCGGTCTACGTGTGGATTCCGCACGACTAGCCGAGCGAGTCTCGTAGAAATCGCAGTCCCTCGATCGTCCGCGATCCGTGCCACGTGAACAGGTGTCCCGGAAACGGCCCGATCACGCGCGCGTCGTGAACTGCCGCGGCATCCGCATCCGTGAAGGCGTACGGCTCATCGGGCAGAAACACGACATCGGGTCGCAGCGCGAGCACGTCTTCGAGCGCGATCTGTGGATAGCGCGTGCGATCGCCGAGCACGTTCGTTCCGCCTGCGCTCGCGACGAGATGCGAAACGTAGGTGTCGCCGCCGCACCACATCCACGGGTTCTTCCAGATCGGACATGCGAACGTGAACGCGCGCTGCGGCAGCGATGCACGTGCCTCGCGCAGCAACGTAACCAGCTCCGACGCGCGTTCAACGCGACCGTGAATCGCGCCGAGTTGCGTGATCAGCGACTCGACGTCGTCGAGGCTCTTCGGCTCGCTGACGAAGATCCGCGTGAACGATTCGATCGCGTCGCCGTGGCGTCGCAGGTTCTCTTCGAGGTTCATGTGCACGAGATCGGGCGCGAGTGCGCGGATCTCATCGACGCGCGGATTCTTCGTGCCGCCGAGGCGCGGAAGCGCGAGATCGGGAGGGAAGATGCAGTAGTCGGTGATGCCGACGACGTCGTCTCCCGCGCCGAGCTCGAACAGCGTCTCGGTGACGGACGGAACGAGAGAGACGACGCGCCGCGGCCTGGTGCTCAATTCGCCGAGAATGTTGTCACATGGTGTGTTTCGTTGTTCGTGACGCTGACGAAGGACCAGATGATGCCCAGGTCGATCGGCTCGACTTCGATGCGCATCGTCGTCGCGCCGGCGAGCGACGCGATCTGCAGGGGATCGAGTTGCAGGTACGCCGGATACTCCTCGAGCTGCGTCGCGTAGTTCTTCGTCGCGAACGGTGACGCCTTCAGCGTTTCGGTGCTCTGTGCGCGCGGCGTGGCCTCGTCGTCGGCGTAGATCTTGACCCTGACGCGCGTTTCCGCGCGGCCTTCGAGGTCGTACACGCGGAGCGTATAGCGATAGTGCGAGGCGATCGGGATGCCGAGGAGCGCGTTCCTTACGGAGGAGAAGTTGCGTTCGTGCACCGTGGGGATTCCGCTGCCAGCGGTCTCCGTTTCACGCGAGCGGTCCCAGATGCGCGTGTTCACATTCAGTTGATCGACATCGCTCCGGCGAACGAAGAGGAACATCCCGCCCTGCACGCGCCGATCCCAGCCACTCATTTCGCTCAGGCGAAGCACGTATCCGGCTGGAAGCAGCGGACACGGCGGACCGACGGACGGCCCGAAGCAGATCTCCGGGATCTCGATCTGCGACTGCACCAGCAGCGAAGTTTCGACCGCCCACCGCGCACCGTTGATTCCCGGAACTTCCACGGGCACGAACGGCAGCAGTACCCGCACCCACCCTTCCTCCGCTTCTTCGCCGAAGTGAACTTCCGCCGTGCTGATGCTCGGACTGACCGGATCGTTCATCCCCGTGGCCGCGACGCGCGAGTAGAAACGGAAGTCGCCCTGACTGTCCGTCGGCGCCACGCGCACGACGATTGGACTCGTTGCGCCCGGGGCGAGCTCGCCCCGACGGCAAACGAGATTCCACGGCGCATCTTCAGGATTCTCACAAGTCCATCCTGCACCGCTTGCGGTCAGAGGAATGCGCGAGCCCGCCTGAAACGACGCCAGCACAAACACGTCGTTCGCAGCATCCGGTCCCACGTTGCGGACCATCAGCGGAATCGCGAAGCCCTTTCCTGCCTCGACCTGATGTTGCTGCGTTTCCGGGCTGATGGAGAGATCGGCGGTCTTCGGCGCAGTGACGAGCGCGACGGACACAGAAGAAGCGTTGTCTTCGAGGTGCGGGTCGAGGCTCGTCGAGCTCAGGGTTGCGTTCAGCGTGAACTGGTCTCCGGTCGCAGGCGCGAGCATCGTCACGATCATGTCGCCGGTGGCGCCGACTTCCAGATCGCGCCGACAGACGAACCCTTCGCCGCCGAACGTCGGCTCGCAGACGGAATGCTCGCTGCCGTTGCCGGTGATCGCGATCGCGCCGCTGTTGTCGCCGACCGTGGCCACGACGCCGCGCGCGACGTCGGGGCCGAGGTTGCGCCACTGCATGACGACGGTGATCTGCTCACCACGCGTCACGGTCGACTTCGACGTCGTCAGTTTCAGGATGCGCAGATCGGCGGTCTCCGCGAAGAGCGCCGAAGCAAACGTGAGAGAAGCGAGAAGTGCGAGTTTCCGGATCATTTTGCGGAGAAAGTCGTGACGTGATGGGTTTCGTTGTTCGTGACGCTGACGAAGGACCAGAGGCGCAGATCGGCATCGAGCGGCTCGACATCGACGCGCAGCGTGTTGACGCCTGTGAGAGACAACAGCGATCCGACATCGAGTTGAATCGTGCCGGGTTGAAGTGCGGTGCCGTCGCTCCACTGGAGCGGCGGCTGTGGCACGAACAGCGAGCGCGTGAGGCTCACGCGCGGAGTGGTCTCGGAGTCCGCATAGAAACGGATCGCGACCTGTCCGCCGTCGTGCGCGTCGAGATCGTAGATGCGCAGGGTGTGGCGATACTCGGATGCGACCGGGATGCCGATGATCGACATCGGCCCGCTCGTGAAATCGTGCTCGCGCACGATCGGAATCTCGCTGCCCGCGGTTTCGGTCTCGCGCGAGACGTCATACACGCGCGCGTTGAAGAACAGCCTCGTTTCGTTTTCGGGACGGACCAGAACGAACTGTCCGAGACCGGGCGTGGAACCGGCGAGGATCGGCTGCGCGTTAAACGGCACGCCGATCGGCATCAACGTGCAGGTGCTGGTCAGACCACAGGGCTGGATCTCGAACTCGTAGTCGCGCATCGCCGTGATCTCGGTGCGCCACAGCGAGCCGTTCGCGCCGTTCAGGTCGGGACCGACGAGCGGCAGCAGCAGTTTCGACCACGTGAGCACCGGCGCGATCGACGTCACTTCGGCGGTTACGTGATTGTTGCTCGGGATCGGATCCGAAAATCCTTCGCCGGCAACGCGTCCGTGGATGGTGAACGATCCCGCGATGGACGGTGCGGTCGTCGTCAGCGTGATCGGCGCGATGGCACCCGGTGCGAGCGGCGACGTGCGTCTGCAATCGATGGCCTGCGGTCCGTATGGCGGGTGATCGCACGCCCACCCTTCGCCGCTCGCGGTCATCGGCGGAATCGTGTCGAGCACCGGCAGCGTGAAGACGGCGATGCCATTGTTGACGGGGTTGTCGCCGTTGTTCGCGACGATGAACGGAATCGAGACTTCGCTGTCGTTCGCCTCGCGATGGACTTGCGACTCGGGCGACATCGAGAGATCGGTCGCCGGCGCGGCCGCCAGGTCGGCCGCCAGCAGGACTTCGTTGTTCGCGAGATTCGGGTCCTGTTCCGCCGCGGAGATCGCGACGCGCACGACCCACGCTCCCGGCGTCGGCGGCGTGAGCATCTGCACGACGAGACCGACATCGCCGACCGTCAGAATCTCGCCGTTCTGGCAGCGGAACGTCTCGCCCTGTGGATTCGGATAGCAGGTCCACGGCGTCGTCGCCTGCCAGATCAGAAAGTACGGCGTGGGGACGCCGGTCACCGTCACGTTGACGAAGTGCGCGGGATCGGGGCCGTTGTTCTTCCAGCGAATGTTGATCGCGGTGCGCTGGCTGGTCGCGGTCGGCGTGATGCTGAAGCCGGCGCTGGTGATGTCGAGGTCGGCGGTCTGTGCGAACAGCGTGGGCGCGAGGACGAGAGAAAGCGCGAGAAGTCCTTTTCGCATGGCTAGCGAATCTCCTTGCTGAGTTTGGGATCGAGGGCGTCGATGAGTCCGTCGCCGAGAAAGTTGAGACCCATTACCGCTGCCATGATCGCGGCGCCGGGAAAGATGGTCAGGTGATTGGCGAGACCGAGGTACTGGCGTCCGTACGTGAGCATCGCGCCCCATGAAGGAGTGGGCGGCTGCACGCCGAGTCCGAGGAACGACAGCGCGGCTTCGGCGAGAATCGAGCCGGCGAGACCGAGCGTGGCCATCACGATCACAGGATTGATGACGTTCGGCAGCACATGCAGCGCGATGACGCGAGGAGACTTCGCGCCCATCGCTTTCGCTGCGGTCACGAACTCCATCTCCCGCACTTTCAGCACCTGTCCGCGCACGAGACGCGCGTAGCCGACCCAGCCGATGATGGCCAGGGCGAGGATGACGTTGTTGAGACTCGGTCCGAGCACGGCGACGAGTGCGATTGCGAGCAGGATGCCCGGGAACGCGAGAAGGATGTCGCAGAGGCGCATGATGATCACGTCGACGATTCCGCCGAAGTAGCCGGAGATCGCGCCGAGCGTCACGCCGACGAGCGAAGCGAGGATCACGACGCTGAATCCGACGCGCAGCGAAACACGCGCGCCCCAGACGATGCGCGAGAGCACATCGCGTCCGAGCTCGTCGAGTCCGAGCGGATGTGCGTCGGAGGGAGCTTCGAGCCGCGGACCGAGCGGCTGCACGGGATCGTGCGGCGCGAGCACCGGTGCGAGCAGCGCGCAGATCACGAGCGCCAGCGTGAGAAGGAGTCCCGCGGTGAAGGCAAAGTTGCGGAGCAAACGTTGCGCGGTTTTCATTGGAGGCTTCCGCGTTCGAATGAGTCGCAGAGTCTCAGAGCCGCAGAGTCGCAGAGACTATGGCTGCGACGCTCTCTGAGACTCTGCGACTCTGAGACTCTGCGACTCTCTACGGCACTGCGTGTCCGATCGTCGTTCATTCGAGTTTGATCCTCGGATCCACAATCCCGTACAGCAGATCGCTGATGAAGTTGACCATGATGTAGGTCAGCGCGATCACGAGGATCGAGGCCTGGACCTGCGGGTAATCGCGCGTCGTGATCGATTGAATCAGCAGGCGGCCGAGGCCGGGCCAGGAGAAGATCTGTTCCGTGATGATCGCGCCGGTGAGCAGCGAGCCGAATTGCAGCGCGAGGATCGTGATCACGGGGATCAGCGCGTTCTTCAGCGCGTGACGGAAGATCGCTCTTCCGCGCGTCACGCCTTTCGCGATCGCGGTCGTGACGTAGAGCTGGCCGAGCTCATCGGCGAGGCTGACGCGGATCATGCGCGTGAGGATCGCGGAGAGCGCGAGGCCCATCGTGATCGACGGCAGGACGAGCGATTTCAAACCTTCCTCGCGTCCGGACACGGGGAACCATTCGCGATTGATCGCGAAGGCGATGATCAGCAGCGGCCCGAACCAGAAGCTCGGCATCGACACGCCGATCAGCGCGAAGAATCGCGCCACGTTGTCGATCCACGAGTTTCGATAAATCGCGGACACGATGCCGAGCGGAAATGCGACGAGCAACGCCACGAACATCGCACCGAACGCGAGCTGCATCGTCGCGGGATAGCGCACTGCGATTTCTTTGGCGACGCTTTCGTTCGTGCGGAACGACGTCCCGAGGTCGCCGTGGGCGAGGCGGTTGAGGTAGGTGATGTACTGCTGCCAGAGCGGCTGATCGAGGCCGAGCGCCTTGCGCACGTTCGCGACGTCTTCCGGACGCGCGCCTTCGCCCGCGATCTGCATCGCCGGATCGCCGGGGATGAGATGGATGAGGGAGAAGATGAGCGTCAGGATCCCGAGCGTAATCGGGATCATCTGCAGGAACCTGCGGATGATGTACTGAGTCATGAATGAGAATCGTTGCTGGTTGCTAGTTGCTGGTACGTGGTGACTTGCTGCCATACCGGTCGGTCTTGCCGGAAATCACAACGAACCAGCAACCAGCAACCAGCAACTGCCTCGGCCGTCTGCAACATCCTCGCCGCTGTCACTTCGCCGTCTCCTGTTTGCCGGTCACGTTCCACCCGCGGATTTTCGTCACGGGCGCGAGCGTGCCGCCGAACATGTTGTACCAGGTGCCGGTGCTGCGCCGCTCGCGCGAGGCGGCCTCGATGTTCGAGAACGCTTCGACCATCGACTGTGTCCAGCGCAGATTCGGCAGGCGTGCGGCGACCTTGCCGTCGCGAATGAGGAACGTGCCGTCGCGCGTGGTGCCGGTCATGAGCGCGGTCTTCGGCTCGAGCAGTCCGTTGACGTAGTTGAAGCGCGTGACCCAGATGCCGAGCTTCGTCGACGCGATCATCTCTTCGCGCGTCGACTCGCCCGCGCTCATGACGAGGTGAAACGCGGATCCGTGCTCGGGCGAGCCGAGGCTCCATGCGTGTGCCGTCGGCGCCATGCCGAGGCGGTCGGCCCATGCTTTGTCGAGCGCCGGCGTTTTCGGGACGCCGTTCTCGATGATCGCGACGGGACGCTTCGGCAGTCCTTCGATGTCGAAGGGGAAGGGGAGGTACGAGATCGAGTCGTCGACGAGCGTGAAGTTCTCGCCGAGGACGCGCTGGCCGAGGTTGCCCACGAAGAATGACGAGCCGTCTTCGAACGACTGGCCCGTGAACGCGATCATGTTCATCCATTCGAAGACTTCTGCGAGCGCAGGCGGTTCGAGGATGACGTCGTACGCGCCGGGCTCGAGGTCTTCGATGCTGTCCGCGGCGAGCGTGGCTTTCAGGATCGCTTCTTCGCCGAGTGCCGCCATGTCGACTTCGGATGCACGACGCTCGCGGAGCGTCGCGTAACCGGAGCCGGCGCTGCCGATGGCGATCACGGTTGCGTCCGCGTGGGTCATGCGCGCGTAACGCCGTACGCCGTGTGTGTTGCCGCATGCGACCGAAGTTGCGGCAGTTGCGTACGAACCGGCGAAGAGAACGTCGTGTCCTTTGTCGAACATGGTCCGCAGCGCCGTTGCTTTTTCCGCCGCGGAAATCGCCGCCGTTGCTTCATCGAATGAATCGACATTCGGGACCGGCTCGTTGTCGCGATAGAGCCCTTTGAATCCCTGCACCGGACTCGAATGCCGTGCGGCTTCGCGCGCGACTTCGACGGTGCGCGCGATCTCGTCCCGATCGAACGCCGTCGTCGTCGCGACCCCCATCGCTCCATTCACAATCACCCGCAACGTCAGCGACGCGCTCTCTTCGGACATGTTCTGGTGCAGCTGCGAGTTCGCGAAGCGGCTGATGTTCTGATCGACGGAGAGAAACACGGCATCGGCCTCGTCGGCACCCGCCGCGTGCAACGCACGATCGAGAATGGCGAGGGAATCGGATTCGCTACGCATACGCACCGTTCGGTGCGGTTGTCAGTTGTCGGTTCTCGGTTCTCCGTTCTGTCCCGCTCGAGCGAAACCTTGCAGGCAACCGACAACGGAGAACCGACAACTGCGTCACGCTCGCACCAGCACCGTCTCGCCAAGGTTCCCGGTCGGGACAACGTTCCTCGTGTCGATCACGAGCTTCGCCTGCGCATACAACCCCGCGTCTTTGAACTGCTCGTGCGGCGTCGACAGCAGCACCGCGTCGTACTTGGCGAATTCTTCCGCGGTGCAGGGGACGGACTTGAGGTCAATGTCGAACTTGCGTCCGCGCCTTGCGGCGGGGATGTAGGGATCGCAATACGAGACGTCGGCGCCGCGCTCGCGGAGCAGCTCGATCAATTCGAATGACGGCGACTCGCGGTCGTCGTCGATGTTCGGTTTGTACGAGAGTCCGAGCACGAGCACTTTCGCATTCTTCACGCTCTTGCCCTGCGCGTTGATCGCCTCGGCCGTCCGATCGACGACGTAGCGCGGCATGCCGCTGTTCACTTCGCCCGCGAGCTCGATGAAGCGCGCCCACGTGCCAAATTCCGCGGCCTTCCACGTCAGATAAAACGGGTCGAGCGGGATGCAGTGGCCGCCGAGGCCGGGGCCGGGATAGAAGGGCATGAAGCCGAACGGTTTGGTGCTTGCCGCGGCAATGACTTCCCACACGTTGATGCCCATGCGGTCGAACACGACCTTGAGCTCGTTCACGAGCGCGATGTTCACGGCGCGGAAGATGTTCTCGAGCAGCTTGGACGACTCCGCGACTTCCGCGCTGCCGACCGGAACGATGTGATCGATGGCAGAGCTGTAGAGCGCGACGGCCGCGGTCAGCGACGCCTCATCAATGCCGCCGACGACTTTCGGGATGTTCTTCGTGTGGAACTTCTCGTTGCCCGGATCTTCGCGCTCGGGGGAGAAGGCGAGGAAGAAGTCGGTGCCGCACTCCATGCCGCGCGCGTTGAAGCGCGTCAGCAGCTCTTCGCGCGTCGTGCCGGGGTACGTCGTCGATTCGAGGACGACGAGTTGTCCTTTGCGCAGGCGTTGCGCGACCGCTTCCGCGGTCATGCGAACGTACGAGAGATCGGGCTCGCGATGTGTGCCGAGCGGCGTCGGTACGCAGATGAGAATTGCATCGCACTCCGCGAGACGGTCATAGTCATCCGTCGCCTCGGCTTTGCCATTCGTGAATGCAGCCGCGACGCGCTCCGGTCCGATGTGACGGATGTACGACTCGCCGCGCGCGAGCGCCTCGGTTTTCTTCTTGTCGACGTCGAAGCCGACGACGCGGAACCCGCTCTCGCTGAAGAGCAGCACGAGCGGCAGGCCGACATAGCCGAGGCCGATCACGCCGACGGTCGCGGAGCGGTCGTTGATGGAGTCGAGGAGAGAGGTCATTCAGTGCAAGATATCAATTGAAAATTGAAAATTGAAAATTGAAAAATCGAATACTCACTCTCGCGAGAGCCGCGCTCCGATTTTTCAATTTTCAATTTTCAATTTTCAATTCATCTCTCTCACCCCATCTCCACCCAGCGGAATCGCGCGGCGGGTGCGCCGTGGGCGACGCGCATGGTCTGCATCGGATCGCCCTTGCCGCAGTTCGGGAGTCCCCAGATCTGCCACGAATCGCGATCGGCGACCGCGTCGCACGAGCGCCAGAAATCGGGGGTGATGCCGGTGTAGAGCGGGTTGCGCAACATGCGGCCGAGGCGGCCGTTCTCGATTTCCCAGGCGACTTCGCAGCCGAACTGGAAATTGAGGCGCAGGTCATCGATCGACCACGACTTGTTCGTCTCGACGAAGATGCCGTGTTTCGTGTCCGCGATGATGTCGGCGAGCGGCGTCGTGCCGGGCTCGAGGTTGATGTTCGTCATGCGGATGATGGGGATGCGCGAGGCGCTCTCCGCGCGGACGGTGCCGTTTGATTTGCGTCCGATTGCGGGTGCGGTGTCGCGTCCCGTGAGGTAGCCGACGAAGATTCCGTCCTGCACGAGATGGAAGCGTTGTCCGGGAACTCCGTCATCGTCGAATGCGAACGAGCCGATCGAGCCGGGGATGGTTGCATCCGCGACCAGGTTCACGAGCGGTGAGCCGTAGCGGAACGTGCCGAGCATCGACGGCTGCAGGAACGAGCCGCCGGCGAGCGAGATCTCGAGTCCCATCGCGCGATCGAGCTCGGTGGGATGGCCGCACGATTCGTGGACTTGCAGCGCGAGTTGCGCGCTTCCGATGATGAGATCGAAGCGCCCCGCGGGTGCTTTCGGTGCGGAGAGGAGAGCGAGTGCTTCGTCGCGGATGTCGAGCGCTTTCACCGGCATCTCCAGCCGCTCGATGAACTCCCACCCCGCGGCCTGAAAATCGCCGCCGAACGGATTCGGGTACGTGCGCCGCTGGAAATCGCCGCCGTGGATCGCGACCGCTTCGATGCCGCCGCCCATCTGCGTCGTGCTCTGTTCGATGAAGCTGCCGACCGTCGATGCGAACAGTTTTTCCTGGCGATAGCAGGAGATCTCGCCCGAGACCTGATGGATGCGCGCATCGCCGCGCATCGGCTCGGTGGCTTGCATGAGGTGCTCGATCTTGCGGTCGATCGGGACCGACCACGGATCGATTTTGTATTCGGAGTGCGAGGCCGCGACGAACGGCTCGATCTCGCTCAGCGTGACTTTCTGCGTCGACGCGATGTTGCTCGCCGCGGCAACGTCGAGTGCGCGCTTCGCGGCGCGACGGATGGAAGGTTCGCTGACGTCGCTCGTCGCGGCGAATCCCCAACCGTTGCCGACGAGCACGCGCACGCCGATGGCGCGATCGACGGTGGAGGAGAGATGATCGACCTCCCCGTTGCGCACTTTCACGTGTTGCTGATGCGTCGCGGTCGAGCGGATGTCGGCGTAACGCAACGCCGGATCGGCGAGCGACGACAAGACATCTTCGAGCTGCGAACGCTCCGGTGGCATGGGGGGCGGATTATAGGGGTTGTATCGTTTCGCGCATGAAGCGGCTCCTCCTCATCTTCCTCTTCGCCACCATCGCCCACGCCGAGTGGCGGACCGTTGCGCCGGGCATCGAGTACCAGCGCATCACGCGCGGTACCATCGACGCGCATGTCGCGCGCATCGATCTGCGCAATGCGAAGCTGCGCGTCGTCGCGAGCGAAGCGAGCGATCGCGGGCTCACGGTCAGCGAGTTCGCCAAGAAGAACGACGCGATCATCGCCATCAACGCGGATTACTTCGACGAACAGATGCGGCCCATTGGTCTTTCCGCGGGCGCGTGCGGCGTGTGGACGGAGGGCCGGAAAGTCGGTCGCAAGCAGGGACTCGTCGGCGTCGGAAGACGACGCGCGGAGATCCAGCAGAACACGATGAAGAAGAGGCGCTGGATGTCGGGCGCGGTCTCGGGCTGGCCGCTGCTGAACAAAGGCTGCGCGCCACTCACGACGTTGCCGGGCAGCGATCACTTCACGCGCGCGCCGCATCCGCGAACGGCCGTCGGGCTCTCGAAAAATGGCAGGACGATGTATCTCGTCGTCGCGGACGGTCGCAGGGAAGGCGTCCCCGGAATGACGCTGCCGGAGCTCGCGGAATTCATGGACGAGCTGGGCGCGTGCGTGGCGATGAATCTCGACGGCGGCGGCTCGAGCGCGTTCTGGCTCGAGGACGAAGTCGTGAACCGCGTCAGCGACGGAACGGAGCGCAAAGTCGGAAATCACATTGCGGTCATCGCGGCCAGCGATTACAAAGGCTGCACGAAATGAAAGTTCTGGTCACAGGTGGCGCCGGTTTCATCGCATCGCAGGTCGCCGACGCGTACGTCGAGCGCGGACACGAGGTGACGATCGTCGACGATCTGAGCAGCGGTCAGCGCTCGAACGTCAACGCGAAGGCGGAGCTGATCGTCTCCGATCTCCGCGATCCCGCAACGATCGACAAACTGCGCGGACGCACGTTCGATCTCGTCAATCATCACGCGGCGCAGATCGATGTGCGCGTGTCGGTCGCCGATCCCGCGGCGGATGCGGAACTGAACATCGTCGCGGCGCTGCGACTCTTCCAGGCGATGATCGACGACGGCGTGAAGAAGTTCATCTTCGCGTCGAGTGGCGGCGCCGCGTACGGCGAGCCGCACTATGTGCCGCAGGACGAACAGCATCCGGTCGCGCCGCTTTCGCCGTATGGCTGCGCGAAGCTGGCCATCGATCAATACCTCTTCTTCTATCGGCAGATTCACGGCATCCGCGCGACGTCGCTGCGGTACGGCAACGTGTACGGTCCGCGCCAGCGCAAAGATGGTGAAGCGGGTGTCGTCGCGATCTTCGCCGGCGCATTGCTCGACGGACAGAAAGTACGCATCAACGGCTCAGGCGAGCAGACACGCGACTACGTGTTCGTCGAGGACGTCGTGCGCGCGAACATGGCCGCGTCCGAGAACGAAGCCGACGGCATCTTCAACGTCGGCACCGGCATCGAAACCTCGGTCAACGAGCTGTACAACGCGATCTGCGACGCGGTTGCGATTCGCGCGGAAGCCGAGCACGGACCGGCGAAAGCAGGCGAGCAGGTCCGCAGTGTGCTCGATGGCTCGAAGCTGCGGAAGCTGGCTGGATTGCCGGAGCCGGTGACGTTGGCAGAAGGTCTGCGAAGGACGGTGGCGTGGATGAAGTGAAGAACGAAGGAATGCTGCGCGACCAGATCATCGCGCGCGGCATTTCGGATCCTCGCGTGCTCGCAGCCTTCCGCTCCGTGCCGCGCGAGCTCTTCGTTCCACCCCATCTGCGCGCCTCTTCCTATGACGACACGCCCTTGCCTCTCGATTGCGGCCAGACGATCTCGCAGCCGTTCATCGTCGCACTGATGACGCAACTTCTCGCGCTGCGTGGTTCAGAAAAGGTGCTGGAGATCGGTACGGGATCGGGCTATCAGACTGCGATTCTCGGTCGGCTGGCGCGTCACGTTTACAGCGCCGAAGTGGAACGCGATCTCGCGTCACGCGTGAAGGAACGATTGGCGCTGTTGTCGATCGACAACGTCACGCTGGGTGTCGGCAACGGTCTGGAGATCTTCCGCGAGCACGCACCGTTCGACGCGATTCTCTCCGCCGCCGCGCCCGAAATCCTGCCTGAAGAACTGATCGATCAGCTGGCCGAGGGAGGGCGGTGCATCATTCCGGTCGGGTTGTCGGAGTTTCAGTATCTCTGGCTGCTCGAGCGGCGCGATGGAGAGGTCACGCGGAAGCGCATGGACTCGGTTCGATTCGTTCCTTTGCGATCCTAGTTTGGAGTGCGGCAGCCGCAGCTGCCGCTTTGGTATGCCACAGCGCGGATAGCAAACATACAAAAGCGGCAGCTG
>DASYLL010000139.1:0-4180 GCA_036009605.1 Thermoanaerobaculia bacterium | reverse complement strand
CGCCCCACCCGCCCAGGTCCCTCGCTCCGCTCGGGATGACAGCGGTCCAGTTCCCAAACTCCCGCGAATATCCCCGAAAACTCGCGAACCCATCCCGACGGCAAAGAACGCAAACTCTTCCATCCACACCACTTACCTCCGCGCCACGCATGGCTCCGCCATTGCCCATCCCCCACCCCGGAGGATTTGCAATGCATCGTTTCAATCAGCTCTCATGCGGTCTCGCGCTCATCGCACTCGCCGCGGTCCCGACGTTCGCGCAGAACGCGAGCAGCGTCATCGACATCCATGGTTTCGGCGGCTGGGCCTACGGCAAAACCGATGGCCTCAAGTACTCACTCGGCCGCGAAGGCGGCGATTACGACAACGCCGAGTTCGCGCTCAACGCCTCGGCGAAACCGTTCGAGCAGCTGTCGATCGTCGCGCAGATGCGTCTCGAATCGCGCACCGGCGACGAACAGGTCGAGCTCGACTACGCGTTCGCGGAGTGGGCATTCAGCGACGCTGCCCGCGTGCGCGTCGGACGCGTGAAGCATCCGTTCGGCATCTACGGCGAGATCTTCGACGTCGGCACCGTGCGCCCGTTCTACTCACTGCCGCAGAGCCTCTACGGCGCGAACGGCTTTACGGCACGCGCATACAACGGCGCGGGCATCACCGGCAACGTTCCAGTCGGCAAGTGGAACGTGCAGTACGACGTCTACGGCGGACAGATCGAAGGTGATTTCGAAACGCCCGGTCTCCTTTCGACCTCTCCCGAATACTTCGCAGAGCCGTCGATCACGTTCGGCTATCGCGTCGAGAACGCATACGGCGGACGTCTCAACATCACGACGCCGCTCGAAGGACTGACGATCGGATCGTCTGCCTATGCCGGCGAAGCGCACACCGATCTCTCGCGCGTCGACACCGACAAGCGCGACATCTACGCAGCGCACGCCGAATACGCGCTGGAGCGCTTCGCCATCCGCAGCGAGTTCGGACATCTGAAAAACGGCAGCTCGTTCGAAGTCGACGCCGGCTACATCGAGACCTCGTATCGCATCGACGAGCACTGGCAGATCGCCGCGCGCTGGGATCAGCTCGACGTGACGCTGCCCGGAACGAGTTTCACGAACCTCCCGAAGATCTTCCCCCAGCTCCTCGAACATCGCGAAGCCGCCCTCGGCATCAGCTACTGGTTCAGCCCCAACTTCGTCGTGCGCGGCAGCTATCAGCGCACCCAGGGCAACCGCTTCGCCTTCCCCGAAACGAGCGAAGAAGTGCAGAGCGCACTCGCCACCGGCCTGCTCGATCGCAACACCGACATGCTGCTCGTCGGCGCGCAGTTCAGCTTCTGAGGAGAGAACGAAGATGAGAAAAACATTCGTCGCCCTGCTCGGATTGTTCCTGCTGCTCGCCGTTTCCGCCGCGCACGCCGCGAGCGTGAAAGTCGTCGTCCACTCGTCCAATGACTCCGACTCGATCTCGAAAGCAAAGGTCGCCGATCTCTTCCTCAAGCGCGTCACGCGCTGGGAAAACGGACGCGCCGTCACGCCCGTCGATCAATCGGAAAAAAGCTCCGTGCGCACGTCCTTCTCCAAAGAGTTCCTCGGCAGGGAAGTGGCCTGGGTGAAGAGCTACTGGCAGAAGATGATCTTCTCCGGACGCGCCACGCCGCCCGCGGAACTGCCATCCGATCGGGAAGTGCTCGAGCTCGTTCGCACCAACCCCGACGCCATCGGCTACGTCAGCGACGCGGCCACGCTTCCCGGCGGCGTCAAAGTCCTCACGGTCGCGCACTGATGGTCACGCTCGACACGCAGATCGTTACGCTCGTCGACCGGACCGGTTCGCTGGTCTGGTCGACGGACGCGCAGTTGCGCGTCACCGCCGTTCGCGGCGCAGCACTCCGCACATCGGGACTCGACGTCGCGCAGATGGTGAGCAGCACCATCGCCGCGCATCAGAGCGCGCTGCGCGGACAGCCCGTCGATCTCGAATGCGAGATCTCCGATCGCGTGTACGAGCTGCACATCGCACCCGCGCGCGATGCCGGCGGCGCCATCGCGGGCTGCGTCGGCATCGCATTCGATACAACGGCGCGCCGCCGCATCGAACAGACGATGGTGTGGCAGTCGTCGCACGATGCGCTGACACGCCTGCCGAATCGCAGCGCGCTACGCGAGAAACTGACGCACGCCGTGCGCGATGCGCGTCGCGGCGTCCGTCCACTCGCGCTGATCGTTCTGGACGTCGACGGCATGCATTGCATCAACGACGCGGCCGGTCAGGACGCGGGCGATGAACTGCTCACATCGATCGGCGCGCGCATCGTCGCGGCTGCAGGCCCGCTCAACTTCACGGCGCGCATCAGCGGTGACTCGTTCGCAATCGTGCTCGCAAGCGGCTGGCCGGTTCCGATCGCTGCAGCAATCACTCATTCGCTCGAAACCCCGTTCGTTGTCGGCGATCGCGACGTGCTCGTCACGGTCAGCATGGGCATTGCCGAGTTTCCGCATCACGGCGACTCGGCCGATCACCTGATGCGCGCGGCGGAAGCAGCATTGCGTCGCGCGATCGAGCTCGGCGGCAATCGCTATCAGTTCTCCTCCGCCGACCTCACGATCGCAGCCGCGGAGCGCCTCGGACTCGACACACGCCTGCGTTGCGCGATCGAGCGCGGCGAGCTCTCCCTCGCCTACCAGCCGCAGGTGCGATTGCAAGACGGCGCGCTGTTCGGCGTCGAAGCGTTGCTGCGCTGGTATCGGGACGGCGAGCTGATTCCGGCCGCGGCGTTCATCCGCAGCGCCGAAGAAAGCTCGGTCATCATCGATATCGGCGAGTGGGTCGTCGATGAAGCCTGCCGGCAACTGCGCGCGTGGTGCAACGCCGGCATCGCGCCGCCGCGACTCGCGCTCAACATCGGCGCGCGGCACTTCCAGCATCCCGGATTCTTCGGCACGATCCGCCGCGCCATCGAGCGTCACGGCATCGACGGCCGCATGCTCGAGATCGAGATCACCGAGACCACCGCGATGCACAACGCGGAAGCAACCGCGCAGCTGATCGACGAGTTGCGCGAGCTCGGCGTCGAGATCACGATCGACGACTTCGGCACCGGTTACTCGTCACTCGCCTACCTGAAACGCTTCGCGATCACGGGACTGAAGATCGATCGCTCCTTCGTGCACGACCTGCCGTCCTCGCGCAGCGCCGGCGCGATCGTCAACGCGATTCTCGCCACGGCACACGCGCTCGATCTGCGCGTCGTCGCAGAAGGAGTCGAGCAGTCCGAACAAGCCGGATTCCTCACCGCTGCCGGCTGCGATGAAGCGCAGGGCTACTGGTTCGGATTGCCGATGAACGTGGAAGCGATCGAAGCGCATTTGCGGGCATGTGCGAAACTATCGGAATGACGACCGAACAGGAGACCCTCGTACTCGTTCGCGTGCAGGCCCGCGGCGGAAAATACCTCGGACCCGCTGTCGGCTACTCACTGATCACGATCTCGGATGGAGAACAGATTCTGTTCGGTCCGGTCATCGCGAAGGGTGGCTCGGGAACGGTCAATACACAGGTCAATTCCGGGTTTCCTGCAGACTCGTCTCCCAATGCGATCGTGGTTGCCGCCAGCACTTCCGGCCCACCCGCCGGCGCGTACTGGTTGATGCCCGACACCGAAAGCGAGGGGCCAACGGCGGGCGTGATCGCGAGTTTGTCGCTCACGAAGCCGACGCTTCTTGAGTTTCGCGCGACCGCGCTGACCGACACAAAGAATCCGGTCACGACATCCGCGATGATGTGGGTTTATCCGGGACAGAACCTCACGTCCGAGCCCGGCGTGCTTCTCAGCATGCCGGGACTTGCAGTCTCTGTCGCGACCGCCATCGATCTACAGCTCACTGTGACCGCGACGGTCACGATGATGTGCGGATGTCCGATCACGACGCCCACCTGGCCACAAGCGCCCGGTGGCCCTGAGCCGTACTGGCCCGAGACTGCGTTCGAAGTGTTCGCAGTACTGACCCTGCCGGATGGCAGCACCATCAATCAACCGCTGGCCTTTACGAACACCAGTACGTTCGAGGCCACTCTGCCGCTGCCGCCGTCCGGTCTGTCGACCATCGGTGTTTGTGCAGTGCAGCAGGCGGAGTCCAATGTTGGGTATGACGAGGTTCAGCTCACCGTTTGAGCGCCG
>DASYLL010000138.1:0-18302 GCA_036009605.1 Thermoanaerobaculia bacterium | reverse complement strand
CAGGACGAGTTCCGCATCGCCACGGATGACTTCATTCACATCACGCCGTCCGTGACGCCGATCTTCGGAAACAATCCCGCCTTCGAGATCGTCGACGTGAAACGCAACGGCGACGTCAACTCCTACACGGCGTGGCACCTGCCGAACGTGACGTTGCCGTGGGCGCGCGAGTATGCATTCGATGAGGCATACGAAAAGCCGCGCTATGACACCGCAACGTTGACCGAGATCGCAGCAGCGATTGGAACCGATGCCGCGACGCGCGACGAGTATTTCGGCTACACATCCTCCGAGAACACGAAGAGCACCGCCGGAGCCCTGGCGAAATGGCAGGGATACTGGTGCGGATTGAAGGCGATGAGTGAGAGCGCGTTTACGGCGTGCTATTGCCCGGGGCAGAAATAGAGATTGCGTTCAGGAAAAATGCCGATTGTGTCCCTCCAACACGAGGAGGTCGGCAATGAACATCGACAGCCAGATCCAGGCAACAGCGCTCCGGTACCGGCAGCGCACCACACAGCGCGAAAGCAATGAGCGGCTCATCCGTGAAGGGCGCGGACTGCAGGCCGATACACCCGAACGCGTAGAGCGTTTCTTCGCGCGTCGCGCCCTCGGCACGTTGGAAGGATCCGTCGTTCCGACTGAGGACACAGGGGATCTCCGCTCCCGCGCGAGCACGCTGGAACGCGTTCTCGGCTCCAACGACTTGATGGGCGTGGCGTTTCTCGAGCGTGGCCTGGAAGCGAGTCGCGCGGTCGGTCGGGTCTGGATCGGAGTACGCAGCGGGCGGCTCATTGGGTATGGCACCGGATTTCTGATCTCGCCGCGGCTGATGCTCACCAACAATCACGTGCTGGAAAACGATCGCATGGCTGCCAGTTCGGTCATCGAGCTTGGATACCAGGTTGGCAGCGATGGACAAGTGCAGCGAAGCACGACGGTCAACCTCGCGCCTCACGAGCTCTTCTTCACCGACGAGCATCTCGACTACTCGCTCGTCGCAGTGGAGGCCAATCCTGCGATCGACACGTTCGGCTCGTTGCGACTCATCGAAGAAGAAGGCAAAACCATCGTCGCACAATGGTTGAACATCATTCAGCATCCGAACGGAGAGCCGAAGCAGCTCAGCCTGCGCGAGAATCAGTTCGTCGACCTGCTCGAGGACTTTCTTCACTATCGCACCGACACGGCGCCGGGCAGCAGCGGCTCACCGGTATTCAACGATTTGTGGGAGGTCGTCGGGCTTCATCACAGCGGCGTGCCCGACACGAATGCAGCCGGCCAGACTCTCGCGATCGATGGAAGTATCTGGCAGCCGAGCATGGGCGAGCACCGCGTCAAATGGAAGGCGAATGAAGGCGTCCGGACCAGCAGGATCATTCAGCATCTCCGCACGCAGCCGATGAGCGCTGCCCAGCGCGCGATGGTGGATCAGGCCCTGACCGCAACGTCTCGCGAGCTTCGGCCAACGCCGCCGGCGCCGATCCAGACAGGAGCAACGGTCGCCACGGTTCACGACGACGGTACTGCGACCTGGACGATTCCGATCAGCGTCTCCGTTCGAGTCGGAGGTGCGGCCGCGCCATCCGTTCCGACCCCGGTGCAACCACCGTCGCCGTCACCCGATCCCGCGCCTTCGCCGGGTCCCGGCACCATCACAGCCGGGACGGATGATGAGACGAAGGCGCTGATGCAGGCGCGCGAGGAGTTGGGCAAGCGATCCGATGTGCTGCGCGTCGAGCTCGGATATCTGTTCAGGGATGGATGGATCACGGATGAACGAGCGATCGTGGTCACCGTGCGCCAGAGACTGTCGCTCTCCAATCTCCGCGAAGCGTCCATCGCGCCGTTGCCGGATCGCATCGCCGGATATCCCGTGGAAGTCACGACGCCGACGATCGAAGACCTCGTTGCGCAAAGCAACGGTGCCGCGCAGGCGGAGAGCACATTCGAGCCTCCATCACTTCGAGTCGAAGAGATCACGTACAGACCGCCGTCCACGCCGCTTCGCCGCGTTCAGGCCACGATGCGCGTGAGAGCTTACGTGAGCCCCGACGCCGCATGGACGCAGCTCGAGCCGTTTCTCCGTGGAGCGCGGGAGTCGCTGACGGTCGGCATGTTCGATTTCGGCGCACCGCACGTGGTCGACGCAATCGTCAACTCGCGGGCCAAGAGCATGACCCTGGTCATCCAGCGCGGGGAGAGTGTCGGCGAAGGCACGAAGGTCGACGATCTGCGAGATCAGGAAGTCGTCGATGCGCTCGCGCAGCATTTCGGCAACAAGTTCAAGCACGCATGGGTGCGCATCGGCCGAGTCAATGGATGGGTTGCGTCGAGTTATCACATCAAGGTCGTCGTTCGCGATCACAAAGCGTTCTGGCTCAGCAGCGGCAACCTGCAAAGCAGCAACGTTCCCGAGGCCGATCCGCCTGCGAACAATGATCTGTCGTTCCTCCGCAAGTACAACCGCGAGTGGAATGCGATCATCGAACACGAGGCATTGGCGAAGACTTTCGAGACCTACCTGCTCCACGATTTTCAGGGCAACCAGGGCACACCGCAGGAAGAGCTGGCGCTTCCGGATGTGCTCATTCCCGAAGCATTCTTCGTTCCGTCCGTCGAAGAGAAAGCTGTGGCGCTGCGGTATTTTACGCCGTTCAACGAACGACGCGAATTCACCGTCACGCCGGTGCTGACACCGGACAATTATCGCGACCTCGTGCTCTCACTGGTGCGAAGCGCACAGGAAGAACTGATCATCCAGAACCAGACGTTCAACGCACCGAAAGAAAATCACCAGTTCCTGCGCGAGCTGATCGACGCGGTCATCGAGCGGCACGAAGCCGGCGTCAATGTGCGCGTCGTCTTCCGTCTTCTGCAGGCCTCGACGGCGCGTGCGAACGTGACAGCGCTTCAGGAATACGGGTTTCCCGTCGCGAACGTGCGGGTGCAGAAGAACTGTCACACGAAGGGCATCATCGTCGACCGGAAGTCAGCACTCATCGGCAGCCAGAACTGGAGCAACGATGGCGTCTCGCTGAATCGCGACGCGAGTCTGCTCTTCGAAGACGTCGACGTAGCGACCTACTTCGCGGAGATCTTCGACCACGACTGGAACGGACTGGCCCGACAGAACATCGGATCCGAACGGATCGGTGCGGAGATCGCGGCGGCGAATCAACCGACGCCGGCGGGAATGGTGCGTCTGTCGTGGAAGGACTATCTGGAAATGCTGTGACGCGAGCTACGTCGCCGAAACCGTGTACGTCCCGTTCTCCGCGATCTCCGCGACCACATTGGTCGCGCCGTCATCGATGAAATCCTGCACGACCTGGCCGACCTGAGCGGCGGGGATGTCGGTGATGCTGTTCGTCATTGGAGCCTCACTGGATGCCGAGCGCCTTCACGGCGTTCGCGCGCGCTAGTTTGTAGGAATCGCCATGCAGGAAGACCGCGACGCCGACGCCGTCCGCGTTTCCGTCGAGCCAGTTGTGCAGTTTCTGGCGATTCGCCGGATCGGCGTCGAGCCACGCGCGGATCTTCTCGGTGTTGTTGTCGGGCGTGTAGACCACCGTCGTCGATGCCACGGTGCGGCCGCTCACGCGTGCCAGCGTCGGCAGCGGAGGTCCGAGGAGCCCGCCCTCTTCGATCGAGCGATCGAAGGCCAGGTAGCCGATGACGAGCGGCCGCGGGAACGTTTCATTCATCGCCACGCTACGGCTTGATGCCGATGCGAGGGTGAGGTTCGCGCCGGGGGATGCCGAGGCGACGCTCTGCGAGAGGCTCGAGAGGACGCTCGAATAGTTCTTCGCGGCGTCGGCGGCTTCGGTTGTCGATCCCGCGTCGAACAGCGCACTTGGCTTCGACGCACCGGCATCGACGCGCGCGCCTGCCGACTGATTGCTGATCAGCGACACGTTCACACCGCCCGCGACGTAGACGCGATAGACCGTGCGCACATAGTTTTTCGAGACGGTCTCGCGACCTTTTTTATCGACGCTGCGTCCGGGCGCGTAGAGCTGGAGAAACGCGCGATTGTTCGTGGCCCACTCTTCGACCTGCGGCGACATCACCGTGACCGGCAGCCCGTACGTCGATGCGTTACTGATGTTGACCGTGCCATACGCGTCGCTCGTCTGCAGCAGGCTGAGTCCGACCGGTACGGCCTGAATCGGAATCGCCAGCGTCGCACCGGCGCCGCGCTTCACCTGAAACGTGTACGACGGAAACGCCGCGCCGGGCGCCGCAGCCCAGGTCGTGAACGGCGCCGCGGTCGGCGCCGGCGTCGGGAACTGCCAATGCCGCGGCAGCACGCTCGTCTCCGTCACGCTGTAGGCGCTGTTGTAGTACTGCTGCCATCCGGTCGGCTGCAAACGCGCGACGACGTTGTCGAGTGGCAGGAAGCCATCGCGCTCGAGGTTTTTCACTTCCTCCCCGATCGGACTCGACACGAGGAACAGATCCCCGACCTGCAGATCCTCGGTCAGCGGATAAACCGGCAGCACCTGACTGGCGCGGATGGTGAGGCACCAGTCTTTCGCGACGCGCGCGAGCTCGTCTTCCCGCCGGTGATCGATGCTCTTGCACGACAGGCAGAGCATCGCTAACAACACTGCACAGATTGCGTTGCGCATGCCTCAGTGTACAACGCGAGGCTTCGACAGGAAGTACAACAGCGCGCCGATCGACAACGCGATCGCCGCGACGAGCAGTTTCATCTTGTCGAGATTCACGACGAACACCAGCGACACGACGACGCCGAGGATCGGGACGATGTAGCCGGGCGTGCGGAATCCTTCGTTGAGCTTGCGCAGACGCGGCACCGCGAGACAGGTCACGAGATACGTCGTCAGACGCGCCATCGCGGAGATCAGCGCGAGCTGACGGAACGAGCCGCCGAGTGCGAGTCCGAGTGCGACGGCTGTGTGGACGGCGATGGCGAAGCTCGGTGTGCGGAAGCGCGGGTGGACGTACGAGAGCGGTCCCATGCGACGGTCGAGCGACAGCGCGTACAGCATGCGCGAGCCTTCGAGCATCGTCCCGGAGTTCGTCCCGGCCATCGATAGCAGCGCTCCGATCGTGACGATGAATGCGCCGATCGGTCCGATGAGCTCCGCTGCAGCAGATGCGATCGGTGTCTTCGTCTGCGAAAGATCGGGAAGCGCGGACATCGCGCCGAGCTGGACGAGCGCGTAAAGCGCCGCGATCGCGAGAATTCCGGTGAGCAGCGCGAGCGGCAGGTCGCGACGCGGATTCTTGAACTCACTCGCGGGGACGCCGAGGTTTTCGAAGCCGGCGTACGCGAACAGCATGAAGAGCGCGGCCTCGACCCAGTTCGTCTCCGGGCCGGGGAGCGTGAACGAAGCCGGAATCGGATTCGTCCTCCACACGGCGAGCGAGAGAATGATGAACCCGACCAGCGGTACGAGCTTGCCGAACGTGAAAATGTAGATCGACGCCGCGCCGTATCGGACGCCGAGGAAGTGGATGATCGCGAGGATGAGCGTCGCGCTCGTGATCACGATTGCGCGATTCATCCCGGCGCCGAGCTCCGGCCACAGCAACGCCAGCGCAAGCACGAAGCCATTCGAGAGCGACGCGAGCGACGTCACGCGCGCGATCCAGTTCATCCATCCGGTTTCGAATCCGATGAAGTCGCCGAATGCCGATTTTGCGTAGAGATACGCGCCGCCCGGCTTGTCGAAGTGACTCGCCGCCTCGGCGAAATTCAGGACGAGGATGAAAACCGGAATCGCGAACAACAGCGGCGCCCACAGCGAGAAGGGGCCGAGGAGCGTGTACGACTCGTGCGGCAGCAGGAAGACGCCGGAGCCGACCACGGCGTTGATGCACATCGCCACGAGACCCCAGAAGCCGACGGTGCGTACGAGCTTGTTCGTGTTGTCGTTCATCAAAATGTCTCCTGCGAAACCGACATGAATGTCACTTCACGTAACCCCGACCCCGAATCGTCTGCCCCGGCAATGCGCGCGTCATCGCACCATCGCGCAACACCGAGACCCCATTCACGATCACATCCGAAATCCCCTCGGAGAAGTGATGCGGATCTTCGAACGTCGCGAGATCGCGCACGGTCTCGGGATCGAAGATCACGATGTCCGCTTTCATCCCTTCGCGCAGGATGCCGCGATCGTGGATGTTCGCGCGCAAGGCTGCCTGCGACGTGATCTTGCGCACCGCTTCTTCGAGCGTGAAGAGTTTTTCATCGCGCGAGTAACGGCCGAGGACGCGGGGGAAGGTGCCGTAGGCGCGCGGATGGACGGCGGTATTGTCGGCGCGCGCCTGATCGCTCGGCGCGCTCGCGTCGGAGCCGACGGAGACCCACGGCGTCTTCAGCGCGTACCGCACGTCATCTTCATTCATCGAGAAGAAGATCACGCGCGGCGAGACCGTGTTCTCGGCGAAGAGCGTCATCAACGCTTCTTCGACCGGCACCGCCATCATCTCGGCGATCTCTTCGATGAACTTCTTCTCGAACTTGTCCTGTGCGGTGTTGACGATCTGCGTGACGTAAATCCCGCGCAGTCCACGTTTCGCAAACTGCGCACGCAGCGCCTCGGCGATCCTCGCGCGATCTTCCGGATTCTTGAGTCGCTCCTGGAAGGAGTCGTATCCGCCGTCCATCGCCCAGTCGGGAGCGAGCGTGCTCAGTCCCGTGCCCGACGCCGCATACGGATAGACATTCGCGGAAACATCGAGCCCCTCGGCACGAGCAGCCGCGATGCGCGCGACGATCGCGGGCATCTTTCCCCAGTTCGTGCGGCCGCCGATCTTGAGATGCCAGATATTGATCGGGATGCCCGACTCGCGCCCGATGCGGAATGCTTCATCGAGCGCGCTGTCGATGCGATCGCCTTCATCGCGGATGTGTGAAAAGTAAACGCCGCCATAGCGATGCGCGACGCGCGAGAGATTGATCAGCTCCTCCGTCGTCGAGTACATCGCGGGGACATAGATCAGCGACGATCCAAGCCCCATTGCGCCATCGCGCATGGCTTGCTCGACGATCGCTTCCATCTCGCGCATCTGCTCCGCGGTCGGCTGCACGTTGACGTCGCCGAGCACCATCGCGCGCGGATTCGAGGTGCCGAGGAGCATCGCGAAATTGATGGAAGAGCCGCGGAGATCGACGTCATCGAGATAGTCGCCGAGCGTCGCCCATCGCGTGCCCGCTTTCACGCGATCGGATTTCACCGGACCGGGCGAACTGCCTTCGCCGCCGAGATGGGTTGTGATGCCCTGGCGAACGGTGGCTTCGAGATGCGGATCCTCGATGACCGTCTCCTGCGACCATCCGAGAAGGTCGACGAAGCCGGGAGAGACGATGCGATTGCGCGCGTCGATCGTGTTCTTTGCCGGCGTGTTCGCGAGATCGCCGATGGCGACGATCGCATCGCCGCGCACGCCAACATCGCCGCGGAACCAGGGAGCGCCGGTCCCGTCGAGGATCCGGCCGTTGGTGATTTTCAAATCGAGCATGGGAGTGGTTTTTGGGGGAGTGGTTGCGCAGCTGGCCAGGGTGAGGGACGTTGCCACGAGGAGGAGTCGTAGAGGCTTAGAGTCGTAGAGTCTTAGAGGTGTTGCTGGCGAGATGCTCTGCGATTGCGACCCTCTAAGACTCTGCGACTCTAGACCTCTAAGACTCGTCCTCATTTCATCCCCCTCACCAGATCCTCCATCGGCTGCCGCTCTCGAATCAGTCGCGCTTCACCGTCCTCGATCATCACTTCGGGCGGAAGCAACCGGGCGTTGTAGTGCGAGGCCATGGAGAAGCCGTAGGCTCCGGCGTCGCAGAAGGCGAGGAGATCCCCGACGCGCGGGCGGTCGATCGCGCGCGTGGCGGGGCGGCCTTGTTCGCGCGTGAAGACGTCGCCGGATTCGCAGAGGTTGCCGGCGACGACGACGTCGTCGCGCTGTTTTTCCGGATTCCAACTCGTGCGCAGCGAGTCGTTGGTGCCGTTCGAGGCGTTGAGGATGTGGTGATACGCGCTGTACTTCGATGGGCGCACAAGATGATTGAAGCCCGTGTCGACGCCGACCCATTCGAGGCCGAAGCTGATTCGTTTCGACGTGACGCGCCCGATCAACGTGCCCGATTCTGCGACGAGGTAGCGTCCCGGTTCGAGGATCGCGGTGAGGTTGTTCTCGCGGAGGAACGGTCCCGCGAGTGCCGCGAGCTCTTCGCCGTACTGCGCGATCGGAAACTCCGCGTCGCCCGGACGATACGGCGTCGAGATTCCACCGCCGAAATTGATCCAGCGCAAATGCTTGAAGAGCGGTGCGAGCTCGAGAAGGCATCGCGCGGAATCGAGCAGCGGTGCGGTCGTGTCGACGCCCGAGCCGATGTGCGCGTGCAGGCCGACGACGCGGCGGCCGCTGTCTTCGACGAGCATGCGCGCCGTGCCGATCTCCGCGACGTCGATGCCGAACTTCACACTGTCGCCGGCGGTGATGACGTCCGCGTGATGTCCCGCACCGACGTACGGATTCACACGCAATGCGATCGGATTCGGCAGCCCGAGGGCGATGATGCGATCGATCTCACTCACAGCGTTCACGTTGATGACGATGTTCGGATCGGGGATCGCGCGCAGATCGTCATCACTGACGTTGGAGCACGTGAACCAGATGTTCTCCGCCGTGAAGCCCGCCTTCATCGCGAGATAGATCTCGCCCGGCGAGACCGCATCGCAGCCGAAGCCCTCCTGCTGCACGAGTCGCAGCAACGAGAGATTGCTGTTGGCCTTCATCGCGTAGAAAGGGCGGAAGGGGAGGGTGGCGAACGCGCTGCGCACCCTTCCGAGCTGTCGTCGGATGACGGCGGCGTCATAAACGTAGAGCGGTGTGCCGAAGCGCGACGCGAGCTCCGCAGTCGAGACACCGTTGATGTGAAGGACGTTGGACTGGAACTCCATGAGCGCGCGCATTGTAAGTGGTTGTCGGTGCTCGGTTGTCAGTTCTCTGTGAACCACCGTCCAGGCCGCGCGGTGCAGATAGCCGACAACCGATAACTGACAACGCCGGCGAGCTACAATCGCCGGCGATGCAGTCCTACCTCGACCTCGTCCAAACCATCCTCGATCGCGGCGCACGCAAGACCGATCGCACCGGCACCGGCACGCTGAGCATCTTCGGTCATCAGATGCGCTTCGACCTCGGCGAGTCGTTCCCGCTGCTCACGACGAAGAAACTGCACCTCCGCTCGATCATTTATGAGCTGCTCTGGTTCCTCGCGGGCGAC
This sequence comes from Thermoanaerobaculia bacterium, assembly GCA_036009605.1. Taxonomy (GTDB): domain Bacteria; phylum Acidobacteriota; class Thermoanaerobaculia; order Gp7-AA8; family Gp7-AA8; genus QHVT01. Next base: position 9,040 of record DASYLL010000138.1, on the reverse strand, counting down.
ACGAACGTCCGCTATCTCAACGAAAACAAAGTCACGATCTGGGACGAGTGGGCCGACGTGAACGGCGATCTCGGACCCGTGTACGGCAGGCAGTGGCGCGCGTGGCCGACCGCGGACGGCCGCACGATCGACCAGCTTACGAACGTCATCGAAGACATTCGCCGCAATCCCGATTCGCGACGCCTCGTCGTGAGCGCGTGGAACGTCGGCGAGCTGGAGAAGATGGCGCTCTCACCTTGTCACGCGCTCTTCCAGTTTTACGTCGCCGACGGCCGTCTCTCCTGCCAGCTCTACCAGCGCAGCGCCGACGTCTTTCTCGGCGTCCCGTTCAACATCGCGTCGTACGCGCTTCTGACGTTGATGGTTGCGCAGGTCACCGGACTGAAGCCGGGCGAGTTCGTCCACACGTTCGGCGATGTGCATCTCTACCTCAATCATGTCGACCAGGCGCGCGAGCAGCTCACGCGCGAACCTCGCCCGCTGCCGCAGATGCGCCTCAATCCCGACGTACGCTCGATCTTCGATTTCAAGTTCGGCGATTTCACGCTCGAGAACTATGATCCGCATCCGGCCATCAAAGCGCCGATCGCCGTATGAGACTCTCGATCATCGCAGCGCTCTCGATCAACAACGTCATCGGACGCGCGAACGGAATCCCGTGGCGCCAGTCGACGGACCTCAAACGCCTCAAGGCGCTGACGATGGGCCATCACATGATCATGGGTCGCAAGACCTGGGAGTCGCTGCTCGGCTACACACTGCCCGGACGCGTGATAGTCGTGATCACGCGACGCGAGCTCGTTGAGCCGGGATTGATCGTCGTCCACTCGCTCGAAGATGCGATTCGCGTCGTCGAGGAGTCGGGTGACGAAGAACCGTTCATCGCCGGCGGCGCGGAGATCTACGAACAGTCGATGCATCGCGCCGATCGGATGTACCTCACGCGCGTGCATGCCGAGGTGGAGGGGGATGCTTTTTTCCCCGACTTTGATGACGTGTCGGAGTGGCATCTCGTCGACTCCGAGCATCTCGAAGCGGACGAGAAGAACGAGTACCCGTATTCGTTCCTGACGTACGAACGCGCCGGCGCGACGGGACATCCGATTCCGGACGAGGGGTGACGCTCGGTTGTCGGTTGTCGGTTCTCGGTTGTTTGTACAGAGCGCCAATGACCCCACTGCACAGACAACCGACAACCGATCACTGACAACCAACATGTACCTCCGCCTCCTCCGCGAAAACCGCGACTTCCGTCTGCTCTACGTCGCCACGCTGATCTCCCTCGGCGGCGACTGGTTCCTCACCGTCGCGCTGCTCGACCTGGTGCTCGAGCTGACCGGTTCCGCGACGCTCGTGTCGCTCGTGCTGCTGTTCCAGACGCTGCCGATTTTTCTCTTCACGCCGCACGCGGGACATCTCATCGATCGCGTCGATCGACGCAAGTTGATGATCGGCGTCGATCTGCTGCGCATCGGCGCGTGTCTGTTGCCGCTGCTCGCGCGTTCACCGGCGATGCTGCCGTTCGCGTTTGCGGGCGTGTTTCTGATCGCCGTTGGATCCGCGTACTTCGAGCCCGCGGCGCAGGCGGCGTTGCCGAACATCGTGAAGAGCGAAGACCTCGCGGCCGCGAACATTTTGATGGGTTCGACGTGGGGCACGATGCTCGCCGCGGGCGCTGCGATCGGCGGCGCGGTGACCGCGGTTCTCGGGCGCGATGCTTCGTTCGTCTTCGACGCGTTCAGCTTCGGAGTCTCCGCGATTCTGCTTGCGCGGATTCGCGTGCACTTTTCCGAGGATCGCGATGTGCACGCGGCGCGTCCGCCGTTTCTCGAATCCGTACGCGAGACCTTTCTATTCGCGCGCTCGCGTCCACGCGTCCTCGGATTGCTGACCGTGAAAGGCGGCTACGGTCTCGGCGCCGGCGTCGTGGCGATGCTCGGCGTGTTCGGAAAGGAAGTGTTTCGCTCCGGCGCGTGGGGCATCGGATTGCTATTCGCCGCTCGCGGGATCGGCGCGCTGCTCGGACCGTTTCTCTTGCGCGGCACGCTGCGCAATGACGACGCGCAGTATCGAGCGATCGCGTTTTGCATACTTGCGTTCGGCGTCGGCTACGCCGGCCTCGCGCTCTCGCAGACGCTCGCCTTCGGCTTGCTCGCGATCTTCTTCGCCCACCTCGGCGGCGGCGCAGCGTGGCAGATCTCGACGTACGGCCTGCAGCGCGAAACGCCCGATGTGATTCGCGGCCGCATCTTCTCCGCGGACTACGGCTTCGTGACGCTGACGATGGCGATTTCGGGACTCGCGTCCGGCATCGCATCCGATCATTTCGGACCGACGGCCGCGACGATCGGAGTCGCCGCGGTTTGCGTTCTCTTCGCGATCGTATGGGCAGTGACGACGTGGAAACTGTGGCGTGTCGCGCCTCTCGTGATTGCTCTCGTTTTTCTCGGCTGCAATCGGGCGCCCGCACATCCGCCCGTCATCCTCATCTCCATCGACACGCTGCGGTCCGATCATCTGCCCGCATACGGCTATCGCCACGTCGCAACGCCTGCGATCGACCGACTCGCGGCGGACGGCATCGTGTATGAGCACGCATTCGCGCACGTACCGCTCACGTTGCCGTCGCATGCGTCGATCTTCACCGGACTGCTCCCAGCGCATCACGGAGTGCGCGACAACGCGGCATTTGTGCTCGATGCGAAGACGCCGACGATCGCATCGATGTTGCGTGCGCAGGGTTACGCAACGGGCGGAGTCATTTCGGCTTACGTCCTGCGCGCGACAACGAACATCAGCAGTGGTTTCGATGCATACGACGATCAGATCGCGATTGTTGAAGGCGCGCCGACCGGCAATCTCGCGCGCTCCGGCCGCGATTCGATCGCGCTTGCAAAGCGATGGATCGCGACGAAACAATCGCAGCCGTTCTTCGCGTTCGTCCATCTCTTCGAGCCGCATGCGCCGTACGAGCCGTCGTACGACGGCGAGATCGCAACGTCCGACGCACTCGTCGGCAACCTGCTCGATTCACTCCGCGCATCCGGTGTCTACGACGACGCGCTGATCATCCTGCTGTCCGATCATGGCGAAGGGCTGCGCGATCACGGCGAGCAGGAACATGGCGTCCTGCTGTATCGCGAAGCGCTGCAGGTGCCGCTCATCGTGAAGCTCCCGCGCAACAAGCAGCGCGGCACGCGCGTGTCCGAGGCCGTGCAACTCGTCGATGTGTTGCCGACGATTGCCGCGATCACCGGCGCGACGGCGCCAAAGAACGATGGACGCTCACTGCTCGAGAAACCGATCCGTCGTCCGATCCACGGTGAGACGCTCTACCCGCGCCTGCACCTCGGATGGAGCGAGCTGCAGTCGGTCATCGAGTGGCCGCACCATCTGATCGATGGTCCGAAGCCGGAGTTGTATGACGTCGCACGCGATCCACGCGAAACGCGCGATCTTCGCGAGAGCGAGCGTCGCGTCTTCACGAAGCTGCGCGGCGAAATCGCGCCGACGGCGTCGGTGACTGCGCAGCGCATCGATCCCGAGGAGGCGAAGAAGCTCGCGGCGTTGGGATACGTGAGTGCGCAATCGCCGTCGGCCGCGAACAGCACGCTCAATCCGCGCGATCACCTGAACGATCTCGACGCGCTCAAACAGGTGACCGAGCTGATGGCCGCGCAGCGGTTCGCGGACGCAGCGGCGTTGATCGAAACACTGCTCACGACGAATCCGGGATGGAGCGATCTCCGCGATCAACTCGGACTCGCGTACGAGCAGATGGGCGATCTCGTGCGTGCCGAGAAAGCGTATCGCGATGCCATTCACGCGGCGCCGGAGCTTGCACCCGAGTTCGCGCTTTCGCTTGCGAACGTTCTCGTTGAACGCGGATCACTCGATGATGCCGAGGCACATGCGAAGCTCGCGCTTGCGCAAAATCCGAAGGCGACCCACGAGATGCTCGCGCGCATCGCAGCGGCACGCGGCGACTTCGCGACCGCGCGACGCGAAGCGGAGCTCGCGGGATCCGATTTCGTGCTCGCGCAGATTCTGCTCGCGCAGAACGATGCTGCCGGTGCACTCAAAGCGCTGCAGCGGATTTACGGCAGCTCGCGCGAGAAGAAGGCCTCATTGCCGAGCGGCTACTTCAGTGTCGCGGGCGAAGTGTTCTTCCGGCTCGGACGTCGCGAGGAAGCGCGGCTTGCGTTTCAGCAGGCGGTGCAACTGCATCCCGAGGATCGCGCGTCGCGCGAGAAACTCAAGGTGCTGACTCCGTAACTTCACGGAGCGTGATCTCATCGACCAGACGTCCGCGCGCCGATCCGCGCACGTACCCGATGATCGCGGACACCGGGCCGATCATGAAGTAGATCCAGCCCGCCCACATCATCGTGCGCCCCGACGCGAGTGCTCCGATCGCGGCCGAGAGCAGACCGATGACGACGTACGACGCGTACATGTGCATCGCCGTGCGCGTGTCGTGCAACTCGATGACGTTGAGATCGAGCTCGTCGCGCAGTCGCAACGCATGGACGTACATCAGAAAGAACAGCAGGAAGATGCCGGCGAAGCCGAGGCCGTAGATGATGAAGAGCGTGGAGGGGTTGCTCCGTCCTTCGATCTGGCCGGTGACGATCGAGAACATGTACTTCAGGGGATAGATGTACAGCAACACGAGGAACAGCAGCGCCGTGTTGAGCGCGATCGTGATCTCGTCCGTCAGCGCGTAGCGGCGGAAGAACGTGTGGTGTACAAACCAGATCCAGGTGAGGATCGCGAAGCAGATCGCGAATGCGGGATAGCCCTTCAGCGTGTTGATGAGGTCTTCGTAGCGCGTCGGCACTTCGAGCGAGACGACGATCAGCGTCAGCGCGAAGCCGAAGACGACGTCGCTGAACGCCTCCACACGCGACACTTCGCGCCCGCGGATGCGAAACGGCATTGAATAGCCCATGCCGCAAATGTAGCGTTGCGAAGGGGAGTTGTCAGCTGACGTTTGTCATTGTGCGCTGGCGCGCAGTTGTCGGTTCTCGGTTGTCGGTTGTCTGTGATTCAGGCCAAAAGTCACAGACAACCGAGAACCGACAACCGACAACGGGCACGCGAACGCCCGTGCTAAAGTCCCGCCATGATTCTCCGCGGTTACGAAGGAAAGAATCCCCGCCTCGGCACGCGCGTGTTCGTCGCCGAAAATGCGGCGATCATCGGCGACGTCGAGATCGGCAACGACTGCTCGATCTGGTACGGCACGACCGTGCGCGGCGACGTCAACTTCATCCGCATCGGCTCGCGCACGAACGTGCAGGACAACTGCACGATTCACGTCGCGCATGACAATCATCCAACCGTCATCGCAGAGGAAGTCACGATCGGGCATGGGGCGATCGTGCATGGCTGCACAATTCATCGTGGCGCGCTCATCGGGATGGGCTCGCGCGTGCTCGACGGCGCTGTCGTGGGGGCGGGAGCGCTCGTCGGTGCGGGAGCACTCGTGCCCGAGGGGATGCATGTTCCGGCGCGGACCCTCGTGGTTGGCGTGCCGGCGAAGGTCAAGCGTCCACTGACCGACGAAGAGATCGCGAGACTCGATACATCGTGGCGCAACTACGTCGACTACAAAGAGAAGTATCTCAATTCATGAACCGAACTTACGCAGGCACACTCCGCAAAGACCATGTTGGCCAGACCGTCACGCTGAACGGCTGGGTCCAGAAGCAGCGCGACTTCGGCGAGCTGGTGTTCATCGATCTGCGCGACCGCGGCGGCATCGCCCAGGTCGTCGTCGACCGCGAGCGCGGCGCGTCCGCTGAGCTCGTGGCGATCGCCAAAGAGCTGCGCTCCGAATTCGTCGTGCGCATCGACGGCACCATCGTCGAGCGCGCCGCTTCGCAGAAGAACGCGAAACTACCGACCGGCGAGATCGAAGTCGTGGCCTCGTCGATCGAGATTCTCAATCGCGCCGACACGCCGCCGTTTCCGATCGACGACGACACGGACGCGGCGGAAGAGCTGCGTTTGCAGTATCGCTATCTCGATCTGCGGCGCCCGTCGCTCACGCGCAATTTCATGCTGCGCCACAAGCTCGTCTTTGCCACGCGCAACTACTTCGACCGCCTCGGATTTCTCGAAGTCGAAACGCCGATCCTCACGAAGTCGACGCCGGAAGGTGCGCGCGATTACCTCGTGCCGAGCCGCGTCCACAAAGGACAGTTCTACGCGCTGCCGCAGTCGCCGCAGATCTTCAAGCAGCTCTGCATGGTCGCGGGACTGGAACGCTACTTTCAGATCGCGCGTTGCTTCCGCGATGAAGACCTGCGCCGCGATCGCCAGCCGGAGTTCACGCAGATCGACGTCGAGGCGTCATTCATCGACGAAGAGTTCATCTATTCAATGATCGAAGGTCTCTTCGAGGAGATCTTCCCGCTCGCGAACATCGCAGTCACGACGCCGTTCCCTCGGATGAAATGGCAGGAGGCGATGGATCGCTTCGGCATCGATCGTCCCGACACGCGCTTCGGGATGGAGTTGCAGGACATCACGGACGCGGCGAAGCAGCTCGAGTTCGAGCCATTCCGCGTTGCGCAAACAGTCCGTGCGATCGTGGTGCCCGGTGGCGCGGCGTTCTCACGCAAACGTCTCGACGATCTCGCCGAAGACGCAAAGAAGATGAAGGCGAGCGGCCTGGTGTGGATCAAGTTCGACGCCGCGCGCGGCTCGTCGATCAAGAAGTTCCTCGATGAGGGCGCGCACGATGCGTTGCGCGCAAAGCTCGGCGCGAACGAGAACGATCTCGCACTCGTCGTCGCCGGAAAAACGACCACGGTCTGGGACGTCCTCGGCACGCTGCGTTTGAAGATCGCGAAGGACGAGAAGCTGATCCCCGACGAGCGTTGGGATTTTCTCTGGGTCACCGACTTCCCGCTGTTCGAGTGGGACGAAGACTCGCAGCGCTTCTTCGCGCGGCATCATCCATTTACATCGCCGGCGAAAGAGCACATCGACATTCTCGAAAGCGATCCCGGCGCGACGCTCGCGCGTGCATACGACGTCGTGCTCAATGGACTCGAGCTCGGCGGCGGCTCGATCCGCATCAATCAACCCGAGTTACAGGAGCGGATGTTTCGTGCGCTCGGCATTTCGGATGAAGAGGCGCAATCGCGTTTCGGATTCCTCATCAATGCCTTCCGTTACGGCGCCCCACCGCACGGCGGCATCGCGTTAGGTGTCGACCGCATCGCGATGCTCATGTCGCGTTCGGAGTCGCTGCGCGATGTGATCGCGTTCCCGAAAACCGCGCGCGCGCAGGATCTGATGTGCGAGGCGCCGTCGGAAGTGGATACGAAGCAGTTGGATGAGCTGGGGATCGCGGTGAAGAAAGTTTGATGTCATACCTCGCTTGACGCTCGGGATGACAGCGGGACTAGTTGGGCAACACCGGTGATGCGAGCGGCAGGGAGAACGTGAAGCACGATCCCTGTCCGAGGACGCTTTCGCACGACAGGCAACCGCCGAGCGCGTTGGCGAGGTCCGTTGCGATGGCCAGTCCGTATCCGCTCGATGACTCGCCGGCAGTAGGCCGCGAGGTCAACGGCACGCCGCGTTGAAAGAGTTTGGTCTGATCGTCCGCGCTGAGTCCGGGGCCGCGGTCGCGAATGGAGCAGAACACTTTCTCGCGGTCGACGGCCATCGTTACCGAGACACCGGTGCCGGGGTGTGAGTACTTCACGGCGTTCGACAGCAGGTTGTCGAGAACGGCGCCGGCGGCGACGCGATCGGTCAGCACGGAATCACGCGTGAGGGGAGCCTTCCAGGCGATGCGCACCCGTTTTGCGCGCGCGATGTCGGCGTATGCGCGGCACGCGGCTTCTGCGATTTCTCCGAGGGATGACGGTTCGAGGAGCAGCGGAGGAAGTACGTCGCGTTGCGCGGTCAGCACACCGCGCGCGGTGCTCATCATCAGATTCGTAGCCTGGTTGAGCGAATCGAGCCAGCGCTTGACGTCGCGGTCTCCCGGCGCGAGTTTCCTGCGCAGGAGCTGCAGGGTCGAGGCGACGACCATGAGGTAGTTGTTGAGCGCGTGGACGGAGTAGCTGACGCGCTGCCGGTCGTCGTCGGCGAGAGTCTCGAGACTGGCGAGTGCGCGATCGAGATCCGCCCGAGCCCTGGCAATGGCCGACACTACTTCCGTTCGCGTCTGGACCAGCGGGGCTAACACAGGATACGGCAGTATAGCGGTTGTTCTGGAGAAAATTCGTTTGTAGTGTACGTACGCAGCTAACGTTTCGGTTTGTTGCAGTAGTCTGCGCGTCATGACTCCTTTCCTGACAATTTCACAGGCGTCTGCCACTTATCCCGTGTTTGTCGGGCGCGATTTGCTTTCGCGTGTCGGAGAATTCGTACGCGCACGCGGGCGCGTGTTCGTCATCACGTCGACGGCATTGCGCGAGCGTTTCGGCGAAGTCGTCGCGAATTCGTTCGCGCCGCACGCCGACATCATCACGATCGAAGAAGGGGAGGCGCACAAGACGTTCGAGACGGCGAATGATGTCGTCACGCAACTTCTCGAGCGCGGCGCGAAGCGCGATTCGATGGCGGTCGTTGTCGGCGGCGGGATGATCGGCGACACGGCCGGTTTTGCGGCGTCGATTTTTCTGCGCGGGATCGAGCTCGTTCACGTGCCGACGACATTGCTCGCACAGGTCGATAGTTCGATCGGCGGAAAGCTCGCGGTCAATCATCCGAAGGGAAAGAATCTCATCGGCAGTTTCTTTCCGCCGCGCGCCGTCGTCTCCGATACGAGCGTGCTCGATACGCTTCCACCGCGCGAGCGATTGAGCGGAATGTACGAAGCGTTGAAGGGCGGCGTCATTGCGGATCCGTCGTTGTTCGAGATGTATGAGCGCGGTGAGTTCGATCTCGACGAGATGGTGCGCAAGGCGATTCGTGTGAAGGCGGAGATCGTGTCCGCGGATGAGAAAGAAGCGGACGTGCGTCGATTGCTGAACTACGGACACACGATCGCGCACGGCATCGAAGCCGCGCT
>DASYLL010000137.1:0-10336 GCA_036009605.1 Thermoanaerobaculia bacterium | reverse complement strand
TTCACTCCGTTCTGTCGGACGACGGCCAGCTCGCCGTCGGGCGACCAGTCGGCCTGCAGCACGTTCTCCGCGACTTCGCGGGGCGTGCCGCCGGCGAGCGGAACGCGTGCGAGTGTGCCGAGGTTCGTGAGGCGATCGCGGCGCAACAGGATCGCGAGCTCCGAGGCGCGCGACACGCCGAGCACTTCACTGTCCGGCATGCCGAGGGGACGTGATTCGGTCGCGCCGCGGCTCACCGCGAACACTTCCGGCGGACGCCCGTCCCATGCGGCGCTGTAGACGATCGTGTCGCCATCCGGCGAAAAACGCGCCGCGCGCACTTCACCGCGACGGAACGTCAGGCGATGAAATTGTGGCTCGACCGCAACGCCTTTGCTGCGCTGCGCCCAGATCCATCCGCCATACGCAGCGCCGGCGATCGAGACGAGAAACAGCAAAACCAGCAACGCCGACGAAACGCGACGCTTCGGTTTCGTGAGAGGTCGCGCAGGTTGCCGCACGGTCGGCGTAGGCGCGATCGTCGGTTTGACGGCCGTGTGCGCCGCCGTTACGGCGTGATGCGCACCGGTGACGGGAGGACGCGCGGAGTTCGGCAGCGTGTTCGCCGTCGACATCGACGACAGCATCTCGAGGTTGAACGCGAGATCGCGCGCCGATTGAAAGCGCACCTCGCGATCCTTCTCCAGGCAACGTCGCACGAGGCGCTCGAGCGGCGGTGGAATGTTCGGCAGAATCTCGATGAGATCGGGCGGATCTTCTTTGAGAATGGCGCTCAGCGTCTCGATTCCCGAAGTCCGCTTGAACGCGCGCGCGCCGGCGAGCATCTCGTACAGGATTGCGCCGAGCGAGAAGAGATCGGAACGGTGATCGACCGATTCGCCGCGGACCTGCTCGGGCGACATGTAGCCGACCGTGCCGAGGACCATGCCAGGCTCGGTTGCCGCGACTTCGAACGTCGGTCCATCCGACATCGCGGAGCCGGTCAGCTTGGCGATGCCGAAGTCGAGGATTTTCAGTCGGCCATCGCGCGTGAGGAAGATGTTGTCGGGTTTGAGATCGCGATGAACGATCCCTTTCTCGTGCGCGGCTGAGAGTCCGAGCGCCATCTGCAGCGCTGCATCGACGGCCTTGCGCGGTGAAAGCGCCCCGCGACCGAGCCGGCTGCTGAGCGTCTCGCCTTCGAGCAGCTCGCTGACGAGATACGGATTGTTCTCATCGTCGCGTCCGACGTCGTAGATCGTGAGCAGGTTGGGATGGTTGAGCATCCCGGTCGCGCGCGCTTCCTGTTCGAAGCGCACGAGCCGCTCGTGATCGCTGATCGAGACGTTGGTCAGGACTTTGATCGCGACGTCGCGGCCGAGGCGGGTGTCTTTGGCGCGGTAGACGACGCCCATCCCGCCTTCGCCCACAACTCCACCGATCTGGTACGGGCCCAGGGTCGCGTTCGGCTGAAGGGACACGCGCGCATTGTAAGAGATCGAGTTCGTGCGGCGAGCTCTGACGTCGATATTGGAATTGCGAATAATTGAAAATCCGGAATGCCGGAATGCCTGCCTGTATTTTTCAGGGTCCTTCATCTCACACACAGGAGACCGCCAATACCAACACAGGAGCCGACAGCCTTGACTACTCGCACGATCGAAGTCTCGCCTCAGCAATCGCCTGCCTTCACCAAACACCTCGGTCTCTTTGCCAATCCCAAAGGCGCCCATCTGCTCGATCGCACGGAGCCGCTCGGGGAATGGCTGGACATGCGCACGGAGCTCAACACCTGGCCGTACGCGCGCACGCTGCGCGGCAAGCCGGGCACGGAGACCGAGCTCGATAGCCAGAACGGACGCCGCGTGGTCGGCATGAATTTCGGTTCGCAGGACTATCTCGGGCTTTCGCTGCATCCGGACATCACGAAAGCGGCGCATCACGCGCTCGATCAGTTCGGCCCGCACGCGGCCGCTTCGCCGATGTTGCAGGGCAACACCATTCCGGGACGTGCGCTCGAACGTGGACTCGGCGACATGCTGCAGGCCGAGCACGTGCTGCTCTTCCCGACGGGATGGGCGGCGGGCTTCGGCACGATCACGGGACTGGTGCGTCCGACCGATTCGATCGTGATCGATCAGCTCGCGCACGCTTGTCTGCTGCAGGGCGCGCGCGCCGCGACGTCGAACGTCTACATGTTCCGCCACAACGACGTCGAGGCGCTGCGTCATCGCCTGACGAAGATCCGCGCGAAGGACACCGAGAACGCGATTCTCGTGGTGTCCGAGGGGCTGTTCTCGATGGATGCGGACAGCCCGCGGATTGAGGCGATGCAGCAGGTCTGCCGCGAGCTCGGCGCGGTGTTGATGATGGACGTCGCGCACGACTTCGGCGCGACCGGTCCCGGCGGAACGGGCCAGATCGGGATCCAGACGATGCTCGGCAAGGTCGATCTCGTGATGGGCAGCTTCTCGAAAACGTTCTCGACGAACGGCGGCTTCGTCGCCACGCGTCACCGCTCCGTGCGCCAGTTCCTCGGCATCTACGGCGGCTCGCACATGTACTCGAACGGCATCTCGCCGGTGCAGTCGGCGATCGCGTTCGAGGCGATGCGGATCGTGCGCTCCGAAGAAGGCGATGCGCTGCGTGCGCGCTCGTTCGACAACATCCTCCGCCTCCGCGCCGGCTTCGAATCGCGCGGCATCGAATGCCTCGGCAATCCCAGCAATGTGGTGCCGGTGATGTGCGGCGATGAGACGGTGGCGAAGTGGACGTCGCGCCTGCTCGAAGAGAATGGGTTGATCGCGAATCTCGTGGAGTTCCCGGCCGTGCCGCGCGAGCGTGCGCGGTTCCGGTTCCAGGTGATGGCTTCGCATATCGAGGAGCAGATCGATCGTGCGGTGGACGTGTTCGTGAAGTGCCTGAACGAAGCGAAGGAAATGGCAGGCGCCTGATTCTGTCATCCCGAGCGGAGCGAGGGACCTGGGTGGGCGGTGCGAAGGGCATGAGCCTCGTGCCCCACCCGCACAGGTCCCTCGCTCGACGCTCGGGATGACAGCGGGGACGCGTGCTATCGTCCGGCGCGAAGTGAATCTCCTCAAACTCTGGCTCGCCGTCGGCGTCATCGCGCTCGCAATGCACCTCGGTGGCGTCCCTCTGATGGACGCCGACGAGGGGCGCAACGCGGAAGTGGCGCGGGAGATGGCGGAGACGAACGACTACGTGATGCCGCGGCTCAACGGGCTGCCGTATCTCGATAAGCCGGTCGTCTACTTCGCGGCCGAGGCTGCGGCGATGGAAGTGCTCGGGCCGACCGAGCTCGCGGCGCGGTTGCCGGCGTATCTGTTCACGCTCGCGACGGCGCTGGCGATTTACTGGTACTCGCGGTCGCTCGTCGCGGCGATCGTGTTTCTGTCGATGCCGATCGTGGTCGCGTTCGCGCGAACGGTGATCTTCGACAGCGCGCTGGCGTTCTTCACGACTGTTGCGCTGATCGGATTCCATCGCGCGATCGAAGAGCGCAACCGGCGATGGTCGATGCTGGCCTGGGCGGCGATGGGCTTTGCGATGATCACGAAGGGGCCGGTCGCGTTCGTGCTCGTGTTGTTCGTCGTGCTGCCGTATGCGTTCTGGCGCAAGGCCGTGCGCATTCTTTTTCCGATCGTTGGTCTGGTGCTCTTCTTCGCGGTGACGGTGCCGTGGGTGTGGGGCGTGTCGCAGGTCGTGCCGGAGTTCTTGCGCTACGTGCTCGTGACGGAAACCGCCGCGCGCATGGCGACCGATGAGCTGAAGCGCACAGGGCCACCGTGGTACTTCGTGCCGTATTTTCTTGCGGGCGCGTTGCCGTGGTCGATCGTGGCGATCGCGAGCTGGAAGCGGTTCCGCAAGCCCGATCCCGCGACGGTTTACTGGCTGCTCGCGGTGATCATTCCGTTCGTCTTCTTCTCGATCTCGCAGTCGAAACGGCCGCAGTACATCCTCCCGCTGATGGCGCCGCTGGCGATTCTGATCGGGCAGATCTGGGAAAAAGCGCGCACACGCGCCGCGGCGATCGTGTTGACGGTCCTCGGCGTGATTCTGCTCGCGGCGTCGTTCTTCGTGCATCGCACGAAGCTGAAGCCGGAGTTGATGGTCGTTGCGGATGAGACGGCGCTCGCGTTCGGCGTGGTGTTCGCGGTCGGCGGGTTGATCGCGCTCTTCGCGAAGCGACGCGAATTCGTGTTGATCGCGTTGACGCTGCCCGCGTTCGCGTTGCCGCTCGTCGCGAATCCGATGTTGCGCGCGGTCGGCGACCAGCGCTCCGCGAAGTCGTTTGTCGCGGAGCTGCAACCGCATCTGAAACCGACGACGCAGATCATCGGCGTCGAAGCGTTCTCCGGCTCGCTCATGTTTTACCTGCAGCGTCCGGTGACGGTCGTGACGAAAGACGCGAGCGAGTTGACCAGCAACTATCTGATGCGTCGCTACGAGCGCTTCACGAGCAATCCCGCATCGCCGCTGAAGCGGCCGCCGTATTTCGAGACCTCGCTCGCCGCCGCGAATCCGCGCGTGTACGTCGTCCGTGCGAAGGACGTGCAGTGGCGCCGCGTGCTGGAATCGCACGGGTGGAAAATAATCGCGGACAGCCCGAAGTACGTCGCGTACGGGAAGTAGTCGCCCCCGCGCATACAATGCGCGCCGCGTGTGCGGCATCTACGGAATGATCGGCGCGGGAGCGCTGCGGTACCCCGCCGTCCTGGAGGCGATGGGGGAGGCTTTGCTGCATCGCGGGCCGGACGGGCATGCGACGTTCACGGACGTCGACGCGCGCATCGGAACGGAGCGACTGCGCATCATCGATCTGCACGAGCGCGCCGATCAGCCGTTCGCGTCGCCGGATGAGCTGATCTGGCTCGAGGCGAACGGTGAGATCTACAACTCGATCTCGATCCGCGCGCGCTATCCCGACTATCCGTATCGCTCGCACTCCGATGTCGAGACGATCCTGCCGTTGTATCTCGAGCACGGTCCCGCCGCGGTCGAACAACTCGACGGGATGTTCGGTCTCGCGATCTGGGACCATCGCACGAAGACGCTGCTGCTCGCGCGCGACCGTGCTGGCGAGAAGCCGCTGTTCTACGCGAACGTCCTCGGCGAGGTGTTGTTCGCATCCGAGCTGCAATGTCTGTTGCGCCATCCCGATGTCTCGCGCGACCTCGATCGCGAAGCCATCGCCGACTATCTCGCCCTCGGATACATCCCCGAAACGCGCACGCCGTTTCAGGCGATCCGGCGCGTGCCCGCGGGCACGTACATGCTCTTCCGCAACGGCGAGGAAGAGACCGTGCGGTACTGGGATCCGACGCGCTTCACGCCTCGTGTGATCGATCCTGCCGAGGCCGTACGAGAGACGCAGCGGCTCGTCGAGAACGCGGTGACGAAGCAGGTGATGTCGGACGTGCCGGTCGGCGTGTTCGTCAGCGGCGGACTCGATTCGTCGATTCTCGCGATGCTCGCATCGAGCGCGATCGGCGTCGACAAAGTGCATACGTTTTCGGCGCAGTTCGCCGAGGCTTCGTATGACGAGAGTGGGGATGCGGCGGTGCTTGCGGCGAAGATGCGCACGAAGCACGTGCCGGTGCGCACCGATGACGAGACGCTGCTCGACGCGCTGCACAACGTCACGACGCGCGTGGCAGAGCCGCTCGCGGATCCCGCGATTCTGCCGACGTTTCTGCTCGCACGCGCGGCGCGCGAGCACGTGAAGGTGATCCTCAGCGGCGAAGGCGCCGACGAGTTGTTCGGCGGCTATCCAACGTACCTGGGTCACAAGATCGCGCCGAAGTACGACGCGTTGCCGTCGTTCCTCCGCGCGGGTTTGCGCAAGCTCGCGTTTGCGTTGCCGTCGTCAGAGAAGAAGGTCACGCTCGAATCGCTGCTCAAGCGATTCGTGAATGACGCCGAGCGGCCGTGGAGCGAGCGTCATCTGCGCTGGTTCGGGACGGGATTGACGGAGCGCGTGCCGAATCTCGACGCGCCGGGCAACGATGCGTTATCGGGCGCCATGCTGCTCGACTATCGGAGTTATCTGCGCGACAACCTGCTCGTGAAAGTCGATCGCGCGACGATGTTGTCTTCCGTCGAAGCACGTGCGCCGTATCTCGATCGCGATCTGACTGCGTTCGCGCTTTCGCTGCCTGCCGATCTGCGCGTGCGCGGATTCACGACGAAGTGGGTGCTCAAGAAGGCCGCCGAGAAGTGGTTGCCGCACGACGTGATCTATCGACGCAAACGCGGACTGAGCGTGCCGATCGCGGGCTGGATCAATCGCGGTCTGCGCGCGGAAGTCGATCGCCTGCTGGAGCCGGCGCGTTTGCGGAAACGCGGACTCGTCGATGAGCCGCGCGTGACGTCGCTGCTCGCGGAGCACCGCGCCGGCCGCGCGAATCATGCGAAGGCGTTGTGGGCGGTGGTGATGCTGGAGTACTGGCTCGAACGCTGGACCTGATGTCATCCCGAGCGTAGCGAGGGACCTGGGCGGGCGGGGCACGAAGAACGTGCATGGCGCCCCGCCCGCCCAGGTCCCTCGCTACGCTCGGGATGACAGTGGGCTACTCGAACAACACTGACACGAAGCGGATGCCCCACTCGTTTCCGCGCGGGACGAGCGAGACCCAGTACAGCGACTGATGTTGATCGCCGAGGGAGACGCGGGCGAGGACGCCGGCTTCGCGTGCGTTGAACGGATGCATCAGCGGCGCGGAAAGCTCGACGAGCATCGAGTCGGCGTGACTTGCCGTGTCGCGGACGTCGATCGGTTCCCACGCGCACGAGCCGCGTCCGAGCTCGATCGGAATCGCACGATTCGTGACTGCGGCGGCCGCGCGTCGCTTCGCTCCGCGCGGCGTCGTCGATCCTGCGAGCGCGGCCATGGTCTGCGGAGTCGCGAGCGGCTGGGTGACTTTCACGATTGCCGTTCTGCCGGTTGCGATCGCGTCCATCTGTAGACGGCGACAGAGCGCATCGACGACGCGCGATGGGATTGCGTCCCAGTTCGGTGCTTCGAGGGGAGCCTTTGGCGTGGAGGCGCAGGCGGTGAGAACGATGCTGCACAGCAGTGTGACGACGACACGTTTCAAAAGACGATCCTCAATTGCGGCGTTGATTTCGCTTCGAAGAACGAGCGGATCTCGTTCGCGGGCTTGCGCGACACGAGCTCGCGCGGCGACTCGTCGTACCAGTCGGCGGGGAAGTAGCGCGTGTACGACTCCTGCGTGAAGCGCTTGCAGAGCAGCGCGATGATGCCGATGTCGTGCTCGCTGCGGATCACGCGGCCCGCGGACTGCACGACGCGCGTCATGCCGGGGATGAGATACGCGTACTCGAAACCGGAGCCATACTGCTCGTCGTAATAGTGCTTGAGCAACTCCTGCTCGAAACTCACCTGCGGCAGCGCCGGTCCGATCACCATCACGCCCGACAGCATATCGCCCTGATAGTCGACGCCTTCCGCGTACATGCCGCCGGAGACCGCGAGGATGAGATTTCCCTTCTTCGGCCGGTCGCGGAGGATGTCGAGAATCGCGTTGCGCTCGTAGTCGGTCATGTCGGTGCGCTGCACCATCACGCGTTTCTGGATCGGCGGCATGCGGTCCGAGATCTCGCGCAGGAACGCGTAGCTCGGGAACAGCGCCAGAAAATTACCGTCGCCTGCATCCGCGATCTCGGCGACCGTCTCGGCGATGCGCACGTAGTGATCCGCGCGGCGTTTGTAGGTCGTATCGACGTCGGAGATCACGACGATCTTGCGGTTGCTGCGCGGGAACGGCGAGGGGAGCGAGAGCTCGGCCGTGCGCTTGTCGGGGAAGCCGAGGGTCTTGCGGTAGAACTCGAAGGGCTCGAGGGTGGCGGAGAGGGCGACGGTCGCGTGCGCGGAATCGAAGATCTCGCCGAGAAAGCGCGAGGGATCCTTGCAGAAGATCTTCAGGCGCAGACCTTCGTTCGTCTTCTCGATGATGTGCGCGAACTCGTCGCCTTTCTCTGCGAGCATGTTCGTGAACTTCATCAGCTTGAAGTAGAAATCGATGATCGGGTCTTCTTCATCGGCGATGCGGTTGTCGATCTTCCAGCCGATGTATTCGAGGACGATGCGCTCCCATTCCATGCGCTGTTCCATGAACAGCTCGCGGCTCGGCGAGCAGAGCGCCTGCGTGACATCGTCTTCGAGCACCTCGGCCAGCTCGCGGAAGTGATCGCGCAGGATGTAAAGCAGTTGCTCCCATCCTTCGACCCAGCAGTTGCGGCTCATGAACTGCATCCGCACTTCCTCGAACGACTTCTCGTGCAGCTCCGGCGAATACCAACCGCGGCCGCGGTCGACGAGGTTGTGCGCTTCGTCGACGACGAGCACGCAGTCGCTGTAATCCTTCTCCTGCGTGTACGTCTTGAGGCCGACGTACGGATCGAAGATGTAGTTGTAGTCGCAGATGATCACGTCGGCCTGTTCGATCAACTCGAGCGAGACTTCGAACGGGCAGACTTCGGTCGACTTCGCGAGCTCGAACGTGACGTCGGGATCGAAGTAGCTCATCGACGTGACGATGTTCGCGAGGAGCCCGCTCTTGCCCATTTTCTCTGAGTATTTCGCGGCGAATGGGCAGAAGTCCTCGTGGCAGATCATCTCCGTGTGCGCGCACATCTTCTGTTTGGCGCGGATGCGCAGCACGCGGAACGAGCCGTCGTTGAGCAGCTCGAGCGCTTTCACGGCGGCGTCCTGCTGCAGCGTTTTCGACGTCAGGAAGAACAGCTTCTTGCCGAGCTTCAGCGACTGCTTCACAGCCGGGTAGAGCACGGCCATGGTCTTGCCGATGCCGGTCGGCGCGGAGATGAGCAGCGCGTCGCGTTGCCAGATGCCGCGCGCGACGGCGGAGACGATTTCCTCCTGGCCGAGACGCATGCCGTCGAAGGGGAACTCGAGGACGTCGGCGAAGGCGCGTTTGGCGATGCGCAGCGCGGCCGAGACTTCGAGGTCTTCGATCAGCTTCGCGAGACTTGCGTGCAGTGCGGTCTCGACGTTCTCGCGGTTGAACTCCGTGTCGATGATCTTCGCCTCGCCCGAGACGAGGTCGATGAGCGCGAGCTGCGGCGCGAAGACGAAGCCTTCGAGGTCGGGCTGGGAGGAGAGGAAGTACGAATAGAGCAACAGCTGGTAGAGGTGCCGCTGCAGTTTCTCCGACCTGTAGAGTGCTTCGAGCTCCAGATCGAAGTGAATCGACTTCACTTCCTCGATCGAAACACGCTTCTCTTCTCGGTCGATGGAGAGCCCGTCGATGCGTCCGGTGACGGTCACGGACCACCCGCCGACGGTCGTGCGATGCACGACATGCACCTCGGCGCGATAGTGCGGATCTTCGTTCGCGCGCTGTTCGGCGCGTTTGGTGTGGATGTCCTGGCCAATCCACATCCTGCGGAATCCGTCGCCGCGCTCTACACCGATGCGACGATAGGTCGACTCGTGTACGAGATCGCCCACGCCGCAGACGATCTCTCGTTTCTCGTAGTCGATCCGCATGAGTTATGTGAAGTTTAGCGGGTTTGCAGTGCGGCAGCCGCAGCTGCCGCTCTTGTATGTTCGTGATTCGCGCTGTGGCATACGAAAGCGGCAGCTGCGGGAGGGTGTCTCAAAACTCGATTCGCGTCACTCCATGAATGAGGAGAGACGAACAGAATGAGTCGAGAGCTTCGAGCTGACTACACAACGCAGTTCCTGTTTCCGCCGGCGCTGGAAGACTGGGTCAAGGCAAACGACCCGGCGCGATTCATTCGAGCCTTCGTCGATGCCCTCGACCTGAGAGAAGTGGCCGGGGAAGAGTGGGCCGAAGGGAAGGAAGACCCGAACGGCCGGCCGCACTACGCGTTCGATCTGCTACGCAAGGTGTGGCTGTACGGGTACCTGTACAACATCCGTAGCTCGCGCAAGCTGGAACGGGCGTGTCGCCAGATGATGCCGCTGGTGTGGCTGGCCGGCAGATACGAGCCGGATCACAACACGCTGTGGCGGTTCTGGATGCGCTACCGCAGCGCGATCAAGAAAGTGTTCGTGCAGAGTGTGCGCGTGGCCCAACAGGCGGATCTGGTGGGGATGGTGCTGCAGGCGGTGGACGGAACCAAAATCGTCTCGGCGGCCTCGCAGAGAACGGCGTGGCATCGTACTGATCTGAAGAAGATCCTGGCTGCCGTGGACGAACGGATCGAGAAGCTCGAGCACGACATCGCAGCGGCCAAAGAAGGAGGCGAGGATCTCGATGATCGTCTTCCGAAGAAACTGCAGGACGAGACACAACTGCGTGCCGCGGTCAAAGAAGCCCTGCAGGCGATG
>DASYLL010000136.1:0-9775 GCA_036009605.1 Thermoanaerobaculia bacterium | reverse complement strand
CGTCATTCCCCGGTCGTGAAGCGCGAGCTGGCACTGTTGCCCGAGGAGCGCGCCAAAGAGCAGGAGGAGTAAGCCGGCCGTGACGAGCACGGCGGGCGTTCTCTCCCCCAATTTGAGTGGCATCCGGCGGGCATCCTAGGTTTGGGTGATGCGTGCTGTCAACGGACGGCTACGCGCGGGTCGGGCGCGAACGTCCTGAGACGCAACAGTTGGGTGGCGTACGTCGCGGTCATCCGCCAACGTTGGGCAACCTCGTAGCAAATCAACGACATCACGAGCTAATGCCGCGCAGGACCGACGCCCACGCGCGGGCAGTCGCTATGCAAGCTATAACGACATGGCTCGAGCTCGCCCGCTTTCATCAAGAAAGGGTGACGTGTTAACAGCGACATCAAGAGAGGCAAGGAGGAGTTGCCCTTCGGCGGCAATGCGCACGCCGTGCGCATGAATCACGGTGTACGCGCCCGCGGCTATGAATACGCCGGCTACTAGTACAGTAATGGCCAACCGCCCTGCATTCATTGCTGCAACC
Organism: Thermoanaerobaculia bacterium; assembly: GCA_036009605.1. GTDB lineage: Bacteria > Acidobacteriota > Thermoanaerobaculia > Gp7-AA8 > Gp7-AA8 > QHVT01. The sequence continues at coordinate 9,243 of DASYLL010000136.1, read as the reverse complement.
AGGGCTCCGATAGCGATTAACGTCGCAACGATCACGGCCATGACCTTCAAACGCTGTCCCTGTTCAACCATCTCGCCGGCGACGACATAGGCATCTCGATATCGTCGCTGGACAGAGCTCGCATACCGCAACACAGCTGTCGACTCAACGCGGCGACCAGTATGGGTTGCGGTTAACGCTTCAGCCGAGTCTTTCGGCAGTCCGGCCTCGCCTTTCGTTTCCGAATGGTCCACCGTGTCAGACGCCGCCAATTGCCGGGTAGATTTGCGAACCGGCTCGCTCTTCTCAAAGCACCAAACGCAACGGGTCGCTAGCGTTTTAATGCTCTTCCCGCACTTTGGACAGGAACGCATTTCGTCGGCTTCCGCCATGACGCATCCTCCTCGCTCGCCTGTTCATCCCGGGAGTGACCGGAAACATTCCGATGATCTCCGCCAGACGTTCAGCGAATACGGCGCGTGATCTTACGAGCGAGATCGTCGCGCGCCCCAAGATTAAATGACGTCGGTCCAGGTCGAGTCGCCTCAAGCTGTAGATTGATGCACAGGTCGTCGTGCAAGACGTGAAGCATGTGTGAATGAGGGCGATAGCAATCAGTGCCGATTCCCTCGCATGGCTCTTTTTTTCCAAATCTTTCCGGGTAGTCTTTGCCAAAGGTCTGAAGGTCGTAGAAGCTCTTTCCATCTTTAAGAAAGATGCTGACGGTGAGAGAGTCGTTGTTCGTCGCCACATATCGAAATGAGCGTGCATTCTGAGAAGGGGAATGCTCCGCAAATACCTTGATCGTATCGGTAGTTCCGAGCACCGCGGCAGCTTCGTCGATACTTACCAAACTGAGTGGTTCAATAGTTTGCGCACTTTCCCGCATGCGCAGAGCGTCGCAGCCGATACCAAAGAATGCAACAACTACCCAAATGAGCGAGATACGAAATCTCATAGCTTCGCCTCCTCCCGTCGTGGACGGGTCGCCTTTCTCGTGCTGCGTCGCGCCGGACACTTTCGAGACAGTCGAGCCGCTTACTTGTGGGTCGGCCGAACATCAGTTGAGCACGCAGCCACCTGTTTCACCCGAGAGACACCGTTTGAGAAACTTTGTGGCGACCCGCTCGAGCCGATGCCCGGCCGATCTCTCTCGTAAACAAAGAGGTGCTCTTCGCCGGCCGAACGTCCCTGGTGTAAGCTGCACGGCCGGTCCCGCGTGGCAAACCCGGAGCGGCGCGCCGCTCGCCACGAATGACGTGCGAAACGCGACGGTGGAGGCAGGTCGACTGCCGAGCCGAAGCCGGGGCCTACCAGCTTCACACTAAAGTCAGGCCGACATCCGAACACGCGAGAGGAAAATCATGAGCAAAGTATTCGTCAATATTGGACTCAGCCTCGATGGCTACATGGCGCCGGAAGGAATGACCATGGAGAATTGGGAAAAGCCTGACTACAAGAACTGGGGCGCCAAGTGGGGGGCGCTGATGACCTGGGCCCTCAATCAACGGTACATCCGCGAGAACCTCAAGCTCGGACCGGGGGGAGAGACTGGTCCGGTCAATGACCTGCTTCGCAGCACCACGGAACGCATCGGTGCCAACGTCATGGGCAAGCGAATGTTCGACCAAGGCGAGAGCGCCTGGCCGGAGGAGGCTCCCTTTCACACACCGGTATACGTTCTTACCCATGAGAAACGCGAACCCTGGGCGCGCCCCGGCGGGACGACTTTTTACTTCATCAATGACGGGCCGGAGCGTGCCCTGGAACTGGCTCGGGAATCCGCAGACGGTCGTGATATTCGTATCGCGGGTGGAGCCGATGTGATCCAGCAGTACCTGAACCTGGGTGTCGTTGACGAGCTGGAAATCGCCCTGGCCCCCGTGCTGTTCGGCGGCGGGCGGCGTCTCTTCGACAACCTGCGCGAGCCCGGGCCGCAGTTTCGCATTGACAAGGTTCTTGATAGTCCGGCCGCCACACACTTGCGCTATGTGCGTCAGTGAGCGCGGCCTGACGGCAGGAGCTCTCTCCGGAATCCGCGGTTCCGACTCTTATTGCCGGAAGAACTCGATCAAATACCGGCGCCATGACTTCGGCGTCCACCTGATGCGCCTGCCCCTCGAAGGTCTTGTGCCGGGCATGGGGGATCAGCTCGGCGATTCGACTCGCGGTGGCAGGCATGAAAGGCATGCTGTCGCCATTCATTACGAGGGTGGGAACGCGGATGGTTCTGACGACGTCCTCCGGTACCGCGCCGTCCCCTAAGACCGCGTAGTCGTAAGCAAGGGTGAAGTCCATCTTCTTCATCTCTTCCCATTCCGGGGCGCGCTTCATGTCGTCCAGCGCCTCGGGCGGAGTACCGATGGCGGTAAGGAAAAACGCCGCCGCCTCACCAGGCGCACCCGTTCGAACAATTTCCGTGACGCCTTGTTTCTGCGCGGCAAAGTCCTGCGGCTTTTGACCGTATGGCGGCTCGTAGATCGCCAGCTTCGGCACTTGGGCCGGTCCGAGCTTTGCTGCCGCCTGCAGTGCCAGAGCGGCGCCAGACGAAACGCCATAAAGGGATGCGGAACCGCCAGCCTCATTGACGAGTGTCTCGATATCTTCGATCTCGCGCTCCACTGCGTATGGCTGTACATCGGTGCTTTCGCCGCGACCGCGCCGGTCATAGAGAATGACGGTGAACTGTTGCGCCAACTTGCCCGGCAATGGATTGTCGCGAAACATCTTTCGGTGCGCCAGAGCACCACTGATGATGATGACCGCGGGACCCGCACCGGTCTTTTCAAAAGCGATCTGAGTACCGTCTTTGGATGTTACTCGCTGTGTCATATCCTGCCTGCTCTCCTGCGCCGCGCGGCCTTCGGCCGTCGCCGTCCGAGTCTCAGTAGTGGGCTGCACGTTTCCGCGGTCTTCCATTTGACAGGCCGCGAGGATGATTCCTAAAGTCGAGACCAGCCGTCTCATCGGGATGCCTCCGAAACCGCCGAGCGGTGCAATTCACGCGCCTCCAGTGAAGGCTTCCGCGCCCCAAACACGGACCGGCGGGGATGTCGAGGTGCCGCCGATTTCTGATTCTTCCGCGGCGTTATTCGGCTATCTCCTTGAGCCAGTTTGTTACAGCGGCGCTGAAACCGGGCGCGATCATTTCGAGCTCCGCGTGATCTCTCCCGTGACGGCGCGACTTTTCGACAGTTTCACGCTCAATTGGAACCTTGAGGACCGATTCACTGTCGCACAGCGCGGATGTTCCCTCGGGAGCATCGCCCATCTCGGGATGTTCCATCTCGGAGTTGCTGCGTAGTGCGGCGCGCGCAGTGCGTCTACACAAGCGCGTATAGCGCGGATGTTCCATCTGACAGGGCTGACTCTCCGCCGATGCACCGAATCGGATGAGGAACACAAGCAATCGGAACGTAATGACCGTCGTTGGCGGCCGCGCTCGGCTCCGACGTTGTCTTGCAGGTCGTCGCCTCGTGTCAGACGAGCGTCGCGCGATAGGGCAGGGCCGGATCGAGGGAAGGCGAGAGCGAGTTCGGGCGAAGGGCGCGCCAGCGCGAGACAGGAGTAGACGTCGGCGGCGACTCCTGTGCACTCGTATGCAACTTGCGACGGGCTGAGAGCCCGTCGGTCCGGAGTTGCGTCTACCTTCCCAACTCCCGCAGCACCGCACTCTTCGCGTCGATCATCACGTGATGCTCGAGCCCCAGCAGATCGGCGAGCTTGCGCACGAGGTACGCCTCGTACTCGCTCAGGTGCCCGTCGCTGTACACGAGGCGCCACATCGTTTTCACGATGTCGATGCGCTCGGAGAGCGGTGCGTTTTTGCGGATGTAGTTCGTCAGGGCGAAGTGGTCGACGGTCTTTCTGCGGATCTCGTCGGCCGCTTCCAGCAGTTCCTGCGCATCCTCGGCGGAGAGGCCGAAGCGCTCGGAGAGGAAGGCGACGACGTTGCCGTCTTCAGTGGGCGTGAATTCGCCGTCGGCGTAGGCGATGTCAAGGAGCACGGCCGCGGTCGCCAGGCGAAGCGGGTCGTGGCGCTGCTGGGGCTGCACTTCGGACGTGCGGCCAGTCAACATGTCGAGGATTCTTGCGATGCTCACGGCGCAGAGTTTATTAGACTGCGGCCATGCGCGTGAACATGGATCAACTCAGCAATGACGCTTACGTTTGGATTTTCGGCATTTCTCCCTCGCTCGACGCGCAGAAAAGCGACGCGCTCCTCCGCCAGGTGAACGGATTTCTCGAGAACTGGGCGGCGCACGGCACGCCGATTCCCGGTGCGGCCGAGGTGCGGGAGGGGAGTTTTCTGATCGTCGCGGCGGATGAGCAGCGCGAGAAATCGGGCTGCTCGATCGATCGGATGTTCGGGACGCTGAAGCAGCTCGAGCGCGATCTCGAAGTGGCGATCCTCGATTCGAATCGTGTGTTCTTTCGTGAAGGCGAAAGCGTGCGCGCGGTTGCCCGTTCGGAGTTCAAGGGAACGGCGAACGCGGAGTCGCCGGTGTTCGATGTTCTGGTCGAGCGGCTCGGCGACGTGCGCGAAGGCGTGTGGGTGAAACCGGCGTCGCAATCGTGGCATCGGCAGCTGCTGTAGGCGCAGTCTGCGTGGCTCACACCTTGCTCTTTCCTGGGTCGAGTACGGAGACAAAAGGAGACACGATGGATCGACCCAAATGGTACACAGAAGAGCACGATGGCGCCTGGCAGCGCGTCAAAGCCGCATTCGGAAATGACTGGGAGCAGACGAAGCGTGATTTCGGTTCGAAGAACGCTCGCGAGCTCGGCCAGGATGTCGACGACACCGTGAAGCAGGCCGCGGGAGCAACCGACGGTTTCGAGAACAACGAGCAGGCGTTTCGATTCGGTTACGCCGCTCAGACCCAGTACAAGACGAAGCATCCGAAGTGGAACAACGACCTCGAAACCGAGCTGCGCAGCGATTACGGCTCGAACTTCGATCGTGATCGCGCCCTCATTCGCCACGCGTACGAGTACGGCCCGAGAAGCAGCCAGCCGGCTTCCGAGAATCGCGAAAGCGACCGCGGCCGGATGTAGAGAATCGCTGCTATTCAACGAAAGGGAGAGGCTTGACCGCCTCTCCTTTTTTGTGCCTGACGAGCTTCGAGTCGGCCGGTCTTCACATTCACGACGAAAGGCGCCTCGGGGATCGAGCCGATCCTGATGCCGCGCACCGTGTCGTCGAGCGACTTGCCCGGAAAGTGCACGAGCAGCGGTTTCTGCGGCGTCTGTCGGGCGACGCGATAGATACGTTTGTACAGGCGCTGGAATCGCGCGTGATCGCGCCAGGTGGTGTAGCCGCCGAACACGATCGGAACGCACAGCACGGCGATGGCGATCGTCCGTCGCTCCAGTGCGAGGAGAAACAGCATCAATGCGACCGGCACGAGATAGAGACGGCCGATGAAGTTGAGATGTTTGATCACCAACTCGCCCTGATAGGGCGCGAGCATGCCCCAGTAAATGACGACCGTCGCGCCGAGAAACGCCAGTGTCGCTGCGATGACTCGCGGACGGCGCAACGCGGCGAGTGAGAACGCGAGAAAGAGAAATCCGAGGATGCCCGGGCCCGATCCTTTCAGCGTCTGTCGCCAGAAACTGTCGCCGAGGTTGAGGATGGTGGGGAGGAGCTGATCGCGTGCGAAGCCGTGTACGTCACCCGTGGTGCCGAATGGGATGATCTTCGCGCGAATGGCGAAGTAGAGCGCACCGAGGATCGTGGCAGGGATGGCGGTGCGCAGCAGCTGGCGAAACGTGATGCGTTGCGCGGCGAGGAGAATCACGAGGAACGGCAACGCCAGCGCCGCAGTCTCTTTGCAGAAGAATGCGATGCCGAGGATCACGCCCGCCGCGAGATCGCGACCTCGGAGCAACAGCTTCAACGCGATGGCGATGAGCAGCAGCGCGGACGCGTCGAAGATGTTCGCGAACCAGCCGGCCACGATCACCGCGGAGCCGGAGAAGAGCAGCGCGATCGTCGTCACGAAACGGAGCGGACCTTTTGCATCGATCGCGCTGAGCAGCACGTGAACTGCGGCCACGATCATGGAAATGTTGATCGCGCGGAGGATGCGCCACGACACATCGAAGTCGGGGATGACGTGCAGGATCAACGCGAAGAGGAGCGACGGCAGGGGACGCCAGAAGCCGAGCGATTGTGTGAGCACGAACTGCAATTTGTCGCCGAGGGAGAGGGCGGGGGTGCTGAAGGCGAGCATGCCGTTCGTCTCGTCCCAGACGTCCGCGATCATGAGACGGATCATGAAAATGACCCAGATCGCGATCGCGGCCCGGGTCGCGTATTGCCAGCGCTTGTCGACGTCCCCCGCCATCATTCGTACCGTATCATCCACCTCGATCATGACCGCGCTCCTTCGTTCTCTCCGTCCGTTGCACTGGACGAAGAATGTGTTGCTGTTGGGCCCCGTCGTGCTCGCGCATCAGACGGGGAATCCGGCCGCGATGAAAGGTACGGCGCTCGCGTTCATTGCGTTCTGTCTGACCGCGTCGGCGATGTATCTGATCAACGACGTGCGCGATCTGGAGTTCGATCGCGCGCATCCGAGCAAACGACGTCGCGAGATCGCATCGGGTGCAGTCTCGCCGACGGTGGCAATGCTCACGGCGGTCGTGTTGCTCCTCGCGGGACTGGCCATCGCGTACAGCATCTCGCTCGATCTCGTCACGTACGTCGCGGCTTATGTCGTGTTGTCGCTGCTGTATTCGCTGTGGCTCAAGCGGCGCGTGTTTCTCGACGTGCTCGCGTTGTCGGCGCTTTGGACGATTCGTGTGTTGGCGGGCGGTGTTGCGGCGCGTGTCGAAGTGTCGGACTGGATGCTTGCGCTCACCGTATTTCTCTTCGTCAGCCTTGCACTGCTGAAACGCTATGCCGACCTCGGAATGCTCGCCTCGCAGGACACGAACGCGGCGCCGGGGCGCGATTACGTGAAGGGCGATCGCGATCTGCTGCGCAGCATGGGCGTGTCGAGCGGCTTCATGTCGGTGCTCGTGCTCGCCTTGTATCTGACGAGTCCGACGGTGACGCGGCTGTATGAATCGCCGCGGCTCTTGTGGCTCGTCTGTCCGTTGATGTTGTACTGGACCGCGCACATGTGGTTCCTCGCGCACCGCGGCGCGATTCAGGACGATCCGATCGTCGTCGCGACGCGCGATCCGGCGAGCTATGTCGTCGGCGCACTCATCGCGCTGCTTCTCTTCGCGGCGATATGACGACGCACGAATCGTGGGGCCGGTACATTCCGTCGCGTCCCGCGCGCGTGGTCGAGCTGGAGTGGACGTCGGCAACGTTGCCCGAGGATGGTCTGGTGTTGCCGTACGGCCTCGGGCGCAGCTACGGCGATGTGCCACTGAACAATGGCCACACGCTGCTCGACACGTCGCGGCTGAATCGCTTTCGTAGTTTCGATGACGCGACGGGCGTGCTCGAATGCGAGGCGGGGACGACGCTCGAAGAGATCCTGCGCGTGTTCGTGCCGCGTGGCTGGTTCCCGCCGGTGACGCCGGGAACGAAGTTCGTGACGGTCGGTGGCTGCATCGCGAACGACGTACACGGCAAGAATCATCATCGTGCGGGGACGTTCGGACGTCACGTGCCGTCGTTCGAGCTCTTGCGATCGGATGGGACGCGGATGCGCTGCGTTCCCGGCGAGCCGCTCTTTGCCGCGACGATCGGTGGGCTCGGATTGACAGGCTTGATCACGACCGCGGAGATTCAGCTGCGGAGGATCGACTCGCCGAACGTCATTGTCGAGCGTGTGCCGTTTCGATCGTTGAGTGAGTTCGATGAGATCTCGCGCGCTTGCGATGCCACGCACGAATACACGGTGGCGTGGTTCGATTCGTTCGCAGGACGCGATTCTCGCGGGATCTTTTTTCGGGGGAATCACGCGGAGAAGGGGAGAGAGCGGATGGCAAACATACGAAAGCCACAGCTGTGGCTGCCGCACTCCAGACTTGTGCTCAATCCCATCTCCGTCCGCATGTTCAACGCCGCCTATTTTCGCGCGAACGCGAAGCCGCGTCCGCAGCGCGTCGACTACGACCCGTTTTTCTATCCGCTCGACGCGGTCGCGAACTGGAACTCGATCTACGGCCCTCGCGGATTCCTGCAGTACCAATGTGTGATCCCCGACAGCGCGGGCCTCGAGCCGGTGGGGGAGATCCTCGATCTGGTGGCGCGCACGCGACTCGCATCGTTTCTCACCGTGATCAAGAAATTCGGCACGCTGCCGTCTCCGGGACTGCTGTCGTTTCCGCGCGCAGGCACGACGATCTGTTTCGACTTCGCAGCGCGCCGCACGGACGTGCTGCTGCCGATGCTCGAGCAGTGTGACGATGTCGTCGAAGCCGCGGGCGGCTCGGTTTATCCCGCGAAAGATGCGCGCATGTCGGGCGCGCGCTTCCGCCGCTTCTTCCCGCAATGGGAGGAGTTGCGCGCGCTCGCGGACCCGCGTTTCTCGTCGTCGTTCTGGAGGAGAGTCACCGCATGAACGTCGTCATCATCGGCGCCACCTCGGCCATCGCACAGGAAGTCGCGAAGCACTACGCGAATGCGGGCGCTTCGCTATTTCTCGTCGCGCGCAACGAAGCGAAGCTGCTTGCGGTCGCGAGCGATCTGCGCGTGCGCGGTGCGTATGACGTCGACACGTTCGTCGCCGATCTCACGGATCGTTCACGTGACGCGGAGATCGTAGCGGCCGCGGGTCTGACCCCCGACGTCGTACTGATCGCACACGGATCGTTGCCCGATCAACGCGCCGTCGATACCGATCCCGCCGCGCAGGTCGCGTCGTTCGAGTTGAACGCGACGTCAACGATTGCGCTCGCCGCTCATTTCGCGAACGTGCTCGAGCGAAATCATCGCGGCACGCTCGCGGTCATCGGCTCCGTTGCCGGCGATCGCGGACGTCGCAGCAACTACACATACGGCGCCGCGAAAGCCGCGGTGCACGCGTACTGTGAAGGGTTGGGCGGGCGACTCGCGGAGTCCGGCGCGCGCGTCGTGCTGATCAAACCGGGCTGGGTCGATACGCCGATGACGCGCGAGTTCAAAAAGAACCCGTTGTTCGCATCCGCGGCGTCGGTCGCGAAAGGCATTCATCGCGCGATCGGGGGTGGGGGGCGAACGGTGTACGTGCCGGGGTACTGGGGATGGATCTCGCTGCTCGTGCGAATGCTGCCCGCACGTTTCGTGAAGTTCTAGGTTTGGAGTGCGGCAGCCGC
>DASYLL010000135.1:0-24998 GCA_036009605.1 Thermoanaerobaculia bacterium | reverse complement strand
CGAGGCAGTCCGCAGGGCAACGGCCGTTATGAAGCGCGTCTGACCGCACCGGGTCCTTATGTCGCTCGCATCCGCGATGGTTCCTCCGGTGCAACGTTGAATGAGGCGGTTACGATCACTGCAGACACGGAACGCAATTTTCGACTCGGCGCGCGGTCCCTTGAAGTTCGTGTCAAGAATCACAACGAGACAGCGGTGCCGAACGCACTGGTGACCGTTCATGCTGGTGACATTCCGATCGACGAGATGATTGCGGATTCCTATGGAACTGCGCAGTTCCGTTCGATTGCGTCGGAGAAGGTACGTGTCACTGCCACGCACGAAGGCAGGATGGCTTCGCGCGAGGTCGCTCTCGATCGTGACGCCACGACCGTGCAAATCGTCCTATCCGACGACGGATCCTTGCGGCTCAAGGTGGTTGATGCGGTTTCTCTCATTCCAATCTACCGACTCGCGGCACGCGTCACGGGCGCTCAAGGCGGGTCGATCCTGCGTACCGATCTCGTACGCGACAAGGACGGGGTCTTCGTATTGCCTTCCTTCGGGACCGGTCCGATGACCGTCGTCCTGGAGTCGAATGGATATGCCGTGCGCACGCTGGAAGGGGTGATGAACAGTGAAGGAATTCAGACCGTCTCGCTCGTCCCGGGTGCGCGCGCATTCACTGTGGAGGTTGACCTATCCGTGATCAGGCCGTGTTCCATTGAAGTGCGAGGCGCGACGGGTCGTCCGGTGGCATTGTCCGCACGAGCCGGTGCTGGCCCTGTTCCATTCACACTCGCAAGCGCCATGTTCTCCGGTCCGGAATGGGGCATCTATCAAGTGCTGCTCCACGACTGCTCAGGACAGACGACAGCGAAGACACTGCGTCTTGTCGATGGCGGCGACAGGAACGTCCGATTTCCATAGTGAACAGAATGCGCACTACAGGTGGCGTAGGTGGTCGCATTGACCTCTTGCCTATACTGATCTCGTGAGAAATCGCCTTCTTCCCCTGCTGCTGGCCTTCGCGCTTGCCTGTACTCGACAGGAAGATCCCTCGGCACTTGCACCGGCACAGGACACTCGCCAGGTACCACAGGACGGCGGAACTCTCATTCGACGGCTGGCCATCGACGTCCAAACACTGAACCCCGTACGGGCCAGCGCCGGCTACGACCGCTACGTTCATAAGTATCTCTATTCGACGATCATCTATCTGGATCACGATCTTCGGCCGATATCCGGTCTGGCCCAGTCCTGGACGGTTTCGCCGGATGGGCTGCTCTACCGATTCGAGTTGAATCCGAAAGCGACGTTTTCGGACGGAAAGCCGGTACGTGCCAGCGACGTCATCTTCACCCTTCGCAAGATCACGGATCCAAAAGTCGAGGCTCCGCAGGTCGCAGGATTCTTCGAGACGCTCGATCTAGCGCGCACGCGAGCAATCGGCGATCACGCCATCGAGATCGCCTTTCGAGAACCGTTGGCAGCGCAGCTCATTCACTTCGCGGATGTCTACGTCATCCCCGAGCACGCCTACAGCGGTGGCAATTTCAACAGCGATTTCAACGAGCTTGCCGTCGGTAGCGGGCCGTATCGCTTGAAGCACTGGATTCGCGGCAAGGAGATCGTGGTCGAACGCCGTAGCGATTACTGGCGCGAGAGACCGCACATTCAGACCGTCGTGTTCAAGATCATCGGCGATCACGGGACCGCGTGGAACGCTCTGAAACTGGGCGAGATCGACGAAACGATCATTGCTTCGGACACGTGGCTACGGGAGCGCACTAACCCAGCCTTGACGAGCACGATCGACTTTCGCCAGTTCCACCGCCTCGGCTACAACTTCATCATCTGGAACAACGCGCGTCCACTCTTCGAAGACAAGCGAATCCGCCGCGCGCTGGCGATGTGCGTGCCGATCGACTCGATCATCAAGAATGTCTTTCACGATACGGCTCGTGCCGTCACGGGACCGTTCACGCCGGACGAGTATGCCTTCAACCCGGCCGTTCCACGCGTGCCGTTTGACCCTGATGGAGCGAGACGGATTTTCGCCGAAACCGGTTGGATGGATCACGATGGCGATGGCGTGTTGGACAAGGGCGATAGGAGGTTCGAGGTGGAATTGTTGGTCATTCCAGGCAGCACAACGACCACACAACTCACGCAGGCAGTCCAGGCGGAACTCAAGAAGATCGGCGTGCTTTTAAACATCCGCGCAATCGACGGGGCGGCATACGTGCCGCAGCTTCGAGCCGGCAACTTCGACGCCGCATACCTGACGTGGAACCTCGATGCCGACCCCGACGCGCAATCGCTCTTCCATAGCTCGCAGTTTCCGCCCGTGGGACAGAACTACAGTCACTACTCGAATCCCGAGGCCGATCGCCTGATCGACCGTGCACGACGCGAGTTGGACCCTTCCAGGCGAAAGGTGCTCTACTGGCGACTCCACGAAGTCCTGGCCGAAGATCAGCCGTTCACGTGGACTGTGCAGGTAGCGATGAAATGGGGGCTCAACAAGCGAATCCATGGCGTGACCACGAGTGCGGGGTATGGATTCTTCGATTGGTACCCGGGCGAGCTCGACTGGTGGATCTCGGAGCCGTAGCGAGAGTCCACCGTCGAGGCGTGGCGCGTTCGAAGCTACGGCTTGGGGGGATTGGGCACCGGCGGCACCGGATGTTCGTCCTGCGTCGTTACTCCACGGAAGAAGTTCTTGAGCTTCTTGACGACACGAACCACCTGGTCGCCCGGGTTGGACACTCGGGCTTGATCTCTCCGCGGCGCTGCCGTCGCGGCTGGGGACACGGTGAGATACACAAACAGCGCTAACGCGGCGATTCGCGAGTAGTTACGATTCATTGCGCCCTCCTGAGGCACGGTTGGGATGGGGAGGGCGCGCCCTTACCTCAGGGAGTGATTCTCAAAGACAAATCCCTACCCTGCAGGTGCGAAAAACTTGTCGGGCTCTGTTACGCCGGAGGCGGGGCAAAGAGCAGATTGGGTTGGCGCGGCAACTCTCGAATGTACTCCCGAACGTTTTCGACGAGCTTGTGATCAGCACGCCGCTGGCTTGCGGCCTCGCGGATGTAGGCAATCGCCGTCAACGCTCTGCTCGAGTACGAAAGCCCTGCAAGCTCGAACGTTTGCATGGTGTCTCGGCAGATCTCAACCACTTGTTCGTAGTGGTTTTGCGCGAGAAGAAGTTCGGCTACTTCGAGGCTGGCTACCGCGGCTTCGCTGGTCATGCCGAGGTAGACCATCTCGCGCCTCAAATCACGCAGACGCTCGCAGGCCTCCGCGACCTTGCCGACTTCGGCGAGCATGATCGCGACGCTCCAGCGAATACGAACCGTCTCCGTTCGAGCTCCGAAGTCATCCAAGAGCGCTGAGGCACAGTCGTAGTACTGAATGGAAGCTTCGAATTTCCCAAGATTTCTGCATGCCTCGCCCAGGTTGGCGAGCACGCGCGCGTGAGTACCGGCGTGGACCGAAGTGGACATCTGTTCTTCGAGACTGAGCAGGATCTGCTCCGCCTTCGCGTACTGACTGCGGCTGAAGAGCATGTGTACTTCGGCCAGTTTCGCCGAAACAGTCTTCTCGACGTCCCCGTACCGCTCGAAGGTCGCAGCACTCGACATGGCCGCGTCGGTCGCTTCCGAGATCCGGTCAAATGGACGCAACACCAGCGCTTTGACGATTCCAACACGAGCAAGTTCGTACTCGTTGATCGCACACTCGCTGAACTGACACTCGGCAACGGCTACGGCCTTCTCGGCCGCGGAGAACAGGCCAACGTAGTACAGCGCGTAGGCCTTCGCGCGCCATGCCGAACCACGGAGCCGCAGGATCGTGTCGGACGGGTGATCATCAGGATCGAGCTCGCCAGCGATCGCAGTCGCGACCGATGTCATCTCGACCGCATCCGGCGGCATCGCCATGACCGCCGTGTACGAACGATCCACGAGCTTCCGCACCACCCCCGCCGTCCACCACTCGGGATGCGCGTGCAACCGCGGCATCCACTCTTCGCGCGATCCGGCCAGCAATTCCTGCAGGAACGTCTCGGCGCGCGTGTCTTCATCGCTCATCCGATCCGCGAACGCGCGGAGGTTGGCGATGGTGGTCGCGGGGCCGGATTGGGTGCGGATCTCGCGGTCGTCCCAGACATCCTGATCGGCGAGCGCATCGGCGATCATGCGGAACGATTCGACTTTGGAGTTGCAGGAGTCGCACGCCGGAAGGTGTTGGTCGGAGGCGGCGCGGTTGGATTCGAGCAGCGAGATCAGGACTTCGTCTTCGTAGTGCCGTTCGATCATGCTCGTATCCATCACTTCGCCACGGCAGTGATGCTCAGGTAAATCTCGCGTACGCGTTTGAGGCAGTTGTGAATCAGCTTCTCGGCGTAGCGGTTGGTGGTCTCGAGCTCACGGGCGACGTCGCCTGCCGAGCGGCCTTCGAAGTAGTGCAGCCAGAGCGTCTCGCGGCAGCGTGGCTGCAGGTAATCGAGCGCCTGACGCACGGTCATCCGCATCGCGAACTGGTCGGCGAGGCCGTGCGAGCCGGGATCGGATTGATCGTTGATGTCGTCCGGCAGCGATTCGATGCGCCCCTGCGCGCGCCAGTAGTGCCGGCTGGCATTGCACATCGCCGCGACGAGCCACGCGCGGACGTTGTCGATCTTGTTCGAGTTCTGCAGGAAGGAGAGGAAGACTTCCTGGATGAGGTTCTCGGCGTCGCTGTCGGGGATGCGGAACTTGCGGCACGCGACATACAGCAACAGGTTGCGATGCTCGATGTAGAGAGCCTCGACGTCATCGGCGGCTGTGGAGGGAGGCGGAGGCGCAACGGGAGCCGTCGCGGCACGAACCGTCTTCTCGGTTCGCGGCCTCGCAGACTTCGATGTCACATCGCTCGTGTTCTGTTCGAGCACGGAACTCTTTCCCTCGCGTGAACGCTCGGCGGAACGTTGCAGATTCGCTGATTTTAGACCCATCGCACGTTACCACGTTTCTGCCGCGGAAAGCAGTCCCCACTGAAAGAGGGCCTTCCCTCCCGACGGCCGATCTGGACACCGTCCAGAGTACCGCACATTCAATAGATTTTCCGGATGTAAGGACATGATCGCATGAAGGGGGTCTTCGATGCTATCCTCCGCCGCCGAAATGAACGCAGATCGTAACCGTGCACTCGTCGACGATACGTGGAGCTCCTCGATCGTTCCCACGCTCGAGCAGTACATCCGGATTCCCAATCAATCGCCGCTCTTCGATCCCGACTGGAAGCGCAATGGCCATATGAACAAGGCCGTAGCCCTCGCGCGTTCCTGGGTCGAAACTCAGGGGATCAAAGGGCTTACGATCGAAGTCCACGAGCTCGAAGGCCGCACGCCCGTCATCTTCATGGAAATCGAAGGCGACGACTCCGGAACGGTCCTCATGTACGGGCATCTCGACAAGCAGCCGGCCATGGTCGGCTGGGAAGAAGGACTCGGCCCATGGACGCCCGTCCTGCGCGACGGAAAGCTCTATGGCCGCGGCGGCGCCGACGACGGTTACGCGATCTTCGCCACCATCGCTTCCATCCGCTCCGTTCAGCAGCAAGGCCTGCCGCACGCACGCATCGTCGTTCTCATCGAATGCTGCGAGGAAAGCGGTTCAGTCGATCTCCCCGCGTATATCGATCTCCTCTCCGATCGCATCGGCACGCCGCGTCTCGTGATCTGTCTCGACTCCGGCTGCGGCAACTATGAGCAGCTCTGGATGACGACCTCGCTGCGCGGCTCGATCGTCGGCAATCTTCACGTCGAAGTGCTGAGCGAGGGCGTTCACTCCGGCGACGCCAGCGGCATCGTGCCATCGAGCTTCCGCATCATCCGCATGCTGCTCGAACGTCTCGAGAACGCCGAAAACGGCGAGATCGTCCCGGAGTGGCTGCACGTCGAAGTCCCCGCCGACCGCCTCGAGGAAGCGAAAGCCACCTCCGCCGTCCTCGGCAACGAGGTCTGGAACAAGTTCCCCTTCCTCGACGGCACGCAAGCGGTCTCGAAGGACCCGCTTCAGCTGCTGCTCAATCGCACGTGGCGTCCGGCGCTGTCGTACATCGGACAGGCCGGGATGCCGGACCTCGTGCAGGGCGGCAACGTGCTGCGCCCGCGCACGTCGATCAAGCTTTCGCTGCGCATTCCGCCGTCACTCGACGCGACAGACCTCGAAGCGCGCATGAAGGAATTGCTCGAGAGCAAGCCGCCCTACGGCGCGCACGTCACGTTCGAAGCGGAAAAAGGCGGAGCCGGCTGGGTCGCGCCGAAGATCGCATCGTGGCTGCAGGAGTCGGTCGGCAATGCATCGCAGACGTACTTCGGCAAAGGCTCGATGACGTTCGGCGAAGGCGGCTCGATTCCGTTCATGGGAATGCTCGGCGCGCGCTATCCGAAGGCACAGTTCCTCATTACCGGCGTCCTCGGACCGCACAGCAACGCACACGGCCCGAACGAGTTCCTGCACATCGAGTACGCGAAGAAACTCACCGCGTGCGTCGCGCAGGTGCTCGTCGACGAACGCCGCTCCGTTTAGCTGTGGCCGCCCGCGTATCGCTTCTCCCCCGCTTCCACTCGAATCGGTAACCGATTCTGCAGCGGCGGCAGTGGGCACGTCGCGTATCCCGTGAACGCACAAGGCGGGTTGTACGCCTTGTTGAAGTCGATCACGGTCTTTCCGTCCGGACCCGGCTTCGGCGTGTAGAGATAGCGGCCCGCCTGATACGTCTCGTCCTTGCTCGTCGCATCCTTGAAGATGACGAAGTAATCCTCCGTCCCCTCCTCGAGCACCGGATCGAGCCTGTACTCCTTGCCGTCGATCGTGAACACGAGAGCTCCCGGCGAGATGCTGTCGGACGTCATCCCCGTCACGTCCGTGATCGGGATCTTCTTCGGCGGATCGTACGGCTCGAACTTCGCCTCGACGCGCAACTTCGACTCCGTCGGGTAGTAGTCGAGCCCCTCGAAATGCGTGCGCGTGTGTGCCTGCGCATCTTTCACGCGTAGCCCATAGCGCTCACCGCGCTTGATGACCTGAAAGCGCACCGAGCCACGCTCGACCACCGTCGGCCCTGCCTCATCCGCATCGTTCAGCAGAACGGCGGGACCGGTCATCAGCTGGCCGCCGATCTTCATCGTCGCGTCCGGCTCGAGCGTCACTTCCGCTCCACGTCGCGCGAGCTTTAATGTCGGCGAGCCCGCGCTCGGCAGCGAGATCACGTTGTTGCCTTCGTTGAGCCAGAAGAGTCCGATCAGCGAAAGCCAGCCATCCTCGGCCTTGAGGCGCGTAGCCCGATTTTCCTGCCACTCCGCGATCTCCGTCTGGTGTTTGCCTGCATCGACGGTCGGTGTTTCCACGGGTTTCTCCCTGCACCCGCCCGCGAGCAGAATGGCCAGTGAAAGAGCCAGTGAAAGAGCAACAAGGGCTTTCATGCGGCTAGCATACGCGCGGGTGGTTTTCATTTCGCGAACAACGGTGTCAAAGAAACGTGGCCGAAGTCGCACCATTTCCGGCGCGTGGGGCGGCGCGTGACATGAGCACGCCCGCGGACCTCTGGTCGGACGAGCAGAAACTCCTGGCGGCGATCCGCCAGGGCGACACCGCGGCCGCGGAGCAGCTGGTCGAGCAGACATACTCGGCCGTTTTCGCATCGGTGTATCGGTTGTGCGGAGATCGCGAGCTCGCCGCCGATCTGACACAGGAGACCTATCAGAAGGCATGGAGCGCGCTGCCGCGATTCGACGGCCGCTCGCAACTCTTCACCTGGCTTTACCGTATCGCCTACACGACGTTTCTGAATCACGTCCGGCGTCCTCGGCGCATGACCTCGCTCGACGAGCCCGACGCGATCGATGTACGAGACCAGCGCCCGCGAGCCGATGACGTACTCGCGGAACATGAGGAGGCCGAACACCTCCGGAAGGCAGTCATGCAACTCTCCGAAGACCTGCGTTTCACGGTGACAGCGCACTTCTGGGGTGGACTGCCGGTGAAAGAGATCGCTCAGATCGAGGGCATCACCACCGTGGCAATCCGCAAGCGATTGCACAAAGCCTTCTCGATCCTCGAGTCGATGCTCGATGAGGAAGTACGATGAACTCCAAACGGAGAGCTGAGCTGCAGCGCAAATTGTCGATGGGTGCGGTCCCGCGCCCGCCGGCAGATCTGTCCGACCGCATCAAGGCCGATATCCCGCAGTTCCTGCAGGCGGAGCGCACCCGGTTTTCGGGATCCGTCGCATTCACGATGCGCGTGGCCGCATCGATCCTGATGTTGATCACCACCGCATTCATTACCCTTCGTCTGCTCGAGCCCGAGACGAAGCAGACCGCGAGCGTCGCGCCCGCGCCGCAAGTCATCGCACAACCGGATGCCGGTTATGAAACGGCGCAGGCTACCGCGAGCACCACGCAAGCGCCCCCCGAGGAAGTGCGTCTCGACATCGCGCAGGAGATCCCGGCGTCGGCAGCAGGCGGGCGCATTACCGCCAGCACGCCGGCCGCGCCGCAGCCGCAGGTCGCAGCGCGTGAGCGCAGGGATGAAGCGACGTACGGGTATGCGCCATCGACACCGGAGCCGGCACCGGAGCCCATTGCCGTCACCGCGGAAGCTCCCGCGTTCATGCAGGACTCCGTCACGAACGAAGCCGACGCGCGAGACACGGAGAAGAAGCGCGAGTTCGCGCTCGCGCCTCCCGCCGCTGCATCGGCACCGGCGCCCGCCGCTTCGATGCGAGCTGCCGGAGCGCCGGCGTCGAAATCGCTGATGAGCGAGGCGTATGCGAGTGAGCTTTCCCTCGAACAAAAGTCCGAGGTGTTTGGGATCTCGGTGGATCCGCGGGTGTTCGATGAGATGAAGGTTGCGCTCGAAGCCGGCAAGCGTCCGGCGGCTGCGAGCGTCAACGTCGACGCGCTCGTGAACTACTTCGCCGGTCCACCATCGCGTGCGCCACGTCGCGGTGGTGTTGCGCTCGAAGTCGAAGCGTCGCCGGCGCCCGTGAAAGCGGAAGGCGATCAGGCGGTGTTGCGCTTCACGATTGACACGCCGCGGATGGAAATCGGCCCGCGGGCTTCGACCCCTCCCGCTGCGATGGATGCACGCCTCGAGGTCGAGATCGATCCGAAAGCAGTCGCGAACTTCCATCGCATCGGCGGCACTTCATCGATCGCGCCGGAATCGACCCTGCTGCACAACCTCTCGGTGACCGGTCTCTACCAATTGGAGTTGAAACCGCACCTGCTGGCTTCGCAGCGCGTGGCAACGGTCCGCCTGCACTACCGCTCGATCACGGACGGCAAACCGCAATCGATCACGCGTGTCATTCGCGGAAAGGATCTCGCGCGCAACTGGTCGCATGCATCGCGACGCCATCGTCTTGCATCGCTGGGCGCGGTCTGGAGTGAGTCGCTGAGGAGCGCGGCGCCGCAGGCGGACGTCGCCCGTCGCGCGCAGGAGTTGTCCTCGCAGCGACCGGAAGACGCTCGTGCGCGTGAGCTCGCAAACGCCGCGAGCGCAACCGCGGGAGGAAAAAAGTAGGCGGGTTCTGCCCGCCTACTCGGGTTTCTCCCGCCTACGGTTTCCTTCCGCCGCCGAACTTCCGTATCGACGCGAAGTGAACGGTGAAGTAGTTCGCGGCGGCTCGCAGCGCGTTGCCCACCATCCCGCCGTCCTTGGTCGGGATGTTTTCGATCCCGAGACGCATGTGCGGCGGAAGCTTGCTCCGGCAACGCCGGCAGAGCGCGTTTCCGACCGTTTTCTCGAGGTCACAACGCGGGCAACTGCGCTTTTTCGACAGATCGGCCAGCTGCTCTTTGGTCAGGTGCACGGATGCTATTTTCACATAATTTCTCGCGATAGAATCCCCCGCCGCTCGGAGGATTAAAAAATGGGCAAAAGCGTGGAGTTTCCGTCCAACGGTCACACCTGTCAGGGCTACCTCGGCACACCGGAGGGACAGCAGACGGGACCGGCCGTCGTCGTGATTCAGGAATGGTGGGGCCTCGTGCCACACATCGAAGACATCGTCGATCGCTTCGCCCGCGAAGGCTTCCTGGCGCTGGCTCCCGATCTCTATCACGGCAAGACCACGACCTCGCCCGATGAAGCCGGCCGGATGCTCATGGAGCTCGATGCCGAACGTGCCGTGCGCGAGATCGGAGCCGCGGGCGATTACCTGCTGCAACTTCCCGAGTGCTCGTCTTCGAAGTACGGAGTCATCGGATTCTGCATGGGCGGCGCGCTCGCGCAGTACGCCGCGACGAAGTATCCGGAGAAGGTCGGCGCGCTGGCGAGTTTCTACGGCGGCTTCAAACAGGTTGAGCCCGAATGGGAAAACCTCGAAGGCGCAGCGCTGCTCATCTACGGCGAAAAGGACCAGGGCGTTCCGCCGGAGAATGGCCGCAAAATCGAGGAGCGCGCGCAGAAGCTCGGCAAAAACGTCACCGTCGTCACCTATCCCGATGCCGATCACGCGTTCTTCAATGACACGCGCCCGAACTACAAGCCGGAAGCCGCGACCGACGCGTGGCGCCGAACGCTGGAACTCTTCCGGCAGCATCTGTGATCCGCTCTTCTCTGCCGGGCACCATCGCGTTTTTCGCGCTGCTGCTGTTCTGCCTCACGCCATGGTGCCCGCCCCCGCTCGCGCTCGCGCTGGGGCTGGTGCTGGCGTTGACGCTCGGCAGCCCGTTCAAGACGAGCCGACAGACGAAGATCCTCCTGCAGGTCTCCGTCGTCGGCCTCGGCTTCGGAATGAATCTGCAGAAAGTGATCGAGGCCGGGCGCTCCGGCATTCTCTTCACGCTCGTCACGATCGTCGGCACGTTGCTGATCGGCTACGCCCTCGGACGCGCATTGCACGTCAGCAGCGGCACGGCACACTTGATCTCGTCCGGCACCGCGATCTGCGGCGGCAGCGCGATCGCCGCCGTCGGTCCCGTCATCGGCGCGACCGATGAAGAAATGTCCGTCTCCCTGGCCACGGTCTTCATTCTCAACTCGATCGCACTCTTCATCTTTCCGCTCATCGGCACCGCGCTGCATCTGTCGCAGACGCAGTTCGGCATCTGGTCCGCGATCGCGATTCATGACACGAGCTCCGTCGTCGGCGCCGCCGCCGCGTATGGCGCCGAAGCACTGCAGGTCGCAACCACCGTGAAGTTGACACGCGCTCTCTGGATCGTGCCGCTGACCATCGGGACCGCATTCGCGTTTCGCAAACGCGGATCGGGCACCGCACGCGTCGTCATCCCCTGGTTCATCCTCTTCTTCCTGCTCGCGTCCGTGATCCGCACGTACGTCCCCGCGCCGGACGTCACCTGGGACGTACTCGTGCGCATCGCGCGCGTCGGTCTCACCGTCACGTTGTTCCTCATCGGCTCCGCGCTCTCCCGCCGCAGTCTCGCCGCCGTCGGCTTTCGTCCGCTGATCCTCGGCGTGGTCCTGTGGGTGCTCGTCTCCGCGATCGGGCTGTGGGGCGTGCGTGCAGTCGTGTAACAATCGCCTCATTCGCATGGCCGTCCTGCAGGGAGATGCCTCCGCGTTCCGGTTGCCCGACGTGCTCACGTTTCTGAGCACGACGCGCAAGAGCGGCACGCTCACGTTCGCGAGCGGTGCAAAGGAAGCGAATCTCTTCTTCGACAACGGCGCCCTCATCTACGCCGGCTCGAATCAGGAACACTTCCGCCTCGGCACCATCCTCCTGCGCAGAAAACAGATCACACGCGAGCAGCGCGACCGCATCGACGCCGTCATGCAACGCGAAGGCGGACAGTTCGGACACGTCGCCGTACAAACCGGCACCCTCACCGAACCGCAACTGCGCGATTACCTGAAAGTGCAAGTCTCCGAGATCGTCTACGACGCGTTCGTGTGGGAAGGAGGCACGTTCGCATTCACGCAGGAAACGTCGCTCCCCGCGCACGCCGTCACGATCGCCATCGACCTCGGCAACCTGATCATGGAAGGCGCGCGCCGCATCGAGGAATGGGAGCAATGCCTCAAGCTTCTCCCTGACCAGAACACGATCTTCCGCGTCGTCGCCACGCCGCGCGACGAGAAAATCACGCTGACCGCGGAAGAGTGGAAGATCCTCTTCATGATCAACGGACAGCGCACGATCAAAGAGCTGTGCGATGACTCCGAGGACGATCCTTTTCACGTCTATCGCCTGCTCTACGGGCTGCGCGCGAACAAACTGATCGAAGTCGTCGGCGGACATTTGCCCGAAGACACCGGAAGCGGCGGAGGCGCTGTCACAGGCACGATGACTGCCGATGCAACGATGCGGCAATCGTCGCCGCAGTTCGGCTCGGAATCGACGATTCAGGACGAGCCGAACGACGACACGAGCCTGCTCATCAATTCAGAAGAGCGCCTGCTTTCGTACGCGGACGTCGTGCGGCCCACGGTCGCGCAGTTGAAAGTCGAGCACGACGGCACCGTCATTCCTCTGACCGATTCCGAATACCTCCTCGGCCGTCATCGCGAGAACTCGATCCAGCTCGCCGACCCCGGCGTGTCGGGATTTCATGCGCGGATCTATCGCGGTGCCGAGGGGTATGTGATCGAGGATCTGAAGAGCCGCAATGGGACGTGGTTGAACGGCGTGCGCATCTATCTCGCCAACCTCGAGAGCGGCGATCGCATCCACATCGGACAGATCGATCTGATCTACGAAGTCCTGCTCTAGCCGGCACGGCCGGCCGCGCTGGTCGCTTCGCCGAGGCACGTACGGCTGCCCAGTCGGATCGTTTCTGGCGTGCAACCTTGCGGCTACCCGATCTTCTCTACACCGCGCATGTACGGACGCAGCGCCTCCGGCACGATCACCGAGCCATCCCCCTGCTGATAGTTCTCGAGCACCGCGACCAGCGTGCGTCCGAGCGGCAGCCCCGAACCATTGAGCGTGTGCACGAAGCCCGTCTTCTTGTCGCCGCCGCGATAACGAATACTCGCGCGCCGCGCCTGGAAATCGGTGAAGTTCGAGCAGGAGGAGATCTCCCGATATGCGTTCTGCCCCGGCAGCCAAACCTCGATGTCGTACGTTTTCGCGGATGAGAAACCCATGTCGCCCGTCGAAAGCGTGATCACGCGATAGTGCAGATTCAACAGCTGCAGAATTTCTTCTGCATCGGCGACGAGCTTCTCCAACTCGTCCCACGACTGCTCGGGAGTCGTGAACTTCACCAGCTCGACTTTCTCGAACTGATGCTGACGAATGAGACCGCGCGTGTCCTTGCCATACGAACCTGCTTCGCTGCGAAAGCACGGCGTGTAGGCGGTCATGCGAATCGGCAACTGCGCGCCGTCGAGAATCTCATCACGATAGATGTTCGTGACCGGCACTTCCGCGGTCGGAATGAGGAACAGTTCCTTCTCGTGCTCGAGCTTGAACAGGTCTTCCCTGAACTTCGGCAGCTGCCCCGTCCCGCGCATTGAATCCGCGTTCACGATGAACGGCGGAAGCACTTCGGTGTAGCCCTGGCGCTCATGCACATCGAGCATCAGGTTCAGCAGCGCGCGATTGAGCTTTGCGCCTGCGCCGAGGAGGAACGAGAAACGCGAACCGGTGACTTTGGCGGCGCGATCAAAGTCGATGATGCCGAGCGCTTCGCCAAGGTCGGCGTGATCTTTCGGCTCGAACTCAAATGACGGCTTCGTGCCCCAGTGACGCTCGACGCGATTCGCCGATTCATCGCGACCGATCGGAACGGATTCGTGCGGAACGTTCGGGAAGTACTCTTCGACTCGCGCGAGCTCGTTCTCGATTTCAGCGAGACGATCGTCGAGCGATTTGATTTCCTCGCCGGCGCCTTTCAGCGCTTCGATCTGCGCGGACGCGTCCTGCTTGTTCTTCTTCAGCGTCGCAATCTCCTGCGACGCCGCGTTCTTCTGCGCTTTCAGCGCCTCGGCACGCGCGATCGTGCTGCGGCGATCGGCGTCGAGCGTCACGAAACGCTCGAGGTCGACCGACGTGCCGCGGTTCTCGAGGGCGCGCCGGTAATGGTCAGTCTTTTCTCTCAGGTATTCACGGGAAAGCATGGCGGCGCATGATAACCAATCAGTGCCGGACCGCGCGCGCCCTTGCGTTCGGCGCTGCCGCGAAGTCGCCGGTGATCACGAGCGCGTAGCTCTGGCGTGCGCCGAATCCGAGGCCGTGCGCGGTGACAGTGATCGAGACGAGGCCGGACGTGGTGCTGTCGAGCGAGACGACCTCGACGTTGTTCAGGCGATCGGGCGTGCTGCCGTTGCCGAGCTTCGTGCCCATCGATGTCGTGACGCGCAGATCGAGATCGTTCACGAGCTGCGGTGTTGTATCGGACGGAGCAGCAATGTGGCCGGGCGGGTCGGTCCAGACCAGCACGGCCTTCAGCGGTGTTCCCGCTTTCACGTCGATACGCACGGTCGAGGACTGCCCTTCCGCGAGACCCGCGGCCAGCGGCACATCGACGACCTGCAACTTGCGCGTGTCGCCGGTGAAGTAGAGCGAATCGTCGAGCACGGGAAATCCCCAGCCCTGTTCGTGCGATGGCACCGGCAGCGTCGGAACTTTCGTCTCCGTCACGATGTCGCCGCGCCACGGAACCGCACGCGCGGCAGCGATGAGCGTTGCTTTCAACAACGCGGCACTCGGAGTAAACCCATTCAACGCGACGCGCGCGCCGGTCGGATAGAAGCCATCGGTGTAGTACTGCCGCACGAGCGCGGCCGAGCCGGCGATCGTCGGCGACGCGAACGACGTCCCCGGCTGACGCGAGTCTTCGCACGTCGCGTCGTTGCCATCCTGATCGCGCGCGCCGGAAAGCACACGCGCCGGCGCGACGAGATCGGGCTTGATGCGGCCATCGCGCGCGGGGCCGAACAGCGTGAAGTACGCGAGCGTGTCGTCGTCATTGCTGCGCGTGCGCGTGCCGCCGATCTGCAGCGTGTTCTTCGCGCTGCCCGGCGCGGAGAGCGAGCGAAGCGGCGTCTGCATCACCTGACCGAGATTGCCGGTGTTGAACACGACCAGCAGATCGGGATGCGACCAGACGAACGCGTCGACGTCGTACGCGCTCTGCGGATAGTTCGCGGTCGGCGGGAAAATCGACTGCTGCCGATCGCCCCACGAGTTCGAATGAATGCGTGCGCCCTGCCGATACGCCTGCTCGAAAATCGGCGTCAGTTTCGCGGGACAGCCGACGCCGGGAAATTGCGTACACGAATCGCCGCCGACATAGCCTCCGTCCTGCACGATGAGCTTCGCGCCCGGCGCGATCGAGTCCGCGAAATCATGCACGAGCGGCGCACCGCGATCACCCGTCGCCGTCGACGCGGTGTGCGTGCCATGACCCTGATTGTCGAGCGATCCGATCGCGCCAGGCACATCGCAACCGGGCGAGCTCGGATACTGATCGCACGAGTAGAGAAAGTTGTACGCGATGATCTTTCGTCGCGAGAGATCGACGTTCTGCCACTGCAGCCCGCCCAGCGGCGTGCCGGTGTTCACCGGAGGTGGCGTGTTGTCCGGCTCGACGAAGTAGCAGGAGTTGTAGTCGACGCCGGTGTCGAGCACGGCGATGATCTGCCCCTCGCCAAAGATCCCGCGATCATGCACGGTCGTCGGTCCCTCGGGAGTGCCCGACTGCAGCGAGCGATACGCGACCTCGTCCGCCGCGGCGATGCCCGACGTGATGAGGATCACAATGACCGCAAATAATTTGCGCACTGGGCGATGAAACGGGCGAGTTTGCAGGGCAATTCCGGCCGGCACGGCCGGCCGCGCTGGTTGCTCCGCCGATCGCACGTACGGCTGCCGAATAGGTAAACGAGCCACTGGGCAGCCGTACGTGCAACCGGCGAAGCAACTGGCGCGGCCGGCCGTGCCGGCTGTATGTTCGTGCGCGAATGCTCCGGCATACGAAAGCGGTAGCTGCGGCTACCGCACTCCAGATCGTCATCGCCCTGAGTTTGGGCGCCCACCCCCGTCGCATCAATGACGCGGAACGCGAAGCGGTCACGATCGTCGCGGCGTTTCTCGCGCGTGGTCCCGAGGCGCTTGCGGAACGGCTGAGTGCGGACGCGCCGGTCCGCGTGTTGCCGCCGAGCGAACTGCTCGCGGAGCTCGCGGTGCGCACCGGACCGCGCGACGGCGCGCGCTGGACACTGCAGACGGCGAGCGGCGGACGCGATGGCGACGTCGCGTTTCGCGTGACGTATCCGAGCGGCTACGAAGACGGACTGCTGTTTCGCATGCAGAAGAACGGCCTGCGCTGGTCGCTGCGCGAAGTGCTCACGCTCGCTGAGGATCCGATGCGGCGTGCGGATACGCCATCGCCACCTGCGCGGTCGCGCAAAAACAACAAAGCGATCGCCCTTGTGATCGCGATCGTCGCGGTGTTGCTCTTCATGAAATCGCGCGTGCTCGGAGCGATCGTGCTCGCGATCGCTGCGATTGCGTTCTTCCTTCCGCGATCGAAGCCGCCACAGCGCAACCTCCCGTTCGTCGAGTTGCGCTCGCTGTTGCCATTGCGCGAGGCACTCGCGCGCGGTGACGCGCCGAAAGACATCCCCGAAATCGCGCGCGACGTCGGCGAGTTGTGGGTGCTGCAGAGCGGCGCACGTTCCTCGATGCCCGACGACGACGCAACGCGCACGCCGCTGCTCGAAGTCATGCATGCGCGCGTCGCCATCACGAAAGACCGCATGGCCGATGCGAAGGCCGCGTATCAGCGCGCGATGGCGATCGCGCCACAACGCGACGACATCTATTACGAAGCACTGCCCTTCCTCGAAGACTCGCAGTTCGAGGACTCGCGCGACCCGCGCATCCACTACGCGCGTGCAATGCGCGACGGATCCAACGACGCACTGCGCATGGCGTGGTCGCTCGAACCGGTCATGCGCGAAGAGCTCGTTCGCGACTCGCGCCTGTTCCCGCTGCTGCTCGATGCACGCACGATGGTGATGGTCTCGCTCTACTCCGCCGAGGAGCCGGCGATCAGCCATCCGCTCCTCGGCAGCCAGCCGATTGCGCTGCCATCGAGAACGCGCACATTCGCGAAAGGCGGCTTTCTCACGATCGAGATCGGCGACGCCGCGATCGACATCCCCGGCGGCGCCTCGCTCGCACCAGCGAACGTGCGCGTCATCTCCGCAACACGCCGCAAGCAGGACGAAGTAGAAACACTCGCCGATCACAACCGCTGGGCGGAAATCGTCAAGCTGACGGAGGACATCACGCCGCGCACGACCATCGTCTCGCCGCGATTGCTCCTCCTGCGCATGCGAGCGCTGCTGCGCACCGACCGTCTCGACGACGCACGCCAGCTCGCCGAAGGTTCCGCGATCACCGATCCAGCCACGAAGCTCGTCATCGCCGACACGATGGCCAATCAACGCGAATGGGAGATCGCGGAGAAGTTGTATCGCGCGGCCGGTGCGCCCGAACAACGCCTTCGCCAACTCGAGTTGCGACGCAAGCTGACGAAGGACGGCATCACGATCGAGACGCCGCACTTCAACGTCCGTCACGATCCGACGATGAATCCCGCCATCGCCACACGCATCGGCGAGCTGCTCGAAGCCGAGCTCGCGCGCCTGCTGCAAACGTTTCCGCTGCGCGACTGGCGCCGTGTCACCGTCAACGTTTTCTACTGGGACGATTTCCGCAGCAGCATCACCGGCGGCGATCACATCCTCGGCCTTTACGACGGCGAGATCTCGTTCCCGTTCGGCGTCGTCAATCAATTCACGCCCGAGCTCATGGCCGTCCTCACGCACGAGCTCACGCACGCCGTCATCGCGCAGGCCACGAGCGACAACGCGCCGCGCTGGTTTCAGGAAGGCATCGCGCAACGCATGGAGGTGCAGCCGCAACACGCGAACGTATTTCACGAGACTCCACCCGAGCGCGTGCTGCCGATCTCGCTCCTCGATGCGGTGATGGAAAGCTCGACCGACTTCTCGATGACCGCCGACGGCTATCGCGTGTCGCAGACGTTCATCCGCTATCTCGAAGAGCGCTACGCGAGCGCGATCCCGACACTCATAGCCGCATTCGCGGCCGGCAACAACAGCGAGGAAGCATTGCGCGAAGTCACAGGAAAATCGCTCGGCTCGTTGTCGGGCGATTTCCGCCAATGGGGCTTCGCGAGTAAACAGACGCAGTGAGCCGCGCGTCCAACAGCGCGAAGGAGGCGAACTTTGAAACGAACTTTCGCCGTTGCCCTGTTGGTCGTTCTTGCAGTTGCCGAGCTTCACGCCGCACGCGTCACGCGAGTGCGCACGCACCGCGGCCGCGTCACCCGCGTACACGTCGCCGTCCGTCCCGGCTTTCCGATTCGACGCACGCTTCCGAACGTCGTCGTGCGTCACGGTGTCGTCCGCGTCACCCCGCGCGTCTACCTCGGCGCCACGGCATTCACCGCAGTCGCCATCGCGTCCCTGCCGCCCGCGAACACACGCGC
Source organism: Thermoanaerobaculia bacterium (assembly GCA_036009605.1). Lineage (GTDB taxonomy): Bacteria > Acidobacteriota > Thermoanaerobaculia > Gp7-AA8 > Gp7-AA8 > QHVT01. Next base: position 6,523 of record DASYLL010000135.1, on the reverse strand, counting down.
ATGGACTGCCGATGAGAGCCTCGATCGCGAAGACGGCTGGACCGACTTCTCGATGAACTTCGATCGCCGCGGAACCGGCCTGCTGCTCGAAGTCGACCGCGGCCCCGCGCAGATCAGCTTCGCCGAAGTCGTGTTCGAAAACGGCGACGCGCAGGTCGTCGACTTCGACGAGCGCACGCAAACGCGCGGTGTCTATTCGCTATTGAATTTCCGCGATGGGCGAAAAGTGGATCACGTGCGCGTCGTGGCGCAGGCGAAGGGGGACGAGACGCGGATCACGTTGCATCTGGTGAAGTGAATGGAAGAAAACCCCTCACTTCACTTCCAGCAACTCGATCCTGAAAACCAGCGTGGCGTTGGGAGGAATGCGCCCTCCCCCGCCACCGCGCTCTCCATACCCGAGCGCCGACGGAATCACGAGCCTGCGGACCTCACCAACCTTCATCCCGGCGATGCCCTCATCCCAGCCCTTGATCACACGCGACATGCCGAGCGGGAACTCGAGCGGCTGGCCGCGATCGCGCGAGCTGTCGAACTTCATCCCGCTTTCGAGCCAGCCGGTGTAGTGCACGCTCACCGTCTGCGTGAGAAACGCGGCCGGGCCGGTGCCTTCGCGCTCGATCGAGTACTTCAATCCCGTGTGCGTGGTCTGCAGATTCTTCGGGATCGAGAACACATCGCCCGCGGGTTGTGCTTTCGTTTCGGTAACGACCGGAGCAGCGGCAGGGGTGCTGCACGCCGCAAGAACGAGTGCAGCAATGACGATCATCGATTTCATGCGAGTCCCTTTTCAGTGCACGAATTTTCTGCGATTGCGAATGTAATCCGCGAGGATGTACTCGCCGAGGCGATCGGCAGAGGCGTAGAACGCGCGGCCGCGATTGATCTTCGATAACTGATCGACAAAGTTCACGAGCGTCGGATCGGTTGCGAGCATGAACGTCGTGATCGGAATGCCGGCCCGTCGGCAGCGATCCGCTTCTTCCAGCGTGCGGTTCACGATTTTCATGTCGAGCCCGAATGAGTTCGTGTAGAGCTTCCCGTTCTCGAACAATGCCGAAGGTTTGCCGTCCGTGATCATGAAGATCTGTTTGTTGTTGTGCTTGCGGCGCCGAAGGATGCGCTGCGCGAGCTCCAGTCCCGCCTTCGTGTTCGTGTGATACGGCCCCACCTGCGCGTACGGAATCTCGGAAATCGGCACCTCGGTCGCCTCATCCCCGAACAGCAGCACGTCGATGGCATCCTTCGGATACTTCGTCAGGATCAGCTCCGTCAGCGCGAGTGCGACCTTCTTCGCGGGCGTGATGCGATCCTCGCCATAGAGGATCATCGAGTGCGAGATATCGATCATGACGACGGTCGCGCAGCTCGACAGATGTTCGGTCTCGAACACTTCGAGATCGTCTTCCGTGATGCGGATCTCGTCGAGCGGATCGGTGTGCTTCATCACGTTCTGCAACGTGCGGCTCGAATCGATCGACATCGGGTCGTCGCCGAAGTGATACGGCCGCGTCTCGGTCAACCGCTCCGTCCCCTGCCCCGCGTTCGACACCGAGTGATGTCCGCTCATGGATTTCTGCAGCCCGCCGAAAATCTCATCGAGCGCATCGCGGCGGATCTGTCGTTCGCCGCCCGCGGAGAGCGAGAGATTTCCTTCCCCGTCCTGCCCGATCACGTTGTCCTGCATCATCTGCGCGAAGAACGCTTCGAGATCGAGGTCGGGATCGAGATAGCCGCGCTCCTGCAGCATGCGCATCCAGCGCATGGCCTCTTCGACGTCGCCGGCGGTCTGAAGCAGCAGGTGATTGAAGAGGCGGCGCAGCCCCATCTCGGCGAGGAGCCGCTGAATGAGCTCTGGATCGAGATGGGAGTAGCGAGTGCGCATCACGCCTCGCCGCGAGGCCGATTCTTCGTGAGCTTCTCGATCCACCGCGCAACCGCCGGGTTGTTCGGAAGTTTTTCTTTCGCTTCCTCGGCGGACGCGAGCGCATCGTCATCGCGTCCGAGCACGAGCAGAACCTGCACGCGCAACTCGACGAGTGCCTGGTAGAGCGCGAAATCGGTGACCGTCTGCGTCGCCATGAGCGACAGCGCGCGACTCACGAACTTGAGTGCAACCTCGGGTTTCGAATCGTTGAGCGCGTCCGCGGCGAAGCGATGCAGCATGCGCGGCGAATCGCCGAGGAAAGACTGGCCGCCGACGAATTGCGAGAGCGCTTCACGCACGACGGATTCCTGATCGGGAAACCATCCGTCGCGGATGATCCGGTCGATCTGCCGCGAAAGCTCGCTCGGAATCTCGGTCGTGAGTTTCGGCATGGCTGGATTGTAGTCACACTTTTCGGAGCACGTTGAACTTCATCAACTCCTGGAACGTGATCGTCGAATCGAGATCTTCACGCATCAGGCGCAGCGACTGATGCAGTCCTTCGAGCACGAGCTCCATCCAGAACGCGAGCTCCTCGTCGCGCTGCGGCGTGGCGTACTTGCGGGCGACGTCCGCGAGCGCGGGCACGCGACTGAGCTCGCGGAAGTACTCGACGAACGGCTGTTCATCCGAGAGCGTGATGCGATTGTCAGCCGCGAACCAGCCGAGGATGAGCTCGTAGCCGGGCTCGACCGCGGATGGCGGCTTCGCTTCCTCGCGCGTCGCTTCTTTGCGTTTCACGCGACGGCCGGAGAACGCATCGTCGAGCTCGTCCGGATCAATCTCACCGTAACCGCGACGTTCGCGTTCCGCGCGTTGTGCGACCCCTGCGCGTTCGACGGCGGGAAACTTCGTCTCGAACAATTTTCCGAGCGCGAGTCCGACGAGCTTGCGCGCGACGACTTCCGCGCCCTGCTGCTCGCCTTCGTAAACCATCTCGACTTTTCCCGTGATCGCGGGCAGCACCATCGAGAGATCGGAGAGTCGCGGAAAAACGTACGTGTCGCGCGTCAATGCGGCGCGGCGCTCGAGATTCGATTGCAGCAATTCGATCGCGGCGATCGTCAATCGTGCGGACACGCCCGATGACTGATCGACGAGCTCGGAGTCGCGCGCGACGAACGCGATCGACTCGACGAGATCGCGGATGAAAACCGGAATCTCGACCTTCGCGGCGTCGTCGCGATCGAGCCACGCTTCCTGCTCAGTGATGCGGCGTGCGGTCTCGACGTTCTGCGGATAGTGCGTGAGGATCTGCGAGTCGATGCGGTCTTTGAGCGGCGTGATGATGTTGCCGCGGCTCGTGTAGTCCTCGGGATTCGCACTGAAGACGAGCACGACGTCCATCGGAATACGCACCGGAAATCCGCGAATCTGCAGGTCGCGCTCTTCGAGGATGTTCAGCAGCGCGACCTGGATGCGTGGCGCGAGATCGGGCAGCTCGTTGATCGCGAAGATGCCGCGATTCGTGCGCGGGATGATGCCGTAGTGGATGACTTCTTCGTCCGCGTACGTGAGGCGCTGATTCGCGGCTTTGATCGGATCGATGTCGCCGATGAGATCCGCGACAGTGACGTCGGGCGTCGCCAGCTTTTCGCGATAGCGCTCCTGCCGCGTGAGCCACGCCACCGGCAGCTCTTCGCCCTTTTCGGTCGCAAGACGACGGCAGCGTTTGCACGTCGGCTCGAGCGGCGAGTCATTGATCTCGCAGCCTTCGATGACCGGCACTTTCTCGTCGAGCAGCGCCGTGAGCGAGCGGAGGATGCGCGTCTTGGCCTGACCGCGCAGGCCGAGGAGGATGATGTCGTGACGGGAGAGGATGGCGTTGTGCATCGCCGGGATGACGGTGCGCTCGTACCCGTGGATGCCGGGGAACGTCGGCTCGCCGCGGCTGATGGCGCCGAGGAGATTCGCGCGCATTTCGTCTTTGACTGAGCGCACGCGATATCCGGACGCGCGCAACTCACCGAGGGTGTGGATCGATGTCATGGCGTCGAGCGTAGCACGGGCCAGAATGTCATCCCGAGCGTCGAGCGAGGGACCTGTGCGGGTGGGGCGCAATGGTCATGCCTCTCGCCCCACCCACCCAGGTCCCTCGCTCCGCTCGGGATGACAAAAATGCGGAACTATTCTTCGTCGCGATTGAACTGATTCATCGCGCGCTTCAGGTCGCCGCGCGCGAACAACACGAGCCCGTCGACGGACCGTTCGACCGCTCGCGCGACGATCGGTTCTTCCTCCGCGGAAAACTCGTCGAGCACGAAATCGCGCAGACGGCCCTGCTCGGAGGCACCGATCCCGATGCGCAGGCGCGGGAAGTTCTCGGTGGCAAGCTCGGAGAGGATCGAGCGCATCCCGTTGTGCGTTCCTGCCGACCCGTTCGGACGGATGCGCAGCTTGCCGAGCGGCAGATCGATGTCGTCGTAGACCACGATCATGTCCTGCGGCGATTCGAGATACGCGTTGACGATCAGCCGCACGGCGTCGCCGGAGAGGTTCATGTACGTGAGCGGTTTCGCGACCATCACGCTGCCGCCTGCGACGCGGCCTGACCCCGTCAGCGCGTTCTTCTCGTGCTTCGTGATTTCGATGCGGAACTTCTTCGCGAACGCCTCGACCACCCGCCATCCGACGTTGTGCCGCGTCCGCTCGTATTCGCTGCCCGGATTGCCGAGCCCCACGATCAGTTTCATACGATCGCAAGGGTACAATGCGCGCGCGCTTGGCAGCGCTCGCGCAGTTGTCGGTCATCGGTTGTCGGTTGTCTGTGAGTCTTCGCCAGGGTGATGCAGTACAGAGAACCGACAACGGACAACCGACAACTAAATCTCGGAGAGATTTTCATGGAGATCCAGCGCCAGCGCATCGTCGTCATCGACGACAACGAGAACGATCTTCAGGTCATCAAACGCCTGCTCGATCGCCGCAACTACGACGCGATTCCTGCAACGTCCGGCGAAGAGGGGTTGCGCATCGCGCAACAGATCGTGCCCGACGCGATCGTCGTCGACTACCGCATGCCGGGGATGGACGGCTTCGAAGTCACGCGGCGCATCAAATCCGATCCGGCGCTGATGACGATTCCGGTGCTGATGCTCACCGGCTCCGATGCGGCGGAAGTCGTCGTGCAGGGACTGGGCGTCGGCGCGGATGATTTCGTCACGAAGGGCTCGGACATCGAGATCGTCGTGGCGCGGCTGCGCGCGTTGTTGCGCATGAAGGCGTATCAGGACCAGCTGCGCCGCATGAATCAGCAGATGACGCGCGACCTGCAGATCGCGCGGCGCGTACAGGAAGCGCTCGTGCCGGAGCGCACGTTCCGCTCGCAGAGCATCGAGATCCGATCGGCGTACATCCCGAGCGAGGTGCTGTCAGGCGATTTCTACGACTACTTTCTGGTCGAAGACTCGATGTATCTCTTCGTCGCCGACGTGTCGGGACACGGGTTGCCTGCGGCAATTCTGACGTCGCTGCTCAAGAGCTATATCCATACCGAGGCGACGAATGACCGGTCGCTGTCCGACTTCATGGCGCGGCTGAATGACTTTCTGTTCAGTGCGAGTTTGCCGACGCAGTTCGCGACCGCGGCGCTGTTTCGCGTCGACGGCGGACGCGAGCTCGTCTATTCAAACGCCGCCCATCCCCCGTTTCTGCTCCATCAGCGCGAGACCGGCAGAACCATCGTGCTCGAACAACCGTCGAACCTGCTGGGAGCGATGCCGAAGATGACGTTCGAGGAGCACAGCATCAACGTGGCGCCGGGGGACACCCTCTTCGTCTACACCGACGGTTTGACGGACCGCGTGAACCGCGATCGCGAGTTTTACTCGATCGATCGCGTGGCCGCGCTCCTCGACAATGCGGGCGACGCCGATCTCGACGCGGTCTATGACTCGATCTACGCCGACGTCAGCAACTTCGCCGCAACGGAAGAATTCAAGGACGACATTGCGTTCGTCGTGACCAGGTTCCACTAACGCAATGAAAAAACTCCTCCTCCTGATTCTCGTGGCCTGTTCGGCCATTGCTGCCGAACCCGTTCGTGAAGCGTTCCCCAACGACTACACGCCGAATGCGTGCGCGCCTGATGCCGACACGGTCTGCCAGTCGTTCGCCAAAGAGCGGATGATCGGCTACGGCTCGGCGTTCCGCGGATTCAACCTGCGGCAGGAATGGGTCGACGCGCACTGGGACGAGATGACGAAGATCTTCAAGCCCTTCTGCGCGAAGATCGGCAACTGCTTCACCATCAAGGACAACGACTGGGTCTACTGCGTCGACATCCTCCGCGACGACTTCCTTGGCGCCTGCGATCGTTACCCCGCGGACTCAGACGACCGCACGCAGTGCTCGATGTTCGCCATGACCTACTACATCGGTCTCGGCGCGAAGACACAGCTGCACAAGGCCGCGCAGGATTGCATCTCGGGACAGGCGGCTACCGGCGAGCGCACGTTGCAGGCGTGGGTGAAGCCGGCGAAGTTCGCGCTCGGCTTCGACGATCTGATGACCGTGTACGCGTACGACGCGGAGACGCACATCCCCGTCCGCGCGAAGTACACGATCACGGGCGGCGCGATTCGCTCGACCGAGGGG
>DASYLL010000134.1:0-1793 GCA_036009605.1 Thermoanaerobaculia bacterium | reverse complement strand
TGGAGTGCGGCAGCCGCAGCTGCCGCTTTCGTATGCCACTTGTCGCGCGCGAACATACAAAAGCGGCAACTGCGGCTGCCGCACTCCAAACCTATGACGAGCATCGCTGAACAGTTCCGCTCCGTCGTCGCGGCGCAGCCGGACGAGCTGGCGATGACGACGTCGCGTGGTAGCTACACCTACGCCGACATCGATCGCTGGTCGGACGCGATCGCCACGGACCTCATCGCGATGAACGCGCCCGTGGATCGTCCCGTCGCGATCGTGACGCGCGACAACGTCGCGCTCGTTCCCGCGGTGATCGGCGTCGTGAAGGCGGGTCACTTCTTCGTGATGATCGACGCGTCGGATCCCGACGATCGCATCACGCTGCTGTTGCAGGAATCGAATGCCGCGCTCTGTCTCGTCGACTCGATGGATGCGGTGCCGTCGCTTCCGTCGGTGCAGCTCGCGTCGTTCCCACACGACGCGGTTCCGCCGTCGCCCGAACGACCCTCCAACCCATTCGTCTACGTCATCTACACCTCGGGCACGACCGGCAAACCGAAAGGCATCCTGAGCAAACACGAGGGATTCGTCGAGGCGACGCTGCGGCAGGGTGAGCGGTGGGGACGGACGCGCGGACAACGCAGCATCTACACATCGCTGCCGGGTTTCACGCGCGCGGCGACCAGCATCTTCGGTACGTTGCTCTGCGGCGCCACGCTGTGCGCATTCGATGCGCGCAGCGAGAGTCTCACGGCGCTCGCGACCTACATCCGCGAACAGCGCATCAGCACACTCAGCCTCACTCCGCCGATGTTCCGCCGGCTCATGGCGACCGTTGACGATCTCGATCTGTCGCACGTGAAAGTGCTGCGTATCGGTGCAGACGTCGTCACGATCGCGGACGTCGAGACCTTCAAAGCGCGCTTCCCGCCCGGCTGCGCGCTGATGCGCGGCTACGCGTCGAGCGAGAGTGGCGCGGTGTTCGGCATGAAGATCACGCACGACACGCCGATCCCGGGACCGCTGGTGCCGATGGGCAAGCCGTATCCGAATGTCGACGTCTGGCTCGTCGATGACGACGGCAGACAGGTCCCGATCGGCGAAGTGGGCGAGCTCGTCGTGCGCAGCAAAGATGTCATCGACGGCTACTGGAACGCGCCCGAGCTGACCGCGGAACGCTTCGTCGACGGGAAGTTCTTCACCGGCGATCTCGTGAAGCGCGATGCCGAAGGTCTGTACTACTTCATCGGCCGCAAGGACTCGCGTCTCAAGATCCACGGACGCCGCATCGATCCGTCGGAGATCGAAAGCGCGTTACTCGCTACAGGCGAAGTGCGCGATGCCGTCATCGTCGGCAAGCCTGATGTGCGCGGCGAGCTGCGTCTCGTCGCGTACGTCGTGATGCGCGACGGCAAGCCGTTTGTGCCGCACGATCTGCGTGCGACATTGCGCGCAAAGATCCCGGGATGGATGGTGCCCGCTCGCATTTTCGCGCTCGACGCACTGCCGATGACGCGCGCCGCAAAAGCCGATCGCGCCGCGTTGCTCGCGCTCGTCGATGAAGAACAGCAGATCGAAGACAGCGGCGCGAGCGACGATCTCGAACAGCAGCTCGTCGACATCTGGTCGAGCGTGATCGGCGCGCCGGTGCACGTCGACGAAGACTTCTTCAACGATCTCGGCGGCGAGTCGGTGATCGCCGCGCATCTCGTCACGGTCATCCAAAACGAGATGTTCCGCGCGATTCCACTCTCGCTCATCGTCGAGCTGAACACGGTCCGCAAGATGGCCGCGTACTTCCGCAC
>DASYLL010000133.1:0-18267 GCA_036009605.1 Thermoanaerobaculia bacterium | reverse complement strand
GCTCTGCGGACACGCGACGCTCGCCAGCGCGCACGCACTCTGGGCAGAGCGCGTCATTCCGCCCGATGCCATCGCGCGCTTTCATACACTGAGCGGCGTGCTCACCGCGGAGCGCAAAGGCGATCGCATCGAGCTCGATTTTCCGGCGGTGCGCGAAGAGCGCGCAGACGCACCGGACGGGCTGCTCGAATCGCTCGGCATCACCGATCCCGTGTACGTCGGACGCAACAAGTTCGATTTCCTGATCGAGGTTGCTTCGGAAGACGTCGTGCGTGGACTCGATCCCGACCACGCGCAGTTGCGTAAGATCCCGGTGCGCGGAGTGATGGTCACGAGCCGCGCGACGACGACAGACGCCGATTTCATCTCGCGCTTCTTCGCGCCCGGTTCCGGCGTCGACGAAGACCCGGTGACCGGCTCCGCGCATTGTTGCCTCACGCCGTACTGGGCATCGCGACTCGGCAAGGACGCGATGACCGCCTATCAAGCGTCGGCACGCGGCGGATTCGTGTACGTGCGACTCGCGGGTGAGCGCGTGAAGCTCGCAGGGCACGCGGTGACGGTGTTGCGCGGCGAACTGGTATAACCACTCTCATGAACATCCGCGAAATGCTCGAGCGGATCGAGGACGACACGCTCGTCCCACGCGCCGCGCGAAGCGCAGACACGCGCGGCCGCGATCGCGACGAACCGGAAGACGACATCCGTCCCTCGTATCAGCGCGACCGCGACCGCATCATTCACTGCAAAGCCTTCCGCCGCCTGAAGCACAAGACGCAGGTGTTTCTCGCACCCGAGGGGGATCACTATCGGACGCGGCTCACGCACGTGCTCGAAGTGACACAGATCGCTCGCACGATCGCCAAGTCGCTGCGCCTCAATGAAGTCCTCACCGAAGCAATGGGACTCGGCCACGACCTCGGACACTCTGCATTCGGACACGCCGGCGAAGCGGCGCTCAATAAGCTCGTGCGCGGCGGCTTCGATCACTATCGCCAGTCGGTGCGTGTCGTCGAAAAACTCGAAGACCTCAATCTCACCGTCGAAGTGCGCGACGGCATTCTCAAACACTCGAAGGGCGAGACCGGCGAGCTGCTGCGCAAACGCGCGAAATCACGCGCGCTCACGCTCGAAGGCGACATCGTCCGCATCTCCGACATCATCGCGTACGTCAATCACGACATCGACGACGGCATCCGCGCCGGCATCATCCGCGAAGACGACATCCCCAAAGACATCCGCACCACGCTGGGTAGTAAGGGCAGCGACCGCATCGACCGCATGGTGCGCGATGTCATCAACGCGACGCTTGCCACGGATTACGAAGCGATCTCGATGACAGAGGAAGTCGAGGAAGCGCTCGAGGCGCTGCGCAAGTACATGTTCGAAAACATGTATCTGATCCCCGCCGTGCGCGGGGAATTCGAAAAAGCGCAGAAGATCCTCACTACGCTGTTCGAGTACGTCGTCGCCAATCCGGAGAAGTTCCTCGACATGAATTCCGAGGACACCGTGGAGCAGCGGGCGATCGACTTCATCGCAGGCATGACCGATCGTTACGCGCTCAATCTGTACACGGAACTGTTTCTGCCGCGTCCCTGGATGGCATAGAGGCCGTTGTCGGTTATCTGTTGTCGGCTATCTGCACTGGATCGCCTGCACGCCAACCCGCAGACAACCGAGAACCGACAACTACTTGCGTTTGGGCTTCCTGGGGGCCGCGTTCAACAGATCGCGCAAATCTTTACCGGCCTTGAAACGGACGTTTTTCGACGCCGGAATGTTGATCGGTTCTTTTGTGCGGGGATTACGGCCTTCACGCGCTTTTCTTTGCGTGACGTGAAAACTGCCGAGGCCGGGGACTGCGCAACGCTCGCCGGTCTGGCAGGCGTCCGCGATGTAACGGACGAATGCATCGAACGCGGCGGCCGCTTCTTTCTTGGAGATTCCTGCCTGCTCGGCAATGGCAGTGATGACGTCGGCCTTACCCGGCATGAGATGCCCTCCCGATGAACAATTGTGTGCGGATCGTTCGACAATCTAGGGACCGCACGTGCGAAAGTCAACGCAGGTGCACGTACCATCTACTCGACCACCAACGCAAAAGCCGTGAATCCGTCGGCACCCGATTCGGGCGTCAATCGCAATACGCCATCCTCGACCCATTGTCGCGTGCCTTCCGGAACAAATTCCGTAATGTCGACGAGCTTTCTGCCCTCAACGATTGCGTCGTTTTCTTCCGGCTCCAGTGAGCAGGTCGAATAAATGACATATTTGTTCGCAATCGTCATTGCGCTGTCCAATAGCGTCTTCTGTAACGCGGCGAACTGCGGCAAATCCGTTTCGCGCAAACGCCACTTCAACTCGGGGCTCTTGCGGATTGTCCCTGTCGCACTGCAAGGCGCGTCGAGCAACACGACTTCGAACTTGCGCGCGAACGACGGCGTTCGTCCGTCGCTCACGACCCTGCGCAGATCGCGCAATGACTGCAGGCGAGCGATCGAGATGTCGTTCGCAATCACGCGCGCGCCGTGCGTGCTCATGTAGATCGCTTTCCCGCCCGGCGCCGCCGCGACGTCGAGAATGTCGTCGCCGGCCGCACGCGCAACCGCTGCGATCACGGCGCTGCCTTCGTCCATCGGATGAAACTCGCGTCGATCGAGCTCCGCGCTCGAACCGTGCAGTTTGTACATGTCCTGCACGAGCGTCGACGGAATCGCATCCGGCGGAATCGCACCGTGCATCGACAACACGTCGGGATACGAAAGCTCCTGATTCGCCTCGGCAATCTTCGCCGTGCGCTCCGCTCCATACATGCGCGTCCATCGATCGATGAGCCACTGCGGATGCGCGGTACGCGTCGGCAGATCGTTCGGCTCGGGCGGTTTGCTGCGCGTCGCGCTGCGCAGGATCGCGTTGACGAATCCGCGTGCGCGTTTCGGTGCGAGGTCGACCGTCTCGGACACTGCCGCGTACGCGGGCACGTCCATGTACAGCAGTTGATAGAGCCCGAGCCGCAGCACTTCGATGACGGCGGTGTCGAGCTGGCCGATGGCCCGCTTCGCCAAAGCCGCGATCGCGAAGTCAAGACGCGAGCGCCAGCGCAGCACGCCGAGGACGAGCGTGCGGATGAAGCCGGACTCGCCGATGAGGACGAGAGATGCGTAGAGATTCTCGCGCTCGATGCGCTGGAGGAGATGGAGCGCGCGCTGGCGCTCGGTCATGGAAGCCGCTCTCCGACACGCCATCCCAGGCCGCGTGCGATGGCGCCGGCCGGTGTGCGTGGTTTGCCGGGGCGCTGCATTTCACTGATGCGCAGCGCACCACCGCTCGTCGCGATGATCACGTCGTCTTCGATCGAGAGAATCGTGCGCGGCTCGCCGTTGAACTCGGCGGGTCGCAGTTCGGTGAGCTTGATCGTCTCGCCGCCGCTTTGCACGAAGATGCCGGGCCAGGGATCGAACGCACGGAAGCGGTCGTAGATCACTCGCGTGCTTTCGTCGAATCGAATCTCACCCTCGGACTTTTCGATCTTCGGCGCAAGCGTCGCGCGCTCGTGATCCTGCGGTGTTTCGGTCGCGACACCGTTCTCGATGTCGCGCAGTGTTTTCAGTAGTGCATCCGCGCCGAGAGCGGAAAGGCGCGCGGCGAGTGCGGGCGTGCGTTCGTTGGGATCGATCTCCGTGGTCTCGATCGCAAACATCGGTCCGTGATCGAGATCTTCATCGACACGCATGATCGTCACGCCGGTCACACGATCGCCGGCTTCGATCGAGCGCTGGATCGGCGCCGCGCCGCGCCACTGCGGCAGGACGGACGCGTGTACGTTGAGAAAGCCGTGCTTCGGAATGTCGAGCAGCGCTTTCGGAAGGATCTTGCCGTATGCGATCACGACGCCGAGGTCGGGCGCGAGTCGCGCGATCTCCGCGAGCGCGTCTTCGTTGCGGATGCGCGGCGGTTGCAGCACCGCCAATCCAAGCTCGCGCGCGCGCACCGCGACGGCCGGCGCATGCATTTTCATCCCGCGGCCGGCCGGCTTGTCGGGCTGCGCGATCACGAGTACGACCTCGTGCTCGCGCGCGACGGCGTCGAGCGCGGGAACGGCGAAGTCGGGGGTGCCGAGGAAGACGATGCGCATGCGACGCGGATTGTAGCCGGCACGGCCGGCCGCGCTGGTTGCTCCGCCGAGTGACACGTACGGCCGCCCAAAGGGATCGCTTTCTGCCGCGCAGGCTCATTGTAGTTGGCTCTACAATCGAAGCCTCATGAGGAAGACCATCGCCACCGTTCTGCTCGCCGCCGCGGTGCCGCTTTTCGCCCAGACTGCCGAGGGGGATCGACAGTACGCAGCACGCGCGACGGGTGCCAGTGGAGCGCGCGCCGCCGCCGGTCCGATCGACGCCGCCATCGCCGCGTATCAGCATGCGATCGCGCAGAACGCGAATGACGTCGACGCGCATGCGAAGTTGCTGCGAGCGTATCGCTTCAAGGGCGCATACGTCGCGCAGACGATCGACGAAAAGAAGAAGGTCTACTCCGATGCGAAGACCGCGGGTCAGCGCGCGCTTGTTGTCGTTGGCAAGTTGCTGACTGCGCACGGTGTGAAGCCCGACGCGGCGGAGAAGACGGTCGCGGATGCGGCGCGCGCGATTCCGGGCGCGCCCGAGGTTTACCTGTGGGATGCGATCAACTGGGGCGAGTGGGCCGTCGCATACGGCAAGATGGCCGCGGCGCGGCAGGGCGCGGCGGATCAGATCAAGCGCGGCGCCACGATCGCGCATCTCGCCAATTCCGCGCTCGAAATGGGCGCGCCCGCGCGAGTTCTCGGGCGCCTGCACGATCAGACGCCGCGCATTCCGTTCATCACGGGCTGGGCGTCATCAAAGGAAGCCGTCAAGTTCCTCGAGGAATCGTTGAAGCACGATCCGACGAACAAGATCACGCTCGTGTTCCTCGCCGAGGCGCTCGTGTCGAATGACTCGAAGACGAAGCCACGCGCGATTCAGATGTTGCGCTCTGCAGCGACGTCGCCGATTCATGCCGACTATGCGGTCGAGGACGCGGCCGCGGTGAACGACGCGAAGGCGCTGCTCAGGAAGTGGGGCGCGTAGCCGCGACGATCACATCACCCGCGAGAAACGTTTCCGCGGCATCGAACAACAGCCCGTCGTCGCGCTTTTCGAGCAGCGGCAGCGGAACCTGCCGCAACGTCGCAAACTCCTCGGAGCGCTGTTTCCACGCCGCTTCCTTCGCACACCAGAAGTGCAGGATGCGATGCGCGAGCGTGCATTCGAGCATCTGATCCGTTTCTTCGGGCGAGAGGAAGAGATGCGCGGCACGCTCGTCGAGCTCGCGGATGGATTGCACGTCGATGCCGATCGGCGCGCGCGAGATCGCGGCGCCGACGAACGGCGCGGAGTGCGATAGCGATACGCGCCAATCGGTGGTGATGCCCTTGATCACGAGCGATGGGCGTTCAAGCGACGGGCGTTCAATGGTGATGGCGCGTGGATCGTCGGCGAGGCCGAGTTGCATCGCGAGTTGTTTTGCGGCGAAGCGACTTTGCAGCCATTCGTCGCGGCGGGTGGGGAGTTTGAAGGTTTGGGCGGAGGCGAGCTCGTTTGGGGTGAACCAGAGGGAGAACTCCTCATCCGCCTTCGGATGAGGGGTGTCTCCCCCAACTCGCAGCACCAGCACCCTTCCCTCCCACGGAGTCGCAATCACGCTCATTGCTGCTGCGCCGGAATCGCGGCGATGAACTCGGAATCGCCGCTGTAGTCGACGACCGTCGCGAATGCGACGCCCGTTCCGGCGATGACGGTGATGCGCACGGTCATCGTTTCATCGAGCTTCACGCCAAGCTCCGACTCGATGTCATTCACCAGCCAAACCTGATCCTCGGGCACCCCCGATTCCACGTCGCGTCCGATCGCAGCGCCGCTGCGCGTGCGCGCGGAGATGCGGAACGTCGCCGGGATGATGCCGAGGTTGACGATGCCGATGTTCACGCGTCGCGGTTCCGCGGGCGTGGGCGGGATGCCGACGATCGCAAGTTCCGCGTGCTCCGTGGATGCAGTCGCAGCATCGCGGCGCGTGAGCGGTTCTTCGATCGATGCGCGTGCTCCGTGCGCAACGTCCGAGGTCTTCACCACCGCAACCGGCGCGCGGTTTTCGCGATGCTCGACCCACAACGTGCCGAGGCTGTTCTCGTTCTGGAAGAGCGTGTGCACGACGTTGTCCCATCGCAGTGTTTGCCGCGGCGCGAGCGTCAGTCGACGATCGGTGCCGCGCTCGCCGGTCACGTAGCGCAGCGTGAGTCGCAGCGGCTCGCGATACGGGTTGTGCATCGTGAGATCGGATTGCCAGAACGCGCCGTTCACGCCGTTCACGCTGCCGACCGCGGGGAAAACCATCCGCTCGAGACGGCCGCTGACGAGCTCCTTCGCGTCCGGCACGCGGAAGAGACGCAGGTAGTTGTCGACGCTGCGCGGCTTCGCATTCGGCACGCGCGTCCAAAGCTCGACGCCGCGCACGGAACGATAGAAATGATAGACGTCATCGAGATACGCGGAGACGGCCTGCGCGCGCAGATCGTTCGTGATGCCGTCGAACTGATCGAAGAGCTCGGGCGAGCGGCGGATCACGACCTTCGGCTTCGCGAGCTCCAGTGCGCGGATGGTCTCCGCCTGAAACTCTTTCGGCGAAAGGATCGGCACCTGATAGAAACGCGTCGGGTTCGGGCGATCGGTGAAGAAGTAGAACGCGGGCTGGTTCGAGAAGTCGAAGATCGGCTCGCCGCGCTTCGTCAGCTCGCGAATGTAGATCGTGACATCGTCGATGCGCCAGTGCACTTCCTGCGCTTGCGGCTCGAGATCGACGCGGAGGATGCGGCCGGAGTAGCGGATGAAGTCGTGCAGCCGCGCGTTAATGAGATCGGGAATCCAGAACAGGACGGCGATGAGCGGGATCACGGCGATGGCGATCGCGCCGACAAACGCGCGGGTGCCCTGTCCGCCGCTCTTCCAGAGATTGCGCAGCATCCGCACGGCGAGCATCGCGAGCAGCACGAGCAACGGTCCGATGAGAAACGCCGCGAAGTACTGATGGCGGAACGAGGCCCGGCCGAATGCCGTGCGCTGCGCGACCGTCGCGAAAACCGTCATGACGAGCAGCGCGAAATCGAGCGAGTCCATGCGGCGTCGCAGCCAGCGATCGATCAGATAGATCGCGGCGATGGCGATCGTCAGCGGGCTGAGGATGAGATGGAACTTCTCCCACAGCACGAAGTCGGCGAGCGTATGCAGGTTGAGATCGCGGCGGAACGTCGAGATGAGATCGGGGAACGGCAGCGACCAGACCGCGTCGATGATGTTCGGGATCGTGGCAAACGACGTCACGAGGAAGTCATCGAGCGCGCCACGCATCGCGAGATAAATCGCGAACGGTGCGGCACCAAGGAATGTGCCGATCACGAAGAACAATGCGGCCTGCGCGGGCGCGAGTCCGTTCCACGTCACGCGGCGCGATGCGATCCAGAGCAGCAGCGACGCCGCGAACGCACCGGCGATCGTGAACATCCCGATCTCGTAGCTGAAGAAAAGCGCCACGCCCGCGAACACTCCGCTCAGCACGGCCGCGAGGCGATTGCGCCGTTGCAGCGCGTGCCAGAACAACGCGACCGCCGCGACCTGGAAGAACGTGCGGTTGTTTTCCGCGGTCGTCCACGAGCCCATCGCCACGCAGAGCAGCGCCAGCGGGATCGAGCGGAACACCGCGATGCCGAGGAACCAGATGGCGACGCCGAGGAACGAGCCGAGGATGACGCTGCGCATCACGGCAACTTCAAGCGAGCGTCCGAAGAGCTGCATCAGCCACGCGTCGAGCAGGCCGTCTTCGAGCATGCCGTGCAGCGCGAACACATCGCGGAACGGGACCTTGCCGCGCAGGTAGTCGGACGCGGGACCGATCGATTCGCCGCGATGGAAGAGATCGATCCATTGCGAGAGCTGCGCGGTCGATGCATAGCTGAACAGATAGATGAGCGCGGGGAAGATGAGATACGTGGCGAGCTTGCGCGCGCGGTCCGGCGACATCGGACGTTTGATGCGCGTCGCGAGAAACGCGATCAGCAGGAGGGTGCCGATGGTGATGAGACGCGGCTGCGCGATCGTGATCTTGATCGCGGCGATGAACGGCAACACGACCAATGGCAACGCGGCGACGGTGATGCGGCGAAAGACTTCATCCGCGGGACGTCCGAAGTGCAACTCGCACAGGCGCGCGATGAGGATCGCGGCGGCCCAGAAGATGACGAGGAACATCGACACGAACACGACTTCGAGGAAGAGAGTCGGGATGTGTGCGATGCGCCGTCCCGTCACGAGGTAGCGGAAGAAAAGCCACGACACGGCTTCCGCGAACAGCAGCCCGTGATACGGACGGAGCTCGGGACGGAACAGCTGGCGGAACCAGCGATGGCGGCGCGTGAATGCGAGCGCGCGCGGAGCGGCGAGCGACAACGCGATCGGCAGCAAAAGGATCCAGCCGACTTTGCCGGTCGTCAGATAGAAGAGCGGCGCGAAAAGGTACGGGACGAGAAATGCGACTCGCTCGCCCATCGACGGCAGACGGCGCGCCGTGCGTCCGAGGAGCCGATTCAGCCAGATCGTCAGCGGTGGAACGAGCAGGAAGAACAGCGCGGCGCCGAGGTAGTCGCGGAGCTTCGAATAGCGCTCGATCGTGACTGCGCCGATCGCGATCGGCGACGTCGGCGGCAACCGGTTGAGAAGCAGCGTCAGCGAGAGAAACACGCCGGCGGCGAGGCAGAACGCGGCGATCCAGACGAGCGCGCCGGTGATGCGATCGTAGAGCCTGTTCTCGGGTTCGCTCACGCGCGGGCGAGTGTAGCAGCGGTCTCGAGGAGGTCGCGGACCGCGGGATCGGTGGGTGCGGGACGCGCGATGAATCGTTCGCGCCACGAATAGAGCGCGTTCTCTTCAAAGAGATTCGCGCGATGGGATTGCTGCGCGAGCAACGCGAGCCGACGCAGGCGAAGGTCGTGTTTTGTTGTTTTGCCAAACTGCCAGCCGCCAACTCGCTTCAACGGATCCGGCTCGATGTCTTCCGCACCCTCCGCTCGCGGAGGCAGCGGGCGATCTGCACGCTCGACGCGCGAGCCTTTCTTCCGCGCCGCGAGCAGTACGAAATCGCACGGGATCTTTCCGCGGTCGACGAGCATCGCCTCGATCGTGCAGAGCATTTCCAGCAGCGAGCGTTCGCGCGGTACGTCGAAACGGAAGTTCTGCACGATGTCGTACAACAGATGCTGCAGGATCGTGCCGCCGATGTTCTTGCGTTCGCGAATGTCGAAGTGCCGCTCCGTGAACGCGAGCAACTCCTCCGAACGCACCGCCTCGGTGGGATCGTTCGCGATCATCTCTTCGACCGTCGGCCGCGTCCGTGTTTCATAAGGACGCCGCAGTTCTTCCGGGAGCGCGCGCATCAGCGTGTTCATGATCGACAGCACGTCGTCGCTGTACTGAAAGCGATTCGGTCCGACGTACTCACTCATGACGAGTGTCGCGTCGGGACGCATGCAGCGCTCGATCTGCGCGTACGCGTGCTCGAGGTTTTCGACGTGATGCAGGACCGAATGCGCGACGACCACGTCGTACGTGTTCGGCTCGAGTCCGCCGCGGTTGAGATCGACGACGCCGTAGTGGATCTTCGCGGTTCCGCGCGATGCTGCCCGCGCTCGCGCAACTGCTTCCTCCGCGAAATCCACCGCGTCGATGTGCGCGACGAACGACCATTGCGCGACCGCCCGCTCCAGCCACCCCTCGCCGCATCCGAGGACGAGGACGCGCAGATTCTCGCCGACGAACCAGCGATGCGCCCAGGACGAGAGCCAGTCGCGCGCGGGGTCGCCGGTCGCGCGCTCGTTGAGGTGCATGAGGACCGCCGTGTTCGCCATCCAGTTCGCGTGGGCAAGGCGCTCGGAGTAGGCGGCGTCGTTCCAGACGGTCATGTATAGCCATTTATACCCGTTCGAAGGTATAAACGGGTAGAACTCGTTATAATTCGCCGCCGATGGACCCGATCAGGAATCCGTTTTCACCCGGTGCGGGTGCTCCTCCACCGGAACTTGTGGGTCGCGACGGCGTTCTTGAACAGGCGAACGTTCTCCTCGGACGCATTAAAGAGAAGCGACCAGAGAAGAGCATGCTCCTCACCGGCCTCCGCGGCGTCGGTAAAACCGTTCTGCTCAATGAGATCGAACGAATCGCCGAGGGCCGCGACTACCGCACCATTTCCGTCGAAGCACACGAAAGCAAATCCCTCGGCGCGCTCCTCTCTCCTCATCTGCAGCGTCTCCTTTTCGAGCTCGACCGTATTGCAGGCGCCGGAAACAAAGTCCGTCGAGGATTTGCCGTGCTCCGCAGTTTCCTCGGCGCGTTCAAGCTGACGATGAACGATGTCACGATCGGCCTCGACATCGACCCGGAGCGCGGGAGCGCGGACAGCGGCGATCTCGAAATCGACCTGCCGAATCTCTTCGTCGCCATCGGTGAGGCCGCGGAGGATCGGCGGAGCGCTGTTGCGATTCTCATCGACGAGATCCAGTACTTCAGCTCGAAAGAGCTGGGCGCGCTGATCATGGCCATGCACAAGATTCAGCAGCGGCAACTGCCGATCGTACTCGTCGGCGCCGGCCTGCCGATCCTGCCGGGATTGGCCGGTGAATCGAAATCGTACGCGGAGCGGCTGTTCAGCTTTCCCGACATCGGTGCGCTGTCCGCGCGCGATGCGGCCAAAGCGCTTCAGGAGCCGGCGCTCGCGGTCGAAGTCGTCTTCGAGACCGATGCACTTGCCGAGGTGTATCGGATGACGAAGGGGTATCCGTACTTTGTGCAGGAGTGGGGATATCAGGCTTGGAATCGCGCGCAACACAGTCCCATCACGCTCGAGATCGTGCAGGAAGCGACGACGTTCGTCATCCCGAGACTCGATCAGAATTTCTTTCGCGTGCGATACGACCGGTTGACACCGAGTGAGAAAAACTTTCTTCGCGCAATGGCCGAATTGGGGCCAACCCCGCAACGCACGGGCGACATCGCCGACACGCTGCATGTGAAGATCTCGAGCCTCGGTCCCGTGCGCGCGAAGCTGATCAGAAAAGGAATGATCTACAGCCCCGCGCATGGCGACATGGCGTTTACCGTGCCGCTCTTCGACGAGTTCATGATTCGGGCGATCCCGACGTTCGTGCGATAGCAACCACCGCGTCGTGCAATGCCTGGATCCTCGCCGATGCCGCGACGACATCAGGCTCCCTGCCGTACTTGCGAATCGCGGCGCTGGTTGTCTCACCGATGCTCGCGAGCTTCGCCTGCGCGAGAACACGCGCGCGTTCCTCCTCGGAAAGTTTGCCGAAGAAGTGATCGACCGTGGATGCGCTGGTAAACGTAACGACATCGATCGCATCCTTCGCGATCAAAGCGCGCAGTTCTTCGAGATCGACATCCGCGGCGACCGTGCGATACGCGACCGCGAGGTCGACTTCTCCGCCGCGTCGGCGCAGTTCGGTGATCAGCTCATCGCGGCCTTCTTCGGCACGCACAACGGCGGTGCGGATGCCGCGTTGATCCTCGGCGAGCAGGGGCAGAAGCTCGGCCGAGATATAGCGTTCGGGCACGACATCGGCGGCGATGCCGCGAGATCGTAGATCGGCGGCGGTGCTCGATCCGACGGCGGCGATCTTCGTTCCGGCGAGCGCGCGCACATCCTTTCCTCGCGCGAAGAAGCGTTCGAAGAACGCAGCGACACCATTGGTCGAGGTGAAGATCAGCCAGTCGTAGCGCGTGTCGATGGCGCGATCGAGCGAGTCGAAGGATTGCGGCGGTGCGATCTCGATGGTCGGGAACTGCAGGACCTGCGCGCCCGATTCTTCGAGCATGCGTTTCAGTTCGGACGCTTGTTCGCGAGCGCGCGTCACGACGACGCGTGTACCGAACAGTGGGCGCGTTTCGAACCAGTCGATGGTGTCGTGCAACTTCACGACGTCGCCAACGACGATCAGCGCTGGCGTTTCGAGTTTTGCATCGGCGACACGCGATTCGATGTCAGCGAGCGTGCCGGCGACGGTGCGTTGATCGGCGCGCGTCGCTTTCGAGATCACCGCACAGCCGCGCGAAGACGGCATGCCGTGCTCGGTGAGATTGCGGGCGATGGCGCCGAGGTTGGCGAAGCCCATCATGAAAACGATGGTGCCGTCGAGTTGTGCGAGCGCGGGCCAGCGAATGCCGGTCGAGCCCGAGTCGGCCTCGTGACCGGTGACGAGCGTGACCGAGGTTGCGTAGGCGCGGTGGGTGACCGGGATGCCGGCGTAGCCGGGGCCGGCGATCGCGGACGAGATGCCGGGCACGATCTCGAACGGCACGCCCGCCGCCACGAGCTCCTCGGCCTCTTCGCCGCCACGGCCGAACACGAACGGATCGCCGCCTTTCAATCGCACGACACGTTTGCCGGCGCGCGCTTCATCGATGAGCAGCTGATTGATCTGATCCTGCGGCAGTGCATGCGCGCTGGCGCGTTTGCCGACGTACACGATCTGCGCGGACTTCGGGATCATCGCGGCGATGTCGTTCGAGACGAGCGCGTCGAGCGCGACGAGGTCGGCTTTCGCGATCAGTTCCGCGGCGCGCAGCGTGAGCAGGCGCGCGTCGCCCGGGCCCGCGCCGACGAGATAGACGATTCCGGTCAAAGCGTTTTCTCCGCCCCCTGTGCGATCAGTGCATCGTAGACGCTGTCGACGTCCGCGCCCTGTGCACGCACGCCGCCGACGAACGCGCGCAGCACGCCGTCGGACCAATGCGCGGCGACGGCGGAGTAGCAATCGAGTCGCATTCCGAATTTCTGCAGCAGTCCGCGCTCGTGCAATGCGGCGCGTTCGCTCGGATCGTGATTGATTGCACGCGCAGCTTCCTGCGCGCGCTCATTCGATGCAAGGCATTCGATCGCGACGATGCCTTGTCCCGCGGCGGGCAGCATTTCTTCAATCGCGAAGTACGACGTGATCTCGTTCGCGCGTCCGAGGCGCGTGAGTCCTGCAGCCGCGAGCACGAGTCCCGCGTACTGGCCCTCGCGCGCTTTGCGAACGCGCGAATCGACATTCCCGCGAATGTCCTCGGCACGCAGATGAGGGAACAACTGCGCGAGTTGCGCGCGTCTTCGCGGAGCGCTCGTGCCGATCACCGCGCCGTCGGGCATCGAAGAGATCGGCTTGCCATCGATGTGTACCCACGCGTCCCTCGGATCGGCGCGCTCGAGAAACGCGGCCAGTACCAACGTGTCGGGAATCAGCGACGGCACATCCTTGAGACTGTGCACCGCGATGTCGATCGCATCGCGCTCGAGCGATTCTTCGAGCTCTTTGATGAACAGACCCTTGCCGCCGATCGACGCGAGCGAAACGTCCTGTCGCTTGTCGCCGGTGGTCTTCACGATCACGAGCTCCGCGTCGTGACCGGCGGCGTCGAACAGGCGCTTCACTTCGTTGGCCTGCCAGAGCGCGAGCTGGCTGCCTCTCGTACCGATGCGGATCGTCATCGCAGCCCGAAGATCTTCCGAATGGTACGGCGCAGCGATTCGCGTTCGCTCGGCTCGTCCGAGGCTTCTTTGAGCTCGAGGATGGGGTAGTGGAGGATTTTGTTCACGAGCTGCGACGAGAACATCTCGACCGCTTCGCGTTGCTCGGCGGTTATCGGTCCCATCCGGCGCAGGCACTTTTCGAGCTCGGCGGCGCGGATGTCGTCGAGGCGCTGTTGCAGTTCGAGGATGGTCGGGACTGCATCCTGTGCGACGAGGCGTCGGCGGAATGCTTCCACTTCGCGTTGCACGATCACCTCCGCGTCGACGGCTTTCGATTGACGCTTTTCGAAATTCGCATCGGCGACGAGTTGCAGGTCGTCGATGTTGTAGAGGTACGCGCCGTCGATCTCCGCGACCGCGGGGTTGATGTTGCGAGGCACCGAGAGGTCGATGAGAAAGAGACTGCGTTTGCGCCGCGCTTCGATCGCACGCGCGGCGTGATGCGGCTCGACGACGTAGTGCGGCGCCGCGGTCGACGTGATGACGATGTCGCAATCCGTGAGGTGCTCGTCGATCGCGTCGAAGTTCACGGCCTGGCCGCCGAAGCGTTCCGCCAGTTCGACCGCACGTTCGTACGAACGGTTCGCGACGAAGACCTGCTTCACGTCCTGGCTGTGCAGATGTTCCGCGGTCAGCTCGCCCATCTCGCCGGTGCCGAGGAGCAGGACCTGCAAGCCGCGGAGATCGCCGAAGATTTTCTTCGCCAGCTCGACCGCGGCGTACGGCACCGAGACCGCGTTCTCGCCGATGCCGGTCTCCGTGCGCACTTTTTTCGCGACGCGCAGCGTGTTCTCGAAGAGCTGCGTCAGCAGCGAATCGAGCGCGCCGAGCTCCTGCGCCGCGACGAATGCTTTGCGGAACTGTCCGCCGATCTGCGGCTCGCCGACGATCATCGAGTCGAGACCGGACGCGACGCGGAAGAGATGTCGCACGACGTCGCCGTGGCGGACGATGTAGAGGTGTTTTTCGAGCTCCGCGCGGACGGTCGTCGCGCGTGAGGCGAGCCATTCCACGAGATCGGTGATCACGTCTTCATCGCGTGTGGAGACGATGACTTCGACGCGGTTGCACGTCGACAGAATCGCCGCGCCTTCGACGCCGGCGATCTCGCGCAGGGAGAGGGTGGTTTCGCCGAGTTTTGCATCGGCGACGCTTAGTCGCTCGCGCACCTCGAGAGGAGCGGTGCGGTGATTGAGGCCGACCAGGATCAACATGGTCGCGCCTCCGCGCGATGTTGCTGGTTGCTGGTTGCTGGTTCGATGTACCTCATCGCAAGCGCGGAAGGCTCTCGCGATGAGGCACCTTGAACCAGCAACCAGGAACCAGCAACACGCTTCATACGCTGATCCCCAGCATCGCCACCAGAATCGCCACGAACGCTCCCACCGAAATGAACAACGTGCGCTTCCGACGATACGTGTTGCTCACGTACGACTGCAGCAACACCGCGAACAACACCCACGCCGTCACGGCGCCGATCTGCTTCACCTGCAGATCCATGAATCCCGCGTTCGTGCGATACGACCACACCACGCCCGCGAGCAGGCCGAGCGTGTAGATCGCGAATCCGATCGCGAGAGCGCGATAGCTGAGCGACTTGCAGACGTCGAGACTCGGGATCCACTCCCACAACCGTCCCCGCGTTTTTTGTTTGAGCGCGCGGTCCTGCATCACGGCGAGGAAACTGAACGCGAGTCCGATGAGCAATCCTGCGACGCCCACCGTCGACAGGAACAGATGCGCGGTGAAGATGTTCGACCGCAGCGTCGGATCGAGCACTTTGAACTGCTCGCCCACCACCGCCGACAGCGTCAGCAGCAACAGCACGAGCGGATAGACGAAGAACACGACCGCGTAAACGCGATAGCGGATCCAGAGTGCGAGCTCGATCGCGAACACGACCCACGCCACGAAGCTCACCGACTCGGGCAGATTTGTGATCGGCGGATGGCCGGTCGCCGCGCAGATGGTGCCGATCCAGATCGTGTGCGCGACCCAGCCGGTGATCATCAGGATCAGGCCGATGTGCTGCAGGCGCTTCTCGCGCGTGAACAACGACAGGAGCGCCGCCAGCGTGCCGAGGGCGTAGCAGCCCAGGGCGAGGTAGAGCGTGTCGGCGAGTATGAAGTTCATGGGACCATCAGCTGCTTGCAGAAGACTACCTTGTCATCTTCGATTCTGTAGAAGTCCTTGATGCGCGAGATCTCGTGATAGCCCGCGCGCTGATAGAAACGGATCGTCGGTGCGTAGCTCCGTTTCGACGACGTTTCGATCAGCAGCATGCGCCCCGCCTGCCTGCGCACCTCATTTTCCACGAATCGCAGCAGCAGCTGTCCGTATCCCTGACCCTGCTGCTTCGGATCCACCGCGATCCAGTACAAATCGTACACACCCTCAGTCAAAGGCGTCGGAGCAAACGTGACATAGCCCTGTACCGCGCGATTCGGGCCGCTCTCCGGCTCTTCGAGGACGTGCACGGAGTACTCGCGCTGCTCGGGATGATCGAGCGCGAGATCGACGAGCTCCATCGCCCAGCCAACCTCCTGCCGCGTGAAGCGCGCGGTGGCGATGAGGATCTCGCGGATGCGCTCGCGGTCGAGGGGTGCCGCGGGGCGGATGTTCATGATGGAGGATGTTGCTGGTTGCTGGTTGCTGGTTGGAGGTGAATCGCGGCGAGACGCCCCGATCTCGCGCTGAGGCACAACGAACCAGCAACCAGCAACCAGCAACCGTTCATCACGATGCTCGTCGTTCGCGCGAAGGCCGCCCAATCACGTGACTCGCAAACAGGTGAACGGCATCGTTCGGAACCCATGCGCTCACGACGACGCCTTCATCGTTGTTGCGCGTGTTGTGAACCTCCGCGACTTCGTGCAGCTTCGCGAGGAGGCGCGATTCCGCATGCGGGATCTCGAGCTGCAGCAGCTCACCACCGGCGCGCTCGCGCTCGCGGATGACGTCGAGGAGACGCTCGATGTTCTGTCCCGTGAGAGCGGAGACGACGACCGAATTTCGCTGACGCATGTCGAAGTGCTCGTCGACGCGATCGATTTTGTTGTAGACGTCGATGACGTTGGCGAGATCGACGCCGAGGTCGGTGAGAACCTGCTCGCCGACTTCGCGCTGCTCGCCGTGTTGCGGATGGCTGGCGTCGATCACGTGCAGTACGAGATCGGCGTTGACCGCTTCTTCCATCGTCGAACGGAACGACGCGACGAGATGGTGGGGCAGCTTGCGGATGAAACCGACCGTGTCGATGACGACGGTCTCGCGCGGCATCTCCGCGGCGATCTTCTGCGACTTCGAATCGAGCGTCGCGAAGAGCTTGTCGACCGCGGGCGCCTTTCCGCTCGCGAGGCGATTAAACATCGTCGACTTGCCCGCGTTCGTGTAGCCGACCAGCGCAACGGTGAACGCGGCGCCGCGAGCTTTGCGCTGTGTGCCGCGCTGTTTCTCGATCTTCTGCAGCTCTTCTTTCAAACGCGCGATGCGCGTGCGGACGATGCGGCGGTCGAGCTCGAGCTGCGTTTCACCGACGCCACGGCGTGCACCGCCACCCGATCCGCCGGTACCGCTGCTGCCGCCCTGACGCTCGAGGTGAGACCACGCGCGCTTGAGGCGCGGGAGCATGTACTCCATCTGCGCGAGCTCGACCTGCGTGCGCGCTTCGCGCGTTTTCGCGCGGCGGTCGAAGATGTCGAGGATCAGTCCGCTGCGATCGATGACGCGGATCTGCGGACCCATGAGCTTCTCGAGGTTGCGCACCTGCGCGGGCGTGAGGTCGTCATCGAAGACGATCAGCACGGCATTGTTGTCGACCGCGAGCTGGCGGATCTCCTCGGCCTTTCCTTTGCCGACATACAGCGCGGCATCGGGCGCGGGGCGCTTGGCGAGCAGCGTCGAGACCACGTTCGCGCCGGCGCTCCCAATGAGCTTCACCAGCTCCTCGAGATGCTCCTCGGCAGTGGTCTTCGTGACTTCGGGAAGGATGAGTCCTACGGCGATGACATTTTCCATCTGGGGATCTGGCAACAACTATAAACCCGGCGGCGTTCCATGCGTGGTGAGGAACGAGGGCCGGTTGTGCGACTCCGTACAGCAGTGACTCCTGAAGAGTGGTACCTGTCGCTGGCGAACCGGCTCCAGCGTTACGCCGTGCTGAAGTTCGGCATCCCGGCCGATGACGCGGAAGGGCTGGTGCACGAGGTGTTCATCACCTACCTCAAACCGCCGGCGCCGATCGTGAACGCGCGGAGGTGGTTTTTTGGCGCGATCAGTCACGCCTGCCGCAACTATCTGCGCAAGAACGGTCGAATGATCACGGGCGAGGAGATTGTGGAAGAGATCGCCGAGCCGTCGCATGTGACGCGCATCGCCGTGCGCGAAACGCTGCGCGCGCTGCCGCCACTGGAGCGAAAGCTCCTGTGGATGCAGGTGGCCGAGGGGTACACGGTGCGGGAGATTGCGACGAGTATCGGACGGTCGGTGAGCTTCACGGAGAAGCGGTTGCGGCAGGCGCGGCTGCAGGCTGCGGACGTGCTCGAAGAATCGGACGATGACACTCATCGTTGGCTGGCAGGGAGACGTGTGAGCCGGGCAGACACATTTGCGTCCACG
>DASYLL010000132.1:0-3565 GCA_036009605.1 Thermoanaerobaculia bacterium | reverse complement strand
CTCGCGGTCGCGACGAGGGACAGTGCCAGTACCAGGCACGACGCGAGTCGGATGAGTTTTCTGACAATAGGGGACATTGCATTCTCCTTTGCTGCGCCAGTACTGGCCGTGAAAGAAGGTCGCCCGTGATCAGATGAGCGTCGGCGCCCGACACTGCTGGAAGGAGAACCAGTCGTCACCCAGCGTAGAGGGTCTTCTGACGTTGCGCCTGCGGAGACGAGCCATCCGCGGCGGGCAGGGCAAATCGGGCCAATCCGAAAAGTACACCGGTTGTGTCCTGGCCTGAATCGGGTACGACGGCTGAGGGAGTTGGCGGAATACTAAGCCTGAAGGTAGGGCGATTCAATAGCGGATGCGATCGGCTTTGCTGCTGTGTATGCTTTCTCGATCGTGAAAAACCTGATTCTGGCCGCCCTGCTCACTGCAGTCGCATCGCACGCATTCGCCCAGGAAAAGAGCCTCGCCGAACGGCTCGGGCATGCTGCCGACGCGAAACTGCTCATCGTTCACACCGACGATCTCGGGATGTCGCAGTCCGTCAACGCCGCGTCGATCAAAGCGCTGGAGAGCGGTCTCGTGAACTCGGCCGCGATCATGGTGCCGACGCCATGGTTCCCGCAGATCGCCGCCTGGGCCAAAGCGCATCCCGAAGCCGACCTCGGATTGCACCTCACGCTCACGAGCGAATGGACGCCGTATCGCTGGGGTCCGGTGCTGCCGAAGGATCACGTCGCGTCGACGCTCGACGATACCGGCTACTTCCACATCGCGGAAGACGTGGCCGCGCGGACGATCAAGCCGCACGAAGCCGAAGCGGAGATTCGCGCGCAGATCGAGCGCGCACGTGCATTCGGCATCAACTTCACGCATCTCGACTCGCACATGCGCACGCTGCTGCAGAACGCGGCGCTGCTCGACGTGATGCTGCGCGTTGCGCGCGAATACAAATTACCAGTGGGTTTGTGGCGCGAGCTCGCGTCGCAACCGGAATTCGCGCCGCTGTTTCGTCCCGATGACATCGTCGTCGATTCCATCGAGACCATTGGTCCCGAGGCTGTGCAGACGGATGCGGGTTGGGCGGAGTGGTACACGAACGTGATTCGCAATCTGAAGCCGGGCGTGACGGAGCTCGTGGTGCACGTCGGCTATGACGATTCGGAGATGCGCGCCGCAACGCACGATCATCCGAACTGGGGCTCGGCGTGGCGCCAGCGCGAGCTGGATTTTCTGACGAGCGAGAAGTTCCGCAAGCTGCTCGCGGATCACAAGGTGAAGCTCGTGACGTGGAGAGAGATCGGCGAATTGATCGCGAAGTAGTGCGGCGTTGTCCCGATGGGCGGCGTGATGAGGATCGCAGGGAGTCTCAGAGTCTCAAAGTCTCAGAGTCTCAGAGGGGCACTGCGGCGCTTGTGCCCTTTTCGATTGAAGATGAAGCGCACCGAATGGTGATCGTACAGGGCGATGTGCGGTGAACCAATGTCCCGGCGCCCTACCGCCGTCCAACCTCAACCAACGTCTCTGAATCGAACATCGCCGCCGGCGAGATCACGGGCTCGTTCTGCGGCACGCGATTCCCGTATCGCTCGCGCATCTTCGCGCGCACGGCAGGATGCGAGAGGTCGAACTCGCGCAAACGTTGGAGCTTGCCAATCTCGACACTGGCCGCGCGTTTGTAGATCTTCCAGACGAGCTCCGAACAATAGATCCGGTCATCGCTCCATTCGAAGTAGAGGTCGTAGTTCTTTCCTCGGTACTCCTCGCCCACCTTGCGCATGCGTGCAAGCACCTGCGGTGTGAGCTTGCGTGTGTCGCGTAGTCGCTTCACGACGAAATGCCCGTCGCGACCGCGCGCGATCCAATCCGCAAACGGCGTGAGCTTCACAGGCTGAACCGCTTCATAGACATACCAGCGTCCGTTGTTGCGATAGAGGATGCCCATGTGGCTGTAGCGGCTCTTCGTCGCGAGTTGGATGGCGCGGCTCTGCGAGGAGCGCGATTCGTGAAAGATGATGTCGCCATCGCGGAGCTTGTCTTCGATGCGCGGAGAGGCTGCGCAGGTGAAGGCGAGAAGGAAGATCGCGAGTGCGAACCTCATCGATCAGCTCGCAGGATTCGGCGGCGCGAGCCGCAACAGCGCTGGCGCGGGGATGCGCGGTCCGTCATATGGCACATCCCCGAACTCCCCGTTCTCCCACGCCGCACGTGCCGCCGCCATCTCCTCGGGTGTCCGCGCGACGAAGTTCCACCACATCAGCACCGGCTCCGCGAACGGCACACCGCCGAGGAGGAGCACGCGCGCGCCTGCTGCGCTGCGGAGCGTGAGATCGCTGCGGTCGGTGCCGAGGTAGTAGAGCGTGTTTGCGGCGAGCGGCTGGCCTTCGAGGTCGACGTCGCCGTCGAGGATGAACACGCCGTGCTCGCGATCGTTGCGCAGCGGGAGCGTGAGCGACTCGCCGCGATGCACCGCGGCATCGACGCCGATGCCGTCCGAGTATGAATTCGCAGGCGACGCGACGTTCTCCATTGCACCCATGAACAACTGCGCGACGCCGCCGCGAAATTCGATCTTCGGGACTTCGTCGAGTGGTTGAAACGACGGCTCGATGTGCCGATGCTCGTCGGGCAGCGCGATCCAGAGTTGCAGCCCGTTCAGTTGACCGCCATTGCGGCGCGGCGTTTCTTCCGCGTGGGCGATGCCGCGTCCCGCGGTCATCACGTTCACACCGCCCGGTCGCACGGTCCCCTCGCCGCCGATGCTGTCGTGATGAATGACCTCGCCGTCGAGCAGCCATGAAACGGTCTGCAATCCGATGTGCGGATGCGGCGCGACATCCATCGGTTTGCGGTCTTCGCTGAACGTGAGCGGACCGTAGCGATCGAGAAAACACCACGGGCCGATGAGACGTCGGCCGCGCGCGGGCAAGGCCCGCCAGATCTGCATCTCGTTCAGCGCGGTCTCGCGAGAGGCGTGTTTCTCGAACGTCGGGGGCATTGGAGGGAAACGATGCCATGAAGGGAAGTGTGGGTGCAATGGAATGACTGATGTTCACTGTTCGCACGTGTTCAGGTACAGTGAACACCTAGAAATAATGAACAAGCAGACTTCCGACTCAATCCTCGAAGGCGCGATCCTGTCTCTGCGTGAGCTGGGACTGGAGGTCACGTACAGCTCCGATCGTTCAGCGCGGAGCGAGGACGATGCGACTCTGACCATCCGCGGAGTCGGAAGACCTCGGCTGTATCGGGGCCGGATCAAAAGTGGTGTCAGGCCTGCTCTTGTCGGCCCGATCTCATCGCTGTTCTCCGCAGAGGACCAGTTGCTGATCACCGACTATGTCACGCCACCGCTGGCGGAGGCGTTGCGCGAGCGCGGTGTCCAGTTCGTCGATGCAGCCGGAAACGCCTTCCTGCGACGCGCTGGCCTTCTCATGTTCGTCAAGGGTCAGCGACCGCGAACGCCCCGACGGGTGCTGAGAAACTCACGCGTGTTCGGCGCGAGTGGCGTGAAGACGATCTTCGCGCTTCTTTCGGTTCCCGAGCTGGTCTCCGCACCGCAGCGTGAGAT
>DASYLL010000131.1:0-8795 GCA_036009605.1 Thermoanaerobaculia bacterium | reverse complement strand
CCTGCTACAGCCCGGTCTTCTGCGCGAGCGCGTTCGGGTACTTCTCCGAATGCATCCTCCGCCACGGCGGCACCGATCCCGTCGTCACGGAATCGAAGTGCCAGTGTCTCGGCGAGAAAACGTGCACGTTCGAAATGACGTGGCGTTAATGTCATCCCGAGCGTAGCGAGGGACCTGTGCGGGCGGGGCGCGAAGAACGTGCATGTCGCCCCGCCCGCACAGGTCCCTCACTCACGTTCGGGATGACAGTTTGCGCTCCGTGCGCGGCATTCGCGCGAGCAACTCCTCCGTCAGAAAATCCATCTTCTCGTGCAGCTGCCGAATCTCGAGCTCGGCCTTGAGATTCACCTCGTACTCCGCTTCCGCGCGCAAACGATCCTTCGCGGCCTCACGGTTCTGACTGACGAGCACGAAGATCGACAGGAAGATTGCTTCGAGCGAGACCACCATCGTCAGAAATCCAAACGGATACGGATCGAACGGACGCTGTCCGAACGGCATCGTGTTCCAGGCGATCCAGCCGAAAAACCAGACCGCGTTCACGACGAGGAACGTGATGCTTCCACTGAACGCCGCGATGATGTCCGCAACCTTCTCGACGGTCGTCGAGCGGATCTCCATCTCCTCATTGATGTTTCGCGCGACGCGGCGTCGCAGGATCGCATCCGTGTTGCGGATGCGTTGTCCCATCGTCGTGAGCAGATCGAGCGCGGCCGCCGGATGACGCCGCAGAAACTCGAGCAACTCATCGCGATCGAGCACGAGCAGCGTCGTTTCTTCGAGCGCCACCGCACTGGCCGTGCGCGGTCCACCATCGAATAGCGACAGCTCCCCGAACACTTCGCCCTGACCGCAAACCGTCAGCACGATCCTGCCGCCGGCGTCATCTTTGACGAACAGCTCGACGACGCCGGTGCCGACGACGTACAGCGAATCGCCGGGCTCGGAGATCGCGAAGATCTGCTCGCCGAGGGGATACGTCCGGCGTTCGAGAACACGTTCCAGATCGGCGCGCTCGGTCGCGCTGAGGCGCTGGAAAAGTGGGACCATCGCAAGGAGGTCGCCGGTCTGCATCGGCCTGATTCTAGCGTGCTATTCTCGGCTTCTCGCGATATGTCCGACGAGAACAAAACCATCGAAACGCCATTGCCCGAGCTCGACGAGCGGGCCATCGGCAAGAAGTACGGTCTGCGCGAGCTCACATATCCCGATTCAGAGCACGTGAAATCGCTCAACGCGTTCCTCACCGACGCGGTCGAGCACAACCGTTGCGGACCGGTCCCGAAAACCGCGGTGATGCTCGTGCTCGAGTATCTGCAGGGCGCCGTCAATCGTCAGCACATCACCAAAGGACCGCGCATGTCGCAGGACGAATTCGACGCGCTCCAGGCGCCGTACTACATGGCCGCGCGCATCATCGCCAAGCTGCAGCGCGCGCGGCAGGAAAGCACCAAAGGCAAGGTCTATCAGACGACCTATTTGTCGCTGAATCAGTTCATGGAAGTGCTGCGCAGCATCCTCGATCCGGGTTGCTACTGGATGCGGATGAAGACCATCCCGGACGGAGTCCGCGAGGCGATGGAAGGGCTGCGCGATTTCCTCGTGGAGTTCGCGGAGTACCGTCGTAAAGGACGCGCGCAATGAGCCGTTATCTGCAGAAGATCTCGCTCCGACCCTACAGCGACGCCGAAATCTGGACCGGCTGGGACCTCGAGAACCGCACCGGCGAGATCGAAGGTCTCATCCTCGCCGATGAGATCCCGGACGACGAGCTTCTCGCCAGGTACGGCGTGCAGGAGTTCCAGAAGATCCCCGGCGAATATATCGACGCCGGGGAGTTCCGTCCGAAAGGATGATGTTCCCCCTTCGATGATCTTCATCCTCCGCATCACCCTCGGCATCGTCTTCTTCATCCTCGGCATCATCGGTTCGCTCCTGCCGATCATGCAGGGCTGGATCTTCTTTCTCCTGTCCGCGCTCGTCCTCTTCCCGCGCAGCAGCTTCGCCATCAAAGCGTGCGACAAGATCGAGACGAAGATGCCGCGCCTCGTTGCGCGCCTGCGTCGCATGGGCATCGGCGTCCACGAGCCCGCGCCGGTCCACGACACCGTTCATCATCACAATCAGTAATGCCGAAGCAATACGACAAGGCGTACTTCGATCGCTGGTATCGCGGACGCAAGACGCGCGTCAGCACGAGTGCCGAGGTGCGGCGGAAGGTTCTGCTGGCGGTGACGGTGGCGGAGTACTTCATTCATCGTCCCGTGCGCACCGTGCTCGACATCGGATGCGGCGAAGGCGCGTGGCGATCGCATCTGCTCGCGCTGCGTCCGCGCATCGTGTACGCGGGTCTCGATTCCTCCGACTACGCGATCGAGCGCTTCGGTCGCGAGCGCAACATTCGCAAGGCTTCGTTCGGCGATCTGCCGAAAATGAGACTCGGCGTGTATGACCTAGTCGTCTGTTCGGATGTGCTGCACTACGTGCCCGAGAATGAGATTCGCACTGGCATCAAGGCCGTTGCCGACGTAACCGACGGACTGGCGTTCCTCGAAGTGCTGACGAAAGAAGACGACGTCACGGGCGATCTCGACGCGTTCATCCGCAGACCCGCGGCGTGGTATCGCAAAGTGTTTGCGAGCACGGAGATGACGCCCGTCGGACCGTACTGCTGGCTCTCGCCGGCGTTCAAGGATTCGGTCGCTGAATTGGAAAAGCGTTAACGAACGAGACGCGCGACGAGATCCGGCAACGTCGCCACCTCGAACGGCTTCCGCAACACACCCGCCACCGCCGTACGATCGATGAACTGCAATGATTCATCCGACGCCGCCGTCATGATGAACGTGCGCTTCAACAGATCGCCGCGTCGCAGCACGATGTGACGCAGCACGTCGAAGCCGCTGAGATGCGGCAGCATGAGATCGAGCAGGATGCAGTCGTACTCGCCGGTCACGAGATGCTGAATCGCGGCGTCGCCATCGGACACAGTCACGACGGAACACGTTCCGCTCAGCGCCATCTCGATGCGATCCGTGATCATCGGCTCGTCTTCGACGAGCAGCACGCGCGCGAGCTCCGGCGTCGCGTGGACTGCGTGGATGGCCTCCGCTGTTTCCGCCTGACGATTGCGCGCGACGACGAATCGTGTGACGGCACCGATCAACTTGTCGCGCGTCAGCGGCTTGCAAATCCAGCCGTCCGCATCGGACGCTTCGAACAAACGTCGCACGTGATTCTCATCGAGCGCAGACACGAGCACGATCGGGATGTTCTGCCGCGAACGAATGAGCGCGCCGAGGCGATGGCCGGGGATCTGCGGCAACTCGATGTCGACGAGCGCGAGATCGGGCGCCGATGTCGACAGGACCTGTGCGAGCTCCGAGAGCGATCCGGCACTCAGGGTCGAGAAGCCTTCCGATGCGCAGAGCCGCGCCGCCTGGGCGCGAAACGAGGCGTTGTCGTCGACGATCAGAACGGTCAGCATGGAGTGACGAACTCTACCCTAGAATCAGTCGCATGGACGACCACCCGCGGCCGGCGCGTTCACCAAAATCTGCGGCCGTGGTTTAATGCCGTCCCGATGGATCCCATCCGCACGCGTCCGACCGCGCCGTTCACCATCTTCTACCGGACGATGACGGCCGAAGGCGGATACGTCTGCGAAACATGCGGCGTGCGACGACATGATGCGTTCGCTCGTGCGAGCGATGCGTTCGCGGTTGCATCGCAGCATCTGAATCTCTGCCGCGGCGCACTGCGCAATCGCCCGGTCGAAGGCCTGGCGATTCTCGACGGCTCGACGCACGGCGTCGTGTTGCGCGATGGCGTGATGCTCCTCATGCTGCACACGGTGTTCGCCAACAACGGCGATGCTGTGCGCGTCGTCGCGTAAGCGCGGGACCGCTTCCCTCCCCGCCGGATGTCACGGATGGGTTACGGGCGCGCGTGAGTTGAGGCGGTCCGGTGCACGCGTCCGCACCCGGCGTATAGTCCGCGCGAACGTTTTTCTTAGGAGAAAATCGATTGCGCCGCTTGCTTGTGAACGTTGCCCTCTCCCTTGCGCTCTCCTCGTCATCCCTCCTCGCCGTCGACATCCACGACACGCGGCTTCTGAACGATCCCGCGGTCAGCTCCAATCGCATCGCATTCGGCTACGCAAACGACCTGTGGGTGGCGAATCTCGATGGCAGCGGTGTACGCCGTCTGACGTCGCATCCGGGTGTCGAGTCGCGCCCGCGCTTCTCTCCGGATGGAAACTGGATTGCGTTCGCCGGTGAGTACGACGGCAACACCGACATCTTCGTCGTCGCGACTGAGGGCGGCGTGCCGCAGCGGTTGACGTGGCATCCGGGCGAAGATCTGCCGCAGGGATTCACGCCGGACGGCAAGTCGGTGCTCTTCACCTCGCCCCGCGAGGTGTACACAAATCGCTATCGGCAGCTCTTCACCGTTCCCGTCACCGGCGGCGCCGCGGAGAAGCTCCCGATCCCCAATGCTTCCGAGGGGACGTACTTCGCGGATGGATCGCGGATCGTTTATCAGCCGCTCGCGGATGCGTTCGGACAGTGGAAAAACTATCGCGGCGGCACCGCTGCGCGACTGCTTCTGTTCGACACGAAGAACTATGGCGTCGAGCAGATTCCGCAGCCTGCCGGACGCGCGAATGACACCGACGCGATGACGGTCGGTGGCAAGGTCTACTTCCTCTCCGATCGCGCGGGCGAGTTCAATCTCTTCTCCTACGATCCAACATCGAAAGCAGTTGCGCAGCTCACGCGTCACGAAGACTTCCCGATCGTCTCCGCGTCTGCAGGCGGCGGCAAAATCATCTTCGAGCGCGCCGGCTGGCTGCATCTCTTCGATCCTGCAACGTCCAAAGAGCAGCGCCTGAAAATCGGCGTCGCAGCCGATCTCCTCGAAACGCGTCCGCGCTTCGTGAAAGGCGCGAAGTACGTCCGCCAGGGCAGCCTCTCCCCGACGGGCGCACGCGCCGCCATCGCGTTCCGCGGCGAGATCATCTCGGTCCCCGCGGAAAAGGGCGACGATCGCAATCTCACCGCGAGTCCCGCTGCACACGACCGCTTCCCGGCGTGGTCGCCCGATGGCAAATCGATCGCCTGGTTTTCCGATGGATCCGGCGAATACGAGATGTTGATCGGCTCGCAGGACGGCAAAGGCACGCCGCGCAAAATCGCGCTCAACGGCGCAGGGTTCTATGCGTATCCGAGCTGGTCGCCTGATGGAACGAAAATCGCTTTCAGCGACAACTCGCGCTCGCTCTACGTTCTGGATGTCGCCAGCGGCTCCGTGAAGAAGATCTCTACACAGCCGCTCTACTCTCCGGGCACGTACGACGAACCGAATCACGCCTGGTCGCACGACTCGAAGTGGCTCGCCTATGTCCGCCGCACGCCGACGTACATGGGCCAGATCCAGCTCTACTCGGTCGCGACCGGAGTGTCGCAGCCACTCACCGATGGCCTCAGCGACGCCGACACGCCGATGTTCGACGCCGGCGGCAAGTACCTCTACTTCCTCGTGTCGACGAACGCCGGCCCGGTGCAGGACTGGTTCTCGATGTCGAACGCCGACATGCTCGCCACGAGCAACATCTATATGGCCGTGCTGGCCAAAGGCGTTCCCTCGCCGCTCGCACGCGAGAGCGATGAAGAGAAATCCGCGCCCGCCACTGAGCCCGCCGCAACCGAGAAGCCCGCAGCAAAAGAAGAAGAGAAGAAGGCAGAGAAGAAGGCCGATGTCCGCATCGACTTCGACGGTCTCGCGCAGCGCATCCTGGCGTTGCCGGTCGAAGCAGGCGGCTACTCCAGCCTGCAGGCCGGGAAGAGCGGCGAGATCTTTTTTCTGAAGACCGCCACAGGCACCAATCGCTACAGCGACGACCCGGGCAGCCTGCACCGCTTCCAGCTCGAAGGACGCAAGGACGACTCGCTCGTCGAAGGCGTCAATGCCTTCGAGATTTCACGCGATACGAAAAAGGTCCTTCTCGTCATGAAGGACACCTGGGTGATCTCGACCCTCGGTGACAAGATCGACACCTCGAAGAACAAGCTCCCGATCGATCGCATCGAAGTGAAGATCGACCCGCGCGCGGAGTGGACGCAGATCTACAACGAAGCGTGGCGCATCAATCGCGACTATTTCTATGACCCGAACATGCACGGCGCCGACTGGCCCGCCATGCGCACGAAATACGCGGAGTTTCTGCCGCACGTTTCCGTTCGCCAGGATCTGAACCGTGTCATGCGCTGGCTCTCCAGCGAGCTCGCCGTCGGTCACCACCGCCTCGGCGGCGGCGACAGTCTCGCCAACAGCGACGCGCGTCCGGGCGGACTCCTCGGCGCCGATTACAACGTCGAAAACGGCCGTTATCGGTTCAAGAAGGTCTTCGGCGGCTTGAATTGGAATCCCGCTCTCCGCGCTCCGCTCACGGAGCCGGGCGTCGATGTGAAAGCCGGCGAATATCTCCTCGCCGTCGACGGCAAAGAACTTCGCTATCCCGAAAACCTCTATAGCCGCTTCGAGCGGACGTCCGGTCGCATTACAGAAATTACCGTAGGCCCGACCGCGGACGGCAAAGGCTCGCGTACCGTGCAGGTCGTTCCGATCGACAGCGAAGCGCAACTTCGCAATCGCGACTGGGTCGAAGGCAACCTGCGCAAAGTCACCGCAGCGACGAACGGCCGCGTCGCGTATGTCTATGTGCCGAACACGGCGAACGCCGGCCACGAATACTTCAAACGCTATTTCTTCCCGCAAGCCGATCGCGAAGCGATCATTGTGGACGAGCGCCACAATGGCGGCGGACAGGTCGCCGACTACTACATCGACATCCTGCGCCGCCCGTTCATCAGCATGTGGGCGTTCCGTTATGGCTCCGACCTGCGCACGCCGCTCGGCGCGATCCTCGGACCGAAAGTGATGCTCGTCGACGAAACCGCCGGCAGCGGCGGCGATCTTCTGCCGTGGATGTTTCACAAACTCGAACTGGGAACACTGGTCGGAAAACGCACGTGGGGCGGCCTCGTGGGCATTCTCGGATTTCCCGAGTTGATGGACGGCGGCAACATTACGGCGCCGAACCTCGCCATCTGGACCGAGGACGGATTCATTGTGGAGAACGAGGGCGTGCCGCCGGATGTGGAAGTCGAACAGACGCCCGCCGACGTCATCGCCGGACGCGACCCGCAGCTCGAGAAAGCGATCGCCATTGCACTCGAGCAACTCGCTGCAAATCCACCGAAGAAACTGACGCGGCCACCGTTCCCGGTACGGACGCGGACACGGTGACGTTTCAAGGGGATCGTGCGATTGAGTCGCACGGTCCCCGCCCGTCTTAGAACATCCAGCTGAATCCAACCGCATACCGCATCAACGGATCGAATGTCTGTTCTTCCGAACGAATCAAGCGCGTAGCCTCCGCGCGCAACGCAGTGCGCTCCGTCAGTCGGACACGAACACCGGCGCCAACCTGCGCACTCACGCGATCATTCAGGCCAAAGCCTTCGCTCACCGGAACAAACTGCGGCACGTCGGACGGTCCGTTAATGAACGTCGCCAGCGTCGTCGGATCATCTGGTGCGCCCACATAGCGCACACCCGCCCGCACATACGGCGCAATCGGCTGATCGACGAGGAAATGACGCGTAATCGAGAAATCGACGGGAGTCACTCGATACTCGCGAAACTCGGTCGCGGGAACGATGATCCCCGGCTGCTGATTCGGCATCTCCGCATAGAACAGGCGTGTATACGGCGACCGATGCGTCTGCGACGCAACCGTGAATTCGGCATCCCACTGTGGCGAGAATACATAGGCCAGCCCCAGCCCCACGCCCGCATGTGCATCATTCGACCAGGCGTCATTGCCTGCAAACGAACTGTTGCCCGAGGTCGAGATTTCTGTGGCGAGAACGCTGATACGCCAATGAGCGTTCGGAGCATCGGCGGCGAACAACGGCAGACTGCAGAAAAGGGAAAGGATCAGAAGGGTTCGCATGATTGTGGGTTCCTGAGGGCTGAGACGTGCGGGGGAAGAAGTAGTTCCGCGCGTCGGAACGCGCCAACCTTCTGTCGCGTGGGTTCAGGACTCTCACAGATGCGTCAGCGCGATCTCCAGTGCGATCGGTTTACCTGCGACGTTCACCGCATAGCCTCCGATCTCGCTCGGCTCACGTGTTTCTCTCTCGATCAGCAGGTCCTTCCCGCCTTTCGACTGGTTGACCGTGCGGAGCAGGATCGTGGTCATCGCAACATCCATGAGCGGCCGTATCGGAAAGACACGATCGAGCTCGGCCTGATTTCTTGCGAACAGGATGAGCAGCCTTTCCGTCCCCGGCGTATCGTCAAACCGGAACCAATGCTCCTCGCTCGGAAGTACGTGATCGTGATTGGCGAGAATGTGGTTCTGACCCAGCCGTTTCCTCGCATCGGGGAAAAGGACGCTCGACGCGCCCGACGTTCCGAGTTGCACGATCACGATCCGTCCGTCGGTATTGCCGCGGAAGTGGATCCGAATCCGCTCGCCCGATCGAAATGTGCGCTCGTCCGTCACGTGTATGCCCCGCTTGCCGGGACTGGTAACCAGTTCGATCCAGTAACTCAGCCCCAGAACCGTAACGTCCGATGAAACCTGTGCAATCCGGCGGCCTTCGTCGTCGGTGACCTTCGACGGCCGGCTGGCACTGGACGCCTCGGATACACTGCGCCGCGGGTCGAAGAAGATTTCCTTCGCCCCGACCCGCGGCATATCGTCTGCGCGAATCAAGGTGGCC
>DASYLL010000130.1:0-8373 GCA_036009605.1 Thermoanaerobaculia bacterium | reverse complement strand
CGCCGGCGGCAGCGTGACGCTCACGTCGAGCAGCGCAACCGGCAATCAGTGGTATCTCGACGGCAACCCCATCGGCGGTGAAACGAATCAGACGTACGTCGCCACCGCGAGCGGCTCCTACACCGTCATCAACACGAACGGTTGCCCGAGCGCGCCGTCCGCCGCGGTCGTCGTCACCGTCAACCCGGCACCGCCGACGCCGACGATCACGCCCGGAGGTCCGACGACGTTCTGCGCCGGCGGCAGCGTGACGCTCACATCGAGTAGCGCAAGCGGCAATCAGTGGTATCTCAACGGCAACCCGATCGGCGGCGAAACGAATCAGACGTACGTCGCCACGGCCAGTGGCTCGTACACGGTCGTCGTGACCGCGAGCGGCTGCTCGAGCACGCCGTCCGCCGCGACGGTCGTCACGGTCAATCCGATTCCGCCGACGCCAACGATCACGCCCGGCGGTCCGACGACGTTCTGCACCGGCGGCAGCGTGACGCTGACGTCGAGCAGCGTCAGCGGCAATCAGTGGTATCTCAACGGCAACCCCATCGGCGGCGAAACGAATCAGGCGTACGTCGCCACCGCGAGCGGCAACTACACGGTCGTCGTGACCGCGAGCGGCTGCTCGAGCGCACCGTCCGCAGCGACGGTCGTCACCGTCAATCCGATTCCGCCGACGCCGACGATCACGCCCGGAGGTCCGACGGCGTTCTGCGCCGGCGGCAGCGTGACGCTGACATCGAGTAGCGCAAGCGGCAATCAGTGGTATCTCAACGGCAACCCGATCGGTGGCGAAACGAATCAGTCGTACGTCGCTTCCGCATCGGGTGACTACACGGTCGTCGTCACCGCCAGCGGCTGCAGCAGCAACGCCTCGGCCACGACGTCGGTCACGGTCAACCCGCTTCCGAACGCCACCATCACCTCACCGTCGCCCGTCGCTTCCGGCGCAGGCAGCAGCGCCTCGGTCGCTGATGCCGGAGTTGGTGCGTCGTACGCGTGGTCGATCACCAACGGGTCATTCGTCGGTCCGACCACCGGCAACACGGTCAACTTCACGGCCGGTGCAGCGGGAACGCTGACGCTCGATGTCACGGTCACGACGGCCGCCACCTGCTCTGATTCGGATTCGCTCAACGTTACCGTGACTTCTGTCGCACCGAGCGTCTCCGTCACCAGTGTCTCGCCGAACAGCGGTCCGTACCTCGGCGGCACGGCCGTCACGATTACCGGCACCGGCTTCCTCGCCGGCGCATCGGTGACGTTCGACGCGTCCGCGGCGACGAGCGTCGTGGTCGTCAACTCGACGACCATCACCGCGAACACGCCCGCGCACGCGGCGGGTGCGGTCACCGTGACGGTGACGAACACCGATACGACCAGCGGCACGCTCACCAACGGCTACACCTACAACCCGCAGCGCTTCGACGCGAACGGCGACGGCTCGATCGATCCGTCGGACATCTTCTATCTCGTCAACTACCTCTTCAGCGGCGGTCCCGCACCTTCGGGTCCGTTCGGTCTGATGTCGGGTGACGCCAACGGCGACAACGTCGTCGACCCGGCCGACATCTTTTACATCGTCAACTACCTCTTCCTCGGCGGACCGCAGCCGGCGGCAACGCCGGGACGCATCGCCGTTGAAGGGGAGGGACGTCTCAACGGCTCGGTGGTTCTCGGTACGGCGGTCGTTCGCGACGGCAGGACGTTCGTTCCGGTGAGGGTGACGACGGCCTCGGGCTCGGTCGCACCGCAGGCCATGTCGCTGAAACTGCGCGTGACCGGTGACGGATCCATCGTTGCCATCCGCCGCGCGGGAGCGGCGAGAAACACGCAGCCCGTGCTCGAAATGACGCGCGCCACCACGGACGGCGCCGCGTACCTCGTCGCCTTCGCAGGCGGTCAGGTGCTCGGCTCCTCTACAGTCGTTGCCGAGATCGAGCTCGCGCGCGGAGCAGATCAGGTTCGTATCGACGTCGACTCGAAGCTCACGATGCTGAGCAGCGGCGGCGTGCACCAGGCCACCGTCGCAGCAGGTAACCTCGAGATTCGCGGCGTGACCGTTGGTACCCGCCGTCCGTCGGCGAGAGAGAGAAATTGAGCACAATGAAATCGCACAACGTGCAATCGCTTTTCCGTCTGTCCTTCGCGTTCGTCGTGGTGTGCGGCCTCTTGGCCGCACCCATGACGGCACAACCACTCCCTGACGTCGTGACCGTCGGCACCGTGTCGGCGAACGGACCGGTCGTCGTCGTACCGGTGTACGTCCGTGATGTTGCGGGCACACCGCTCGGCATCGATCAGCCGTTCGGCTCGCGCATCCAGGCCTTCAGCCTCAAGGTCGACTATCCAGTATCGCCTTACGTGACCAGCGTGACGTTCACGCGCGCCGGCATCACCGCGCCGCTGACGCCAACGTTTCAGAACAGTCCTTCGGGCGCGGGAACGATCTCGCTGCTGATGTCCTTCGACGAGACGACGAACCTCGTGCCGTTCGTCTCGAACGCGGCACTGCCCGGCAATCAGGTCGCGCAACTCGCATTCACGTTTGCGCCGGGCACGCCGCCCGGAACGACGATTCCGCTGACCCTCGACGCCACGCTCACGCAGCTGTCGAACGAAGGCGGCACCACCACCGAGACCCTGCAGAACGGCACGCTGCTGCCGATCGCGGGCGCGGTGACGGTGCTTGCCGTCATCGGCGGGGTGCCGACGCTCGGCGGCTGGGCATTGACGCTGCTCGCAATTGGGCTGACCGTCGTCGTGTTCCGGAGACTCTGATCGCTCGATTCCTATCCGCTGTCATCATGATCGTCCTCGCCGCCACTGCGGCGGCGCAGGACGTCGTGACGGTCGGTACCGTCAACGCCACTGGCACCATCGTCGACGTCCCGATCTCGATTCGCGACGTCAGCGGCACGCCCCTCGGCATCGATCGTCCCGCCGGCTCGAAGATTCAGTCGTTCAGCATCAAGGTCACGTACGCGCCGGTGAGCGCGGTCTCGTCGATCTCGATCGCACGCGACGGCATCACCGCCTCGCTGACTCCCACCTCGGAATTCAAACCGACGACCGCAAACTCGGTCTCGCTCCTCGACACGTTTCAGGAGTCGACGAATCTCATCCCGTTCACACTCAACGCATCCGCGCCCGGCAATCGCGTGGCGCATCTCCTCGTGACGTTGTCTTCCGCGGCGACGCCCGGCACGTCGATCTCGCTGACGCTCGATCCCGCGCTGACGCAACTCACAGACGCGGGCGGAAGCGCTGCGACGAAAGAGACGGAGGCGAACGGTCTGCTGCAACTCGTCGACGGCGCGATCAACATCCCGATGCCGACGCTGACGATCACGCCGTCATCGTCTTCGGTCGTCGCAGGGGAGAGCCGCTCGCTCAGTGCGCGACTCAGCTTCGCGCTCACGAATCCAACCACGATCTCGCTCTCTTCCGGCAATCCCAGCATCGCCACCGTGCCGCCATCAGTCACGATCGATGCAGGCACGACCAGCTCGAATTTCGACGTCGACGGCGTCACCATCGGCTCGACGTCGATCACCGGCACGCTGCCTCCCGCGCTCGGCGGCACGTCCGCGTCCGCGAACATCACCGTCACCGCACCGCCGCAGAACTGCACGACGCCCGCGGTTCCTCAGATGACGACACCGGTCGCCTCCGTCGACAGCGGCACGCAGTACTCGATTGCATGGTCGGTCGTGAGCAACGCCAGCGAGTATCTGTTGCAGGAATCGACTGACGTGAACTTCGCAGGCGCCGTGACGACGACGGTGACCGCACCGCCATCGGCCTTCACGCACGACGTTTCGAGCGACACGCGCTACTACTACCGCGTGCGCGCACGAAACCACGCAAACGGCTGCGACATCACTTCCGGCGCATCTACAACCGTCTCCGTGCTCGTGCTCGCATCAACGCAACCCGTGCAGCAGAAGCGCGTGTTGCCCGTCGTCGGCTCGACACCCGGAGGCTTCGGCTCGTTCTTCAAGACGTCCGTACAGCTCTTCAATCCGCACGACACGACCATCTCCGGCAACATCGTCTATCACCCGTCCAGCGGTTCCGATGCGACCCTCGCGTACTCGATCGAGCCCGGCAAGAGCCTCTATTGGGAAGACCTCCTGCCCGCGATGGCCCTCACAGGCCTCGGCACCGCCGACATCCACGGCGACCTCGGCTCCGCAATGCCCGTCAGCTCCGTCCGCGTCTTCAACGACGCAGGCGCCGCCGGCACCACCGGCCTGAACGAAGACGCGCAGAGTCCCGAAGATGCGCTGCAAACAGGGGAGACCGCCGCAATCCTCGCCCCCGCCGACTTCACCCGCTTCCGCCTCAACATCGGCGTGCGCACGCTCGAACAGGGCGTCTCGATGACCATCA
Organism: Thermoanaerobaculia bacterium; assembly: GCA_036009605.1. Classification (GTDB taxonomy): domain Bacteria; phylum Acidobacteriota; class Thermoanaerobaculia; order Gp7-AA8; family Gp7-AA8; genus QHVT01. The sequence continues at coordinate 3,984 of DASYLL010000130.1, read as the reverse complement.
CCGTCAAAGACCGCAACGGCGTCGTCCTGCGAACCTTCGATCGCAGCTACGCCGCGACGTACTTCGAGCAGGTCTCCTCCGCGGCTCTTCTCGGCATCACGCTCACGGGCGGCGAGAGCATCACGTTCCGCATGAACAGCGGCAGCGCGTTCATTTACGGCGCGACCACCGACAACACGACCAACGACCCGAGCATCCAGTTCGCGCAGCAGTAGTTTCTTCTCGGCCTTCTCCCCTCTGCGAGGGGAGAAGGTGCCGAAGGCGGATGAGGGGTCGTTGGCAAAACGAAAGAGCCCCTACACCGAAAAGCGGACGCTACCCCATCATCATGCCGTCTTCGGCATTCTTCAGGTGGAACGACAGCGACTCGAGGTTGATCCGCAAATCCACGGACCGCACCTTCACGCCGGGCCGCACTTTGATCTGCATCGGCGCGAAGTTCAGGATCGCGTGAATGCCCAGATCGGCGAGCGTGTCGTGGACGGCCTGCGCGCCTTCCGCGGGTACGGCGATGATGCCGATGTCGACGTGGTTGCGGCGCACGATTTCGTTCAGCTTCTCCCATGCCAGCACGGGAATGCCGGAGCGTGATTCGCGACCGATCTTCGCGTCGTCGCTGTCGACGATCGCCACGAGATGGAAGCCGTTGCTGTTGAAGCCCGCGTAGTCCGCGAGGGCCATGCCGAGGTTGCCGGCGCCGACGATGATGACGTTGCGGGTGCGGTCGATGCCGAGGGTCTCGACGAGATGCGCGCGGAGGCGCGAGACGTCGTAACCGACGCCGCGCGTGCCGAACTCGCCGAAGCACGCCAGGTCCTTGCGGATCTGCGCCGAGTTGAGATGGAAGCGTTCCGCGAGCTCGTGCGAGGAGACGGTGCGCTGTCCCTGCGATTCGAGAAACGTCAGGCAGCGGAGATAGACCGAGAGCCGTCCGGTGGTCAGCTCGGAGATCGCGTCGCGGTCGCTCCCGGCCCGGCTCATCGCATCATTGCTGCAGCATCATCCGCGCGGCGTTGCCGGCCGCCTGGAACAGAGGCGAGGGATAGATGCCGATGATCAGAATGCCGACGATGGCGATCATCAGCGCACCGACGGCAAACACACCGCCCGACGACGCCACGACGGCGGTGCCTTCGGCCGGCTCTTTCATGTAGAGGTAGTAGACGACGCGCAGGTAGTAGTAGACGGAGATGATCGAGGCCAGGATGCCGAGCAGCGCAACCGTGGTGTGGCCCGATTCGATGGCGGTCTTGAATACGTAGAACTTGGAGATGAACCCGGCAGTTGGTGGTAAGCCGGCGAGCGAGAACATGCACATCGCCAGCGCGAAGCCGTAGAACTTACGGCGGAAGCCGAGGCCGGCGATGTCGTCGAGGGTGTGCGGATCGTTCTCGTTCTTGACGAGCAGCGACACCACGCCGAACGCGCCGATGTTCATCAGCGCATACGTGATCGTGTAGACCGCGACCGCCGCGACAGAGTCGTCGCGCACGGTGAGCATGGCGATCATCATGTAGCCGACGTGCGCGATACCGGAGTAGGCGAGCATGCGCTTGAGATCGCGCTGCACGATGGCGACTGCGTTGCCGACGATCATCGACAGCACGGCCAGCACCGCGATCATGTTCATCCAGTTGACCTTCGGCAGGATCGGCGACATCGCGTCGAAGAGACGCACGAGCGCGATGAGCGTGGCCGCTTTCGGTGCGACGCTCAGCCAGCCCGCGACGGGAGTCGGCGCGCCCTGATAAACGTCCGGCGCCCACGGATGGAACGGTGCCAGCGCGAGCTTGAAGCCGAAGCCCGACATCAGGAGCACGAACGCGACGGTGAGCAGTGGCGTGGCGTCGTTCTGCGCGAACCAGAGCGACATCTTCACGAAGTTCGTCGAGCCGGTGGCGCCGTAGAAGAACGCGATGCCATAGAGGATGAAGCCGGTGGCGAACGCGCCCATGAGGAAGTACTTGAGGCTGGCTTCGTTCGAGATCGGGATGCGGCGATGGAAACCGACGAGAACGAAGATGCAGATCGAGAGGATCTCCAGGCCGAGGACGACGATGAGCATGTCCAGGCCCTTGGACATCATCATCATGCCGACCGTGCCCCACGCCAGCAGAGCGTAGAACGCACCGTCTTCGATGCCTTCGCGTTGCAGATACTCGCGCGAGAAGAGCAACGCCAGGATTCCGGCGAGCAGGAACGTGATGTCGAAGAGCACGGTGATCGCGCTGATCTCGTACGTGCCGCCGAAGAAGTGTCCATCGCGCAGGAAGAGGTTCTGCGACCACGCGGCCGCGAGAAACACCATCAGCGCGACCGGCGCGAGCGCCTGCTTCGCGCGCGGCGCGAAGGCGTCGATCAGGATGAGGAGCATGCCGCCGACCGAGAGGATGATCTCGGGCAAAATGGCGTTGACCCAGCCGGGCTCGAGGAGCGGTTGGAGGTTCACTGGGCACCCCCGACGAGGCTGTTGCTGGCTGCTGGTTGAGTGAGGACGTTGTTACTGGTTGCTGGTTGCTGGTTCAAGGTGCGTTGTGGCGAGAGCGATGCAGCACCTTCAATCAGCAACGCGGAGTCCGCGCTGTCCCGTCGAGCGATCATCGTCTTCTCACCAGGAACCTCGGAGATGTTGCTGGTTGCTGGTTGCTGGTTCAAGGTGAGTTGTGGCGAAAGCGATGCCGTACCTTCAACCAGTAACGCGGAGTCCGTGCTGTTCCGTCGAGCGATCAGCGTCTTCTCACCAGCAACAACCCCCGTCGCGAACACCGGCGTGGTCGATTGGCGCTCACCACTCATCGTGGCCAACAGGTGTTTCACGCTCGGCTCCATCTTCTTGAGGAAAGTGTTCGGATGCACGCCGATCCACACCATGAAGATCACGAGCGGCACCATAGCCGCAATCTCGTTCCAGGCGATGTCGGGGATGTTACGGTTTTCTTCGTTCGTGATCGGTCCGAAAAAGACCTTCTGCACGAGCCAGAGAAGATAGATCGCCGCGAGGATCACGCCGCTTGCGGCGATCGTCGCAGCGATGGGATGCGTCTGGAACGTGCCTGCGAGAATCAGGAACTCGCCGACGAATCCGTTGAGGCCGGGCAGGCCGACGGACGAGAGCACGGCGATCACGAAGAAGACGGTGAAGACCGGCATCGTGCGCGCGATGCCGCCGTAGTCGGCGAGCAGGCGCGTGTGGCGTCGTTCGTAGATCACGCCGACGAGCAGGAAGAGCGCGCCGGTCGAGATTCCGTGACTGACCATCTGCAGGATCGATCCTTCGATCGCCGTCTGATTGATCGCGAAGATGCCGAGCACGCAGAAGCCGAGGTGCGAGACCGAAGAGTAGGCGACGAGCTTCTTCATGTCCGGCTGCACCCACGCGACGAGTGCGCCGTAGATGATGCCGATCACCGAAAGCGTGATCAGCAGTCCCGCCCAGCGCGCGCTCGCTTCAGGGAACAGCGGCAGCACGAAGCGCAGGAAGCCGTACGTGCCCATCTTCAGCATCACGCCGGCGAGGATGATCGAGCCGCCGGTCGGCGCCTCGACGTGCGCGTCCGGCAGCCACGTGTGCAGCGGGAACAGCGGCACCTTGATCGCGAACGCGAGCGTGAACGCGAAGAACACCAGCATCTGTGCACGCGGCTCGAGCATCGTGCCGTAGAGCGATGTGATCGCGAACGACGGCATGCCGGTCTGGTGATAGTTCTGGAAGACGAGGTAGAGGATCGCGAGCAGCATCAGCAGCGAGCCGGCGATCGTAAACAGGAAGAACTTGATGGCGGCGTAGATGCGATTCTTGCCGCCCCACACGCCGATCACGAGATACATCGGCAGGAGCATCAGCTCGAAGAAGACGTAGAAGAGGAGCAGGTCGGTCGCGAGGAACGCGCCGATCATCGCCGTTTCCATCACCAGAAACGAGATGACGTACTCCTTCGGATGTTTGTACTTCACGTTCCAGGACGAGAGGAAGATCAGCGGCGT